>JAAYIY010000034.1 GCA_012523185.1 Clostridiales bacterium
GAGAGCTGTCGCGAAGCGACTGAGAGGGAGGTCTTTCCGCAACCGCTCCCGCAAAGAACCTCTCCGTCTCCGCTGAAGCGGAGCCACCTCTCCTAAAGGAGAGGCAATGCGAAGCGACTGAGAGGGGGGCTTTCTACAACATCTCCCGCAAAGAACCTCTCCGACTCCGCTAAAGCGGAGCCACCTCTCCTAAAGGAGAGGCAATGCGAAGCGACTGAGAGGGGGGTCTTTTCCGCAACATCTCCCGCAAGGAACCTCTCCGTCTCCGCTAAAGCGGAGCCACCTCTCCTAAAGGAGAGGCAATGCGAAGCGACTGAGAGGGAGGTCTTTTCCGCAACCTCTCCCGCAAGGAACCTCTCCGTCTCCGCTAAAGCGGAGCCACCTCTCCTAAAGGAGAGTCAATCCTCCGAAACTTCTCCGTCACCGCTGATTTTAAAGCTTTTTAAAGCCTTTTTCGGGCTTTAAAATTCAACCAGCTTTTAGACCGCTTATTATGTTTTATAGCTGTTTCGTATAAATTTTAATAAGACGCAACGAGCCGGCACTCAAAGGAAATTTCTAACCCTTTAAGTGCCGGCCTCTTTGTTGTTTTAAATGTCAGTTTATGAGCGGCTCGGCAAAAAACCTTCGCCTTAGCCCGCAATGCCTTAGAATGATTGCTGAAATTGGATTGCCACAGGCAGCTTGATTTCATCCACAGGCGGGACGGTTTGATTTTGATGTTTTTATTTGATTTCGATCTTCGCGCCGACTTCTTCAAATTTGGCTTTGATTTCTTCGGCCTCATCCTTTGAAACAGCCTCTTTGATGGCTTTGGGAGCGCTGTCAACAAGCTCTTTTGCCTCCTTGAGACCAAGGCTTGTGATTTCACGGACAGTCTTAATAACCTTGATTTTTTCAGAGCCGACTTCCGCAAGGATAACGTCAAACTCTGTCTTTTCTTCCTCAGCCGCGGCTGCTTCAGCAGGAGCCGCAACAGCGACTGCCGCCGCCGCCGTGACACCGAATTCTTCCTCTACGGCGTGAACAAGCTCTGAAAGCTCAAGAACTGTGAGGACTTTGATTTCTTCGATAATAGCATTTATTTTCTCTGACGCCATTGTTGTTTACCTCCGATTTTTATGAAATAGTTTGTGGTTAAGCCTCCGCCGCGGCGGAATCTGTTTCGCTTTGCTTGTCAACAATCGCCTGGATAACACGCGCGAACGCGGAAACAGGCGCGTTAAACACATTGCACACTGTCGCAAGAAGAACCTCGCGTGAGGGGAGCTTCGCCAGGCTTTCGATTTTGTCAAGGCTTATGACATCGTTGTCAAGGAATCCGCTTTTTACTGAAAAGTTTTTATGCTTTTCGGCAAACTTCCCAAGTATGCGCGCTGCGGCGACATGGTCGTCGGAGCTGACTGCTATCGCGGTTGTGCCCTCAAGCACATCGCAAAGCCCGTCAAGACCGGCATTTTTTGCGGCAAAGCGCAAAAGAGTGTTTTTGACGACGGTGTATTTAACTCCGGCTTCGCGCAGCTCCTTGCGGAGTATCGTGTCGTCTGTGACATTCGTCCCCTTGTAGTCGACAACAACACCGGCGCAAGCACCTTTCAAGGTTTCTGTAAGCTCTGTTACAGCCTGCTTTTTTTGTTCGAGAACCTTTTCGCTCGGCATATGTTCACCTCCATTTTTTTGATAGGCGTCATTTTCCGCACAGAGGCGCCGAGACCTCCTGAAAAAAACAACACCCTGTCCCGTGACGGGAAAGGGCGTGAAAGCTCAAAAGCAAAAGCCGACTTTCAATCCTCTCCTCGGCAGGCGAGCCAATGCTCTTACGCGCTTGAGCGCACCTGCTGTCTTTGGCAGGACAGCTTTGTGTATGTTAACACAGCATTTTTCTTTTGTCAAGTGTTTTTTTACTTTTATTATGTTCTTTTTGCAGGTGAGAATTTTAAAAAACAGTGCTTGTCGGAAGTTGAAATGATGCAAACGAAATAAGTCCTCGGAGCGGTGAGAAATATATTTTCATCGCTCAACGTTTTTGTTAATATATTTTGATTGGCTTAAAGTATCTTAAACATATTAAAAAACATCATTATCAAATGCCGCCAAAACATCAGCATTTTAACAATCCACTGCGCAAATGTGAGCTTGACTGTCACAGTGCAGGTGTCGCTGACTTCCGAATCTTCGACAGTCGCCGTGATTGTCGCCGTGCCTCTGCCTGTCGCCGTCACTTTGCCGTTCTCATCGACAATGGCGACTTTTTCGTTGCTCGACTTCCAGATGACATTTTTGTTTGTCGTGTTATACGGCTCGATATTTACGGAAAGTGTCGCCGTGTCTTCGTATATTAGCTTAAGAGTTTTGCCGCTCATTGTGATTGTTTGGGGCGGGACGGCAATAATTGTGAAAGTCACAGTCTTTGCGCCCTCAAAGTTTCCCTCGCCCGTGATTGTCGCCGTCGCCGTTCCGGCGTTAATGTTGTCTGTGTATTCCACTGTGTAATCTGTGCCGAGCGTGAGAGTTTCCCCGTTGAATTTGACCTCAACCGATGGTGTAATTTCGCTGCCTGTATATGTTTGGTCGGGAATTGCAGCCACAGCAAAGCAGCCCGCGCTTTCTGCTGTGATGGTGAAAGTCACAATCTTTGCGCCCTCAAAGTTTCCCTCACCCGTTATTGTCACAGTCGCGGTGCCGACGTTGATGTTGTCTGTGTACTCCACTGTGTAATCTGTGCCGAGCGTAAGTGTTTCACCGCTGAATCGGACTTCAACCGGCGGTGTCAGTTCGAGGCCTGTGTATGTTTTGTCGGGAATTGCAGCCACCGCAAAGCAGCCCGCGCTTTCTGCTGTGATGGTAAAAGTCACATCCTTTGTGCCCTCAAAATTGCCTTCGCCCGTTAATGTCACAGTCGCGGCGCCGACATTAATATTGTCTGTGTATTCCACTGTATAGTCAGTGCCGAGCGTGAGAGTCTCGCCGTTAAATTTCACCTCAAACGGTGGCGTCAGCTCACCGCCCGTGTATGTTTGATTTGGTATTGCTGTCACAGCAAAACTGCCCGCGTTTGCCGCTGTGATGGTGAAAGTCACAGCCTTTGTGCCCTCAAAATTGCCCGCGCCTGTGATTGTCGCCGCCGCGGTGCCGACGTTAATATTGTTCGCATATTCCACCGTATAATCTGTGCCGAGCGTGAGAGTTTCACCGTTAAACTTCACTTCAAACGGCGGTGTCAGTTCACTGCCTTTGTATGTTTGATTTGTAATCTCCGTCAAAGCAAAGCCGCCCGCGTCTGCCGCTGTGATGGCGAAAGTCACAGCCTTTGTGCCCTCAAAGTTGCCCGCGCCCGTGATTGTCGCCGCCGCGGTTCCGACGTTAATATTGTTCGCATATTCCACCGTGTAATCCGCGCCGAGCGTCAGAGTTTCTCCATTAAACTTCACTTCAACAGGCGGCTCTATCGCGCCGCCCGTGTATATTTGGTCGGGAATATCAGTCACCGCAAAATTATCCGCGTCAATTCCGTTGACCGTAACCTCGCAGGTGTCTGTAAATCCGCCGTCGGTTGCCGTGACTGTGACAGTAGCCGTGCCGAGAGCTTTTGCCGTCACGAAACCATTTTCATCCACAACCGCAATGCTTTCGTCGCTTGAAGCCCAAGTGACCGATTTATCCATGGCGTCTAAGGGCGACACTTCCGCTGTTAATTGTGAGGTTTCCGAGATGGTGAGCGACAAGCTTTCCGCGCCGAGCGAAACTCCCGTGACAGAAATCGTTGTCAACAGAGACATGTTTGAAAACTTAAAAGCCGGGCGAACGCCAATGCCTGAGGTGTAGAACACATAGTAGTAGTTGTAGACGTAGCCATAGTAGTAGACGACGCACGCGTAATGAGAATTGCCGCCGGGCGAGCGAAGAAACCAATAGCTGTTTTTGTCGCAGTCGCTTCCCGGGGAGTTGTAGACATATAGACCCTGACATTTTGCGTAGTCGCTGCCTTGCGCCCGTCGGGCGGGGTCATAGTTTGTACGATCCGAGCTGAAGCCGTAGGCGGCGTTTGTTGATTCGCTGTATGAAGGCAGAAACAGCTTGTCGTTTGTGGACGCGCTGTTATATTCGGGATAGCCCGGCCATGCGCTGTTGTCAAGCTCTGTGGTCTTGATGACCGACTGCTCGGCGCTCGTGAAAGCCGTGTTGTAAAAATCGTCGTTGAGCCATGTGCGCACGGAGCTTGTCGCGTAGTCGTTGGCGTAGACTGTGCAGGCGGGGTTGTTGTAATATCCGCTACCTGACTTATGATAAATCGTGTTGCTGTATGCCTGACTGTCGATGATGTCCTCACACATCACAAGCCCCGACGACGGGTCGAGCACTCGCCAGCGCAAAGGCTCATACTTGAACCAGTAGACAGTGTTTGTGTAATAGCCGTTGCTGTCCTGATATGTAGGCGATGATGTGCCGCATATCCAATACGGCCTGTATGACGTGAATTTCACGGCGCGGTATTTGCTCCCGCCGTGTGTCACGTCGGCATATTTCATATAATCGCTTTGTGTCATGGAGCCGATGTCGCCATTGCCGCTGTAATAGCCGTAGGACACCCAGCTGAGGTTCTGCGCGTTCAGCTCGGTCAAAAGAGCCGTGTCGGTCACTTGCGTCTGCGGATATGAGCCGAAAGTGCCGATGTCGCCCATTTTCCACACCGTCACAGTACAGGTGTCTGTGAAGCCTCCGTCGACTGTCGTGACTGTGACGGTAGCCGAGCCGTGGGCTTTTGCAGTGACAATCCCGTTTTCGTCCACAGTAGCGACATTTGTGTCGCTTGAAGCCCAAGTGAGTGATTTATCCATGGCGTCAAAGGGCAGCACTTCCGCTGTTAATTGTGAGGTTTCCAAGATATTAAGCGACAGACTTTTTGCTCCAAGGGAAACTCCCGTGACAGGAATTGTTGATAAAGACGACAGGCTTGAAATTTTAAAAGCGGGGCGAACACCAATGAATGTGTTGTTTACATTGCCGCTGCCGCCGATGTCGCCGGGGTAGTAGACAAAGCTTGCAAAACAAGAATCGCAGCCGGGTGAGCGCAGATACCAGCTGCTTTTTCCGTCGTATAAACTGCCCGAGGAGTTATAGACATATAGTCCCTGACATTTTGCGTAGTCGCTGCCTTGAGCGTATCTTGTGGTGCTCGGGCTTATGCTCAAGCCGAACCCGTAGGCGGCGTTTGTTGATTCGCTGTATGAAAGCAGAAACAGTTTGTCGTTTGTGGATGCGCTGTCATATTGTGAATATCCCGGCGAGGCGCTGTTATCAACAGCTGTCGCCTTGATGAGTGACTGCTCGGCGCTTGTGAATGCGGTGTTGTAAAAATCGGCGTTGAGCCATGTGCGCATGGAGCTTGTCGCGTAGTCGTTTGCGTAAGCTGTGTTTGCGGAATTGTTGTAATATTCACCTGTGCATGAGTAAATCGTGTTGCCGTATGCCTGACTGTCAATGATATCCTCGCACATAACAAACCCTGTCGCCGGGTCGAGAACGCGCCATCGCAAAGGCTCGTATTTAAACCAATAGACAGTGTTTGTGTAATAGCCGCTATCATCCTGCCAGCTGCTGTTGTCCCAATCCAAGCCTGCCGCTGCATCCGCGTGGTAAGTCGTATACATCGGTCTGAAGGAAGTAAACAGCACGGCGCGATATTTGCTCCCGCCGTATGTCACGTCGGCATATTTCATGTAATCACTTTGTGTCATGGAGCCATCATCGCCATTGCCGCTGTAATAGCCGTAGGACACCCGGTTGAGAGCCTGCGCGTTCAGCGCGGTCAAAAGAGCCGTGTCAGTCACTTGTGTCTGCGGATATGAGCCGAAAGTGCCGATGTCGCCCGCCTGCCATGTGTGCGCCGCCTCAGCTCCGAACGAAAAAGGGCTTTTCAGACACCGGGGCAAGTTGAAGTCCAGAGCCACCAACGCACTCGGAAGCGCGCCGCCGAAAATCATAATGAACGCCAAAAACAAAGCAAGGCCTGATCTTAATATCCTTTTCACCTTTTGAAACAACTCCTTTTTTGCGTGTCCGCTTATATGACTGTTTGAATTGCCGAATCAATCTGTCTTTTGTAAAGACCGTGAAATCTCACAGAAAAAACACAAGGCTTTTCTGAAAAGCAATCCTTTATAAAATTATCTTAACATACATTTCCGCGTTTGTCACCTGCTTTTTTTGGAAGGCTCTTCCGGCGGATTCCCCCGCCTGTGGCTCTCCCAAAGGGAGAGCCGCGGGTGGGAGAGCCGCGGGTGGGAGAGGTGGAACGCATCGCCTCTCCGCTGCTCACTACTTTTTTATTTAGGGCAACACCGCACAATGATTGTTGTGCGATTGCGCCGTCAGATTTTTCGTCAGATTGTCTAAAAAACGCAGGCAATACTTTGTGTATTGCCGAGCATTTTGGGGCGATATGACGGAAAAGATGCAAGCAAGCGTGCAACAAAGGCTTCAGCCGCTCATTGCGCGGTGTTGCCTTAGATTATAAAACCGCCAAATTGGACTGTAATCATGTAAGAAAAGCCGAAAAGCACCCAAAACTCTGATATAATGAAATACAGAAGAAAAGGTGCTTTAAGATGAAAAGCGCAGCAAGGATTTCAAGGGAGAGGCATTTAGGCTGTCGGACGAAATCCGAGTTAAAAATGCGGCGTCACAGCTTGGACTTCAATATTGCACCTTGCCGAATGGCGTAAGAATCGTAAAGCTCCGGATAAGATTCCGGACCCGGCAACTGATGCTAAGCAAAGGGCGCGCACCAGAAAACTCGAACGAAAAAATCGTGAGCTTGAACTTGTAAACGAAATTTTGAAGAATGCGCCGGTTTTTTCGCAAAAGACCGGAAAAATTAAAAATACATCTCTTGATTTTTATTTTAATCCGTATTTTTTCCTGATGCCGGGAAAACAGGTTAAGTTAAACACGATGTCGAAAAAGGTTCGTATAAGAATGAATGCCTCAAGCGGGGCGCGGAGAATCCCCTGACTGAATAAGCCTCTGACAGCCTCCGCCATCACCTTAAGCGCAAAGGAATGCTTGACCTTTTCCGGAGACGTGCCTTTCTTTGTAAATGAGTGCCACATCAGGGACGCGTAAACCACCTTCAGGTCACGGCTTGGAACCTCGGTAAAATTATATTTCAGATACTCGCCGCTGGGGTAATCGAGAATGTCAGAGAGCCTTTCCACCTTTTTCAGCTTGCCCTGTGCAACCAACGCGCGGTGATATTCCGAGCCGATAATGATTGAAAAAAACGAACAAAACAGCATTGCACAGTCGAGGCTCGAAGCGAAAACCGCAGTGTCGCGCAGCTGTTGCTCGGTTTCGCCCGGAAAGCCCACAATAAACGATGTGATTGCAACAATACCCGCATCGGAAGCGTTTTGCGCCGCCTGCCTGACGTTGTCAAGGCTGATGCCCTTGTGCATTTCCTTCAGCTTTTCCGTCGAACCGCTTTCCACTCCGAAGAATATCCAGCGGCATCCGCAGTCATACATGAGCTTAAAGTTTTCGGCGGCTATTATGCCCACCCTCATCTGACAGCCCCAGACAAAATTTATTCCGGAATCGCGGTAGGCGTTACAAAAGCGCACAAGCTCCTCGTTGTTGCCGCACCAAAGCTCATCCGCAAAATATATTCCGTCCGCGCCGTGCTCTTCAACTACACAGCGGATTTCTTTAATAACGTTTTCAATCGGTCTGCGGCGGCAGCAGGACTTGTTGTATTCGGGATTAAAGCAAAAAGCACAGTGCCCGGGACAACCCTTTGAAGCGTACATATACAGCATCTTTTTGCAGCTGAAAGATGACTGAAAGTAGGGTTCGGGGCGGAGAATATCAAAATCAAGCACAGGCAAGTCGGCAGGGTCTGCAAATTCTCTTTCAGGATTTATGTGGATTTTGCCGTTGTTCTTATATCCGATGCCCTTGACATTGTCGAGAGCTGCATCGGAGGACAGACATTCAAGCAACGCCTGCCATGTGAACTCTCCCTCACCCGTGACTATGTAATCAACGCAATCCTCTTTAAGTGTCGCTTCGGGTGTCTGCGTGACGAGATGACCGCCCCAAACAACCTTGGCACCACAGCTTTTCGCAGCCAGTGAGCAGTTTACAGCGTCGCGGTAACTGCGGACATACATCATTGACACGCCTACAAAGTCCGGCTTAAAATTGCGGAGCAAATCGCCTATCTTTCGTTTATCGACAATTCTGTCACAAACGGTCACAGTATGACCGCAGTTTTTAAGATGTGTGGCAACAGACAGCATACCAAGTGGTATGATTGTCTGTCGCTGAATTGTTCCGATTTTCGGGCTGATAATCAAAATCCTCATAAAGTAACTCCAAAGACCGACAACTGATTCCGTTCGCGCTCCGCATTGTGTGGCGTCGCCTTTATTTGTTTCTGTCCTTTTTTGTGATTTCTTCAATTACAAACTTTCCTGATACGGCGGCGGACGGCAACCCCCCCGGAGGGTTTATCCACTGGCTTGCAATGTAGCAGCCGTCCAGACCCCGAACCTTGTTGCTGTAAAACGCGGGCAGGGAGCGCAGCCCGATGACAAAGGGCATATATGCCCCATTGTAGCCTCCGGTATAAAAATTATACGTTTTCGGCGTAGTGATGTCAATAACCTCGCAGGTAATGCCGTTATTTTCAAAATCCAGCTTAGAAGCTATTCTGCTTCTGACATCCTGCGCCATGCGCGTTTTTTCCAAGCTGTATTCCTCAGCGGAGCGTGCCCGCAAAGCTTCCCAATATCGGAAGTCGTCGTCAAACTGGTCAATATTCACATAATAGATTCTCTCGTCTTTTTCCATGCTTGAGCCGTTTTCAAGGCTGATAAATGACAGACGTTTTTTCTGCGTCACGCCGGCTGTAAACGGCTCGCATAAAAAACAGATGCGGTGCGGCAGGCTTTTACAGTTGCCCTTGAGCAGGAAAAACACATTTGAGCAGCCGCGAGTTTGATATTTTTCGCTGTCGGCGTATTTCCGTTCGAGAGCCTTGTCACAAAAGGCTCCCGAGAGCAGTTTGCGGTATGTAACATATGGGTCACAGGATGAAACGACAAAGTCGGCGGTTACCTTTTCTCCTCCGACAATTACTCCGTCGACCTTGCGCCCATTATAGCTGATAGCGGTAACGGGTGAGTTCAGCATCAGCTTGCCGCCGAGATCGGTAAAACGCCTGCTCATTTTTTGTATGATCTCCGCCGCGCCGCCCGAAACCATTTTGCCGTTGCCGCTCGTCATAATTCCCATGCTTGCCATGAACGCGAGTATACTTTCGTTAGGCGCAAAAAAGTCCGAAAAAAACTTTTTAAGCGTAGTGTTCGTAAAGCGGCGGGAGTAGCGGCTGAAATCCATAAAATAATATTTAAGCGCAACAGGAACAATACGGAGCATCTCACACGCCAGAGCGGCATAATGGAGCGGGTAATATTTAAATGCCCCCTTCGCGGGAAAGTTAATGCATTGCAGCTTGCGCACACATGAAACAAATGAATTGATTGCCTTCTCGTCCTCAGGCGCTACAGACAGAAGCTCTTTGCGGAAGCTGTCGAGGCTATATGTGACATTGACGGTTTTTCCGTCGAGATAATATGTTGAGTAGTTTTCATGCTCGTTAAATTTCTGCCCGTCCTCAATTACGCCGAGATTCTGCCACATAGGGTAAAGCTCGGTTTTCGGGTTGGTGCCTGTTATCCACTCAATGCAGCCGCCCAGCTTATACCCTCCGCGCTCCCACGTTGCGATAACGCCTCCGGGCACCGCGTTTCTTTCATAGATAACAGCTTCGTAGCCTGCCTGAAGCGCGTAAATGCCCGCCGAAAGGCCGCTGATTCCGCCGCCGATTATGACTATCCTTTTCAAAGCGGTTCACTCTCCCTCCCGCACGTTTTCAAGCACTGTCTTTTTTATCCGTTTCCCGTACCACACGATTTCACGCGCATAATCGGGCAGGTTGTCAAACTCACGCTCCGGCACTGCCGTTACGAGAGTTTTTTGTCTTTGCGGAGCGGAAAGCTTATCATCTGCAAAATATGACGGGAAGTTAAATTTAAAGCTCTCCCGGGTTTCTTTTTTAAACGGATGGTTGACAATCAGCTTTTGATATTTCAGAAGCTCGCCGACAATCTCATCATCCTCAATGATTGTAATTAACCAATCACCGACCTCGGACATAAACACATCAATTTCGGAAGAGAAGCGTAAAAATGCACCCTCATCAAGCGTCCAGCGAACGTCACCGAACTTTGCGTCGTAATAAAACTGGCAGTTTATACCTTCGACAGCCTTGCGGATTGAATCAAGAATGCCGGAGAACACCTCGTTAATAAAAGTATCCTGATGTGAGAAAAACCACTCGATGAAACTTTGATAAAATGTGACGTACGGAATCGACAAGCTTCTGTGAGCATATACCGCCACGTTTCGCAAAAGACCCATGCAGTGAAGGGACTGAAAAACGGCGGTAAACATTTTGCAGCGAATCCAATCCTCAACGGGCATTGTTGCGGTTTCAACCACAATGTCGCTGAACTCCGTAACCTCCTCGTCCTCGGCTGCGCAGGTGTGATACTGAAAGAACGGCAGCTTAACGGTGCGTATCGCGTGCTTGCTTTTGTAAGCGGGAGCGGCGAGCGCGGATTTCGGCAGCAGCTCACAGTCATAAACCTCGATTATCGAATGTTGACCGGAATCGAGCAACATTTCAATGCCTCGTGTAAAGCTTTCAAAGGTTTCGCCGGGCAAGCCGAGAATCAGCTCGGTGTAAGTCGGTATTCCTGACTTGCGGTATTCGTCCAGAAGCTTTGAAAAGCTTTCCATCGTCATGTTGCTGCGCCCGATGTTTTTCAAAACCTCGGGCGAGAGGGACTGGAACGATACGGTGGTGCTTTTGCTAAGGTCCGCTTTTGCAAACCACCCGGTCAGCTTCAGCACATTTTCATGTCGGTTTTTCGCATAGTTGACTTTAATCCTTTTCGGATATCCGTTTTTGGCTTTCGCATTAATAAGCCATTGCGTGATTTGTAAATCCCTGTCAAATTGTCCGAAATTAGCGTCGGCACCCCAAATGTATTCGATCTTATTTTCGGAAAACCACTCGATATCGCCCTTTATGCGCTCCATATTAAACAGCCTAACTTTGTCCTTGTGAGGACCCCAGTCACAAAACGCGCAGTTGTTAACGCAGCCTCTGTTTGTTTCAAGTATGGCGGAAAAAAGTGTGTCCGGGTTGTCGCAAAGAATCTTGTCAAATATTCCGCCCGTGTAAGGCGACGGATAATCGCAGCCGATAATTTTTTCTCGCCGCGTTTCGGCAAGCTCACCGCAGGGCTTGCGGTAGGAAAGGTTGGGAATATCGGAAAGATCGCCGTCTCGATTAAGTGTCAGCAGCAGCTTTTCAAAGACCTCCTCACCCTCGCCATGGATAACGATGTCAACAAAACCGCACTCCTCCAAAAGCGCACAGCCGTTAGGAATGTTGTGACCGCCGAAAACTGTCACGCAATCGGGATAAGCCTTCTTGACAAGCGCGGCAAGCCTTTTGTTATATTCATAATTCCAGACATAGCTCGAAAAGCCGACAAGAAAGGGCAGCTTTAAGATTGCAAGCGACTCCGCGAGAGGAAGCCTGCGAAACAGTATATCGGCAAGGCGGCTCTTTGCGCTGATTTCACTGTTTGAAAAAGCTTGCGCCGCGATAGCGCCCGCGGCATACGGCAGATACGCCGACTCACCGCCGCCGCTGAACACATCGCCGATTTGAACAAAATATATATTGTTTTTCTTTGCGTCCGCGATTTTTTTGATTGCCTTATTCATACTAAATCCACCGAAACGTCGGAACTGACGTTTCCCGTGCCCTTGCGCCCGAACCAAACGATGTATTTTGAATAATCCTTCCAGTTGTCCGGCACACCGCCCGCGCCGATGGTTACAATGTTGCGCTTCCTTTGCGGCGGAGTGTGCTCACGGGCAAAGATGCCGTAAAAATAATTGCCGAGGTCATACTCAAGCTCAAGCTTTACTGTTTCCCGTCCCGGCAGCTTGATGATGCTCTTTTGATACCGCATCAGCTCGTCAAATATTTCAGGCTCGATGTCAAAATTCTGTAAAAAGCTCTCCGCCTCCTCGTAAAACCTGTCGAGCTTCAGCAGGATTTCAAGGTAAGCGCCTTCCTCAAACGGCCATGTGATGTCTCCGAATATAGGGTCAACAAATCGTTCGATTTCTTCTCCGCGCGAGTAGCTTTCAAGCCCCTTGTAAACCTTCGAGAACACCGCCCCCGCAACCGACTGCGGCACACTTCCGAGATGTTCAACAAGGGCTTTGTAAAAGTCAAGATAGCTGACATGCTTTTCATGGTAAAGGTAAATGGCAAAGCACCTTAGCAATCCGAAACAGTGGAAGCACTGAAGAACGTGCGCAAAATATTTAGCGCGCAGAAACTCCCGCTCATTCATTGTCGAAGTGGCGATGATTTCTTTCGAGTATTCGGCAGGTTCGTTTGATTTTCTTATGTTGCAGTGATATTGGCTGAACGGTATATCAACGGTCTTGATGCCGTGTTTTTCAATATAGGGCTTTTGCCACATGATGGAGTTTGTCAGCAGGTTGCAGCTGTAGACAAAAATCGCGAAATGCTGACCGCATTCAATTAGCTTGCAAAGACCGCTGCAAAAGCTCTCGTAGGTTTCGCCCGGCAAACCAAGAATAACATCGGTAAAGGTGGGAATATTTTGAGTTTTATAAAGCACCATGAGCCTTTGATAATCGTCAAGCGAAATGTTCTGCCTGTCAATGTTGAAAAGCGCCTCGGGGCAAAGCGTCTGAACGGAAATCGTGACTCCCTTGCTCATCTTGCATTCGTTGAGCTTGCGGTTGATTCGATAAACAATTTCACTGTCTGCCTTCGCGGCGGAAACCTGAAGCTTTATCGGGAAGCCGGTACGCTTTTTCACTTCAATAAGCTTGTCGGCTATCAGTTCATCGCGCTCGAAGATGCCGAAGTTCGAGTCAAAGCAGCCGCAATAGTCAATTTTATGAGCGGCTATCCATTCGATTTCAGCAAAGACTTTTTCGAGAGGGAACAGAACCATTTTGGCTTTCGCCGTGTCCCAATCGCAATAGGTGCAGTGGAAAGGACAGCCTCTGTTTGTTTCAAAGCCTGCGACAAAATTGATCTGAGGAGCGGATTTGATAAGCTCGTCATATAAGCCGCTCAGGTAAGGCGACGGGAAATCGAGCGAATCTTCACAGCTCACCGCATTGGTCACAGCCTTGCCGTTTTCACGGTAAGAGAGATTAGGTATCTCCGAAAATGTCGTCCCGCCGTGTGCAAGCTCAAGCAGCAGCAGACGGAAGGTTTCCTCGCCCCAAAGATGGATAAGGAAATCCATGTACGGATACCGCTCCAAATAGTCGTTCCCGAACGGCAGCTCCTTGCCGCCGAACAGAATCAGACAGTTCGGATAAAGGCACTTAATACGCTCCGCAAGCAGCTTGTTAAAGTTGCTGTTCCAGATATTGTTGGAAAATCCGATGAGAAACGGCTCATCAAAGGAACGCGCAATTTCTTCAATATCTTCCTTAATGACGATGAAGCCCTTGAAATCATAGCTGTCCTGAACCTTACTGTCTTTCCATGCGTTGGCAACGAGCGTGCCCGTTGAATATGGCAGATAGACATTTTTTTCGCTGGCATTCGTCGCCTGAACCATATAAATGTTTTTCTTTTTCATTTTTACGTGAAACAGATGCCCGAATTGCGCGTCTGTTGTTCCTTTCCTCCTTGTAATCACAGCATGAAAGCAAATTCATCATAGTCGTCCTCAAGGCGAAAGCGTCTGACTTTATCGCGCCCGAAGAAGGATATATAAAGCAGCAGATAATCAAAATCGGAGCAAAGATATGGCCAAAGGCATCTTTTTCTTGTGCCGAGATAACGCTCTCTGATTTCGCGCACAAACTTTCTTTTCTGCGGCTCGTCCATTCCGCTGACAGAATCGTACTCACAGTCAAGCGACACGGGCGCGTTCTGCCGCACGTTGCACACACCGTAGTCGGCGGGATTTCCGGCGATAACGGCGTTTTTCTTAAAGCTGAAACGCGAAATATATCCGCTGTCGATAACTCCGGCGTTTTCCTCAATAAATGTTTCTGTTTCATCCGCCTCCTGTCGGGTCTCTGTCGGAAACCCGATAAGCAGGGCAACATGATTCCATATTCCGGCATTGTGCGAGCGCTGCAAAACAGGCAGCCGCCCGTCGGCATCAATGCCCTTGTTGATAAGCCCGAGGACTCGCGGCGAGGCGGACTCATAGCCCCAGAAAATTATTCTGAATCCCGCCTTATACATCAGTTCAAAAAGCTCATCCGTAAATTTGCTCTCAAGCCTTGCCATTGAAAACAGCCGCACGTCGAGTTTGTCGGAAATTATCAGCGACGAAAGCTTTTCAAAATATGTCGGTGAAATTGAGTCGTCCGTAATAAAGAAGTGACGGATGCCGTGTCGCTCATTGAGTTCCTTCAGCTCGGCAAAGGCAGTTTCCGGCTTTTTTAGCGAAAAATGAGAGCGGTCGAACGAAACGTCACAAAAAGCGCATTTGCCCCAGTAGCAGCCGTGTGAAAACTGAATCGGCCAGACTCTTTCGGGCGAAAAGTAGCTGCCGAAATCAATGCCGGTGAAATCGGGCAAGCACAAGCTGACTGTGCGCCCGGAAGCTGCCGGGGGATTTACCGTCAGGCTGCCGTCTTTCAGATACATTATGCCGTGAACGTCCTGCACTCTTATTTTGCCCTCCGCAAAGGCTGCAAAATCGACAAGATTGGTTTCGGCCGTGCCGCAGCAGATATAGTCGCAGTATTCACCGAACAAGCCGGGCATTCGCGCAAGGTCTCGGTAAAGCTTCGTGATAATATTACCGCCGATGCAAACGGGGCGGCCGAGCCTTTTTTTAATGAGCCGCGCAAGCGTAAAGGACGCAATCAATTGTGTCATGTCGGCGACGGTGATGATGAAATAATCTGCATCCCCCGTGATGACAGAATCAAAATGAGAAGTATAATAATCAAAAAACAGGTTCTTTTCCCTGCCGGAGCAAACGCTGTCAATTTTTTCAAAGCCCTGAGCCCAGCGGTTGTCGCCACAGTTAAAAAATGATACTCCGTAAGGTGCGTACGGCAGAGAAACAATGTCAAGCGCAGAAAAAAGTGTGCGCCTTGCTTTGAAAAGCTTATTGGCGTCGTAGAACAGCTCCGTGGTTTTATGCACAGTGATTGCGTGCCCAATTTCGGCTGCGACAGCGGAGATCTCGCTCTCGCTGTGAGAAGAAAGGAATTTGTTTAAGGCATCGATATGAAGGCTGTCGGGACTGTCCGACTGCTCGTTTTCTATTTCTTCGCGCGCTCTTTTAAAGGATGAAAGGACATTTTCATATGTAAGTATGTCGTTATAAAATCTGATGTTTAGGTCCGATACGCTCACGTCAAAGCCGGCTTCCCTTAGCCGACCCTGCAAAAGCGGCAAGGCGGTGTAAGGATTGCCCGGGTACCATTGAGGCGGAAAAATAAGCAGACCTTTCATTTTGCATCTCCTTCGCCGGTTTGTTAACATAACGGCCGTCGTAAATTGCTCGCACGCACGCATTGACATATTCTCTGAACAAATCAGGCTAATAATAGGACCCGTGAATTTAATTTCACTCCTGCGCATCCTGTCTGTTGATTGCTTTGTTGCGTTTACACTTTTCCTTGAAGGAAAGGTCATATTTTTTCAGTATGGAGCGGTGAAAGTTTGCGTGATACATATGATACAAAAAGTTCTTGCCCGCAATGAAAAACCGCGGGATGCTCTTGAAAAATCCATACCTGCTTACCTCGCGCAGCGTCAGAGAGATAGCTCGCTTGGCAAGAGCATAGTTCTTTGTGTCCATAACAATGTTCCTGGACGCGAACGAAATCCATAAAAAGAAACAGCGGATAGTGACAAGATCCTTTTTAGGAATCTGCGAAAAATTGATGTTCAGCATTTCCGTCGGCTTTAAGCCGATGTAGTCCTCCAGCTTGTTCGTCACCGAAAACTTCCCTTCGGCAATCATTTCGTCACAAATCTTTGAGCGTATGACCATTTCAAAATGATTCACGGAATACAGATTGATGTCAAGCTTCATTGCTTCTCTCGTTGTTTTTCGCAGTTCCTCAACTGTTTCACCGGGAAAACCGATGATAAAGTTTCCGATGATGATTATTCCCGCTCTGCGGCAATCTGCAACAGTCTGCTCGATTTCAGCCATGGTGATTTTCTTGTTCATTCTGTTAAGAGTGTACTCCGAGCCGCTTTCAATGCCGAAAACCATCCATCTGCAGCCCGCGTCATACATGATTTTATAATCATCATAGCTATACTGACCGACCCGTGACAGGCCGCCCCAGATAAATTTCATGCCGCGCGCCTTGATTTGGGCGCAGCTCTCTCTTGCCTGCTGCGAGGAACCAAAAATCAAATCATCAACAAAATATATGCCGTTAAGTCCGTGATTTTTAATAAGGTATTCAATCTCGTCGAGCACAATATCGAAGTCCCGAATACGGCGGCAGTTTTTGTTGTAATAATGGTTAAAACAGAAATCGCAGTTGAACGGACAGCCCTTTGACCCATACATATATATCATTTTCGTACAGAAATAATATGAAATAAAGTAGTCCTCCGGGCGGATAAGGCTCCAGTCAAGACCGAAGCGGCTTATGTCGGTAAATTTGCGCTCAGGTGTGGTAACAAACTTTCCGTCTTTCATAAAAGCCAAACCGGCTATGTTGTCAAAAGGCTGTTTCTTTTCTATTGCGTCAAGCAGCTCCATGAAGGTGATTTCGCCCTCCCCAAGCATCACCGCGTCGCAATAGCCGGACGAAGCAATAATTTCCGGCATCATTGTCGTTTGCTGTCCGCCCCAAAAAACCGGAACGCCGTGCTTCTTCGCCGCCTTTGAAACAACAATACTGTCTGCAATGCCGAGTGTTGACATGAGGGAAATCCCGACAGCGTCCGGACGAAAGCTGTCAAAAAGCTTGTCAAGATTCTCTTTTTTTATGGCCCTGTCGCGGATTATCGCAGTGTGACCGCGGGCGTTCAGATATGTTGCAAGAGCCATCAGCCCGATTGGGTTACCGGGACTGTACAGATGCATTTCAACTGCGGGACTGATAAACAAAACCTTCATTTGCGGCGGTTTCCTTTCTTTGGCAAAGCCCGATCCACCTTAATAATATTCCACCGTAACCGCTTCCTTGCAGTTGGTGATTATCATATCGTTGCGCCGGTTGGAATACAGCACAACCTCGCGGGCATAGTCCTGCCAATTGTTCACAGGATTGTCAATTCTGACGCGGACAGTGTTTCTCGCACGTTTCAGCATAACATCGGTGTCGCCCGAAAGCACGGCAAGAAAATAGTCATAAAAGCCGTAACTGCTGCTTATCTCAACCTCCCGATGCTCCGGTGTGCGGATAACGGATTTTTGATAGGCGAGCAGTTCGCGGTAAAGCTCCGGCTCAATGCCGAGCGAGGACAGGAACGGCTCGGCTTCGCGGTAGAACCGTTCTTTGTTCTGTGCGAGAACAAGTGCAATGCCCTCCTCCGGATACCAGCCGACAGGACCGAAATCCGGGTTTGAATAAGTAAGTACAGAGCCGTCGTTCTTTTCAAGTCCGACAG
This sequence comes from Clostridiales bacterium, assembly GCA_012523185.1. GTDB lineage: Bacteria > Bacillota > Clostridia > Oscillospirales > Acutalibacteraceae > UBA1425. The sequence continues at coordinate 17,756 of JAAYIY010000034.1, forward strand.
CATAGCCCGTGAACAAACTGTTGATCAGCGTGCCCTGCGCGCTAAACACGAAGTCAACGGCGGCATCATAAAACTGCCTGTAGGAAACGCCCCTGCTTTGGTACATATACGCGGCAAAGAACTTCAGCCAGCCCTTGAAATGAAAGCATTGCAGCGCGGTTTTAAATATATGCGCGCGGCGCATATCCTTTTCGGGCATTGAAGCGGTCTCACGGATAACATCTACATATTCCTGCACATCGCCCTCACGCGGAGTACGGGCATGGTTAAAGTTGAGCGGCAAGGTCATGGTTTTGATTCCGAATTTACGCCTGTATTCCTCCTGCCCCATTTGCGCATTGCAGTAAACCTGACAGTCGTATATCGACATCGACATATTCATTCCGCACTCAAGCAGCTTGCAAAGCCCGTCGCAGAAGCTGTCATATGTTTCACCCGGCAGACCGATTATCATGTCGGCATAGGCGGGGATTCCGCAGGCGTTATAACGGCGAAGAATTTGCGTAAACTCCTCAAGGGAAAAGTTGCGGCGGTTGATGTTGGCAAGCGCCTCACTGTTAAGCGTTTGATGTGAAAGCGTTACGCCCTTTGAAATGCGGTTTTCAAACAGCATCTTTATGATTCTGAACACGTTGTCGTTACAGTATTTTGCGGAGTTAATTCCGAACACTCTCGGATAACCCGTGCGCTTTCTCAACCGGACAATATACTCCGATATTTCAAAATCTCTTTCGAGCATACCGAAATTTGAATCGGCACAGAATACATATTCGATTTTGTGATCTGCAAACCATTGCAGCTCCTTTTTAACCCGCTCAATCGGAAAAACCTGCATTTCGCGGCAAAGGCTCCAGTCGCAATATGAGCAGCCGTAGGGGCAGCCTCGATTGGTTTCTGATATTGCGCTGAAACGAACATCGGGGTTGCGCTTTAGTATTCCGTCAAACACACCCGAGAGATACGGAGAAGGGTATTTATCAATGTGCCCGGGCCTGACCGAAGCATTTGTCTTTGTTTGATTTTTGTCGGCGCGGTAGGAGATTCCCGGAACGCCCCGCAACGTCTCACCGCGGGAAAAAGCGTTCAGCAGGGCCGAAAAGCTTTCTTCACCCTCGCCGTGCATGAGAATATCCACATACGGGAGCTTATAAAGCAGTGAATCATCATAAGGAATATTGTGTCCGCCGAAAACGACAATACATTCAGCGAAGCGTTCCTTGAGCATTTCGGCAAGCACCTTGTGATATTCAAAGTTCCATGTGTAACAGGAAAACGCGGCAAGAAACGGCTCACTTACTTTTCTTAAGGCCGCCGCCGGATTTTCGCGCGTAAAAACTATGTCAGCAAAATCATATTCATCACAGATGTCTTTTTGCGCCTTTGCGTAAGCAATCAAACAGCCTGCCGCGTAAGGAAGATACTTCGACTCGCCGTAGGACATGTTCGCCTGAAAAAAACACACAGTCTTTTTCATGTAAATCCCGCCTGTTCACCGTTGAAATTCAAATAAACTCTCATGCTCTTTGCGACCGAACCGGTTTACGGTTCATGTCAGCTGTTCCTTTGGTATTATCTTTGAAAGACATGATTAATCCTTATCATCGTTGTATAGACGACTCCATCATTAATCTTTTTAATTATAGCATAATCACTAAATTAAAGCAACCAAAAAAGCTCTATAACTGCGTTGTAATGGAATCAGTATAACAATAGTTAATTCCCATGTTAATTTCCACAGTGGACGAGGTGGTGGAATTTAACATGGGAATTAACGCATTTGTCTGTTTCGCCACAGTTATTTTTATTTCGTCTACTGTCTTATTTTCTAAACATCTGTATTTCCCCAAGATAATATTGAAAAGTGAATCTTCAATCCTGTTGCTGATATATCCTTTATAATCTTAGGCGATAGATCAAATTGAATTTGAGCTGATTCTGAACTGATATAGCATTTAAAGTAAACTTCGTTAGATTTTGCTGTTTTGTTTAAAAAATCAGTAGCCAAACCAATCTTTTTAACAGTTCTGCGATGGCATCTTCAATTCCAATTGTGCTGAATGTTTCTATATCATAGCTCCAAACATCAAACGGGCTCACGCCAATCACCTTGCTAACAGATTCCCCCTTTTTACAAAAGCGGGACGCCGCTAAACCAAGTGTTTGTTCTATAACTTCTTTATCTAAGCCGTCGCCCTTAATAACTAAGCTGCACTTACCACTGATGTTCATCTGATTTACCCCCAACTTTTTTGCAATCTCAATTAATTCTTTATAGGGCAACACCGCACAATGATTGTTATGCGATTGCGCCGTCAGATTTTTTCGTCAGATTGTCTAAAAAACGCAGGAAATACTTTGTGTATTGCCGAGCATTTTTGGGCGATATGACGGAAAAGATGCAAGCAAGCGTGCAACAAAGGCTTCAGCCGCTCATTGCGCGGTGTTGCCATAGGTAAAGTTTTTGTTATTTGACACTAAATCTTTTAAACTCTCAGCATAATCGCCAATCGCCCGACGGTGCGGCGGCGATGTCAGATAGTTTGATTTCATATGGATTCCCCCTAAATGTTTTGTCCATATAAAAATATTTAGGGTGAGTTTTGTCCTATTCACCCGTTATCAAAGCAGCTTCATTAATTCTGGAAACTCTATACCCATCTTCACTTGAAAATGCAGACTTGTTACACAGCGGCAAGATATTGTGCAAAGCTGCCACTGAGCTTTTCCCACTTTGGCTCCTTCACGCCGTGGGCACAGGTGTACACGATATTGTCATGCAGAAAGATGGGGTCACCATTACAGGTCGCGAATACAAATTGCGCGTTTAAATAGCTGTACTCCTGCTGCGTTTCCGGCAATTCCAAAGCAGGACAGAAGCGCACCGCCGCATCGTTGATGTCAAGCTCCACGTCAACAGGATTGCAGGTGCGATAAAATGACTTCAAGTCATCCGGCACAGCGTCCAGACTGCCGGTATACGTCTCGAAAGCATTCCGTGCATCCTGCTGCTTGGCTTTGCGCACAAACGCTGTATAATCCATTTGCGTCCTCCTAATAACTGAATGTCGGTCGGCATTTATCAATTGTGTAAACACGAATCTTTTCAGCGAATTGCCGCTGTTGCACGGAGTCTATCACGGTGTATGATACCATGATGATGCCGATGCTCATTGATACTATAATGCCTGCCGGACCGCCCCATGTTCCCTGTACCGCAATCGACACCGCAAGCAGTGACAGAGAGAACATTGCCTGTCTCCCTGTTTTCAGCAGTGCCTCGCGGGTGCCGACACCCTGTTGTTTTAGTTTGATGAACTGGTATGCTGAAAATACCGCAATCGTCATCGTGCCGACTACACCCATGCTGACCATTTTAGTAATATTATCCGTGATTGCCAAACCGAGATTTTTAAATACACCTTCGACCGCTTTTGAAGCAACTTCACCGATGGTACGGCCTATGCCGTATCCCACCGCCGCAAGGGCACCCGCTTCAATGCCGCCCTTGGCACCCTCAAGCGCGGCAAGCTTCAGCGATTCCGGTGATACGCCCGATCTGGCGAGTGTTACGGCAAAGCCGATTGCAACACCCACGCCAAGTCCGATGGCGACAGCAATACCGAGACCCTTTAGCTCATTTCTCGGAATATCCTTCTTAGCTTTCGCAATATCTGTTTCGGATTGCGTGATGTCCTCTTTTGTTTGCGTAATATCACTTTCGGTTTGCGCGATTTTTCCCTCTTCAACATCGACCCGCCTTTGGTTTGTATCTCTCAGCCTTTGATCTCTGTCCAAGAGCTCGCCTTGTGTTTGATTTTTCCAGTTTTGACCATGACGCTCATAGTGCCTGCGAACCCCGCCGCCGCCGCGATGTTCTTCCAGCATCGTTACGTTGTCTGGGTTAGCCTGCAATTCCGGATTATCAGCAACGCTGTTTATATGATGACCCTCAAAATTGCGTACTTTTCCATGCTCAAGCAACTCCTGCCGCTGTGCGGAGGTGTAATTGCCTTCGCCGCTTCCTCCCATCGAAATCTCTGCTTGTTCATATTTCCTTGCCAAAACAACCCCATCATTTCTCATACCGACGTAGCTCGGATCAGCAGATAACCTCTCAGTCAATCGTTGTGAAACAGCATTCCGTTCGTTGGAAAGAGTCGCAAGAACATCATTGAGCTGCGTGTTATATTGGTCAATCTGCAGCTGGAAGCCGGGAATCAGCTCCTGAAAACTGACTATCTGTGTTTGGAAAACATTGATTTGTGATTGCAGCCCGGCAATTTGCCCATGCAGCCCGGCTGTAATCTGTGCCGCCTGACTTGCCACACCGGCTGTCGTGACAGATGTAATTACTGCGCTCTGCTGATAAAACGACAGACTTCGGTTGTTTTTCATGGTCGAAAACACGAAACTCACCTCAACTTTCTTTCACACTCAATGGAAAATCGCGTCAAGGCAAGCTTGCCGTCATCGTCAAGCTTGCCGAAAATGTAGGAATAGACGTGGTTGTAGTAGATTAGCGTCTCGTTAAACAGCCGCGCGGGGTCATACGCAAAGAGAGTGGATGACGCAAGCGAGAACAACTGTGTCTGGTTCTTATATTTTCCCTCATTCGCGCGAAACTGTTTGAATGCTTTGGTGAAGGCATCCGCTGCCTGCCGGTTGTATGCGGTGTTTTTCTTAAATTCCAACTCGCGCATTTTTTCGCTGATAAGGTCGGTGTGTTCCTTTGTAAGCGCATCATACACTTTGCTCTGTGCATCCGTCAGCGCGTCTTTTTCAATCCTTCCGTCTGCTTCACCTATTGCGAGAAGAGCATTGTCAAACTGTTCTTGCGAAGCGGCACGGTGCAGCGCGTCTTTCAGCTGAATCAGTTTTTTCAGGCTGTCGTTGTTCTGCGCTTGCGCTGTAGCAAGCGCGGCGTTGCGGGCTGATTGTTCGCTCACGGCAAGATCGTTAATAATAACAGATAGGTGCTGCCGATATCCCGAGATGGCTTCTACCAAGCCCTCGTCCAACTCTGCGCTCTCGGAGAAAAACGCAAGCGCGACACTGGCCTGGTTGGCAAAGCTTTGCCGGTCAGCAGTTGAGGGCAAACTCCCGGCAAGCGCGCAGAGATAATCGAAGTATGCCACAAACACTTCATGGTTCTGCGGATTGCGATTGAAAAGGTTCTGCCCCACCAGAACCGCCTGCGCGATTTTCCCCTCGGCTTTGTATGCATTGAACAGGTTAAGCATAAGCGACTCCTTTTTTGATGTCATCGTAAAGTTTAATTAAGGTTTTCAGCGAGAGAATACGGCGCGTGATAACGCTTGGGTCGGTTACGTTCGCTATGTGGTGCAAATCATTAATATATATCGCCCATGTCTCGTCCAGGGTGACAATCAACCGGTTGAATGCGTTTTCTGACTGTTTCCAGAAGGTGCGGATCTGTACTCTATATTTTCCGCTCAAATCGTTTTCATCAAACGCTTGCACAATTTTCTTTGCCGCTATCTTCTCCCAGCCAACGGGCGGCAACACAAGCCCCCCCAACACATAATCCGGCAGCACCTCACATTTGATTGCTGCCTGTGCAATCGATGGCGGTGTATCTGCGAAGAATCGATCCTCCACATATGCCGCAATGAATTTCTGAATTTGCACAGAAAGCACTGCGGCCTTCTTCTCCAATATTGCCAGGCATTTCGCTTGCGTCTCGTCCTGCGAAAAACGAACAATCTCCACAACTGATTTTTTGCCCGTTACAGTAAAACCTTCATTTTTGAAACGTTCAGCCAACGCATCCGTATTGAGCAGGGTTGCGGCAGTTTCGCTGAATTCGTTGATGGATTCTACGCTGAGGCGCTCGATTTCATCTCTAACCTCATTTTTGAGCTTGTCGTTTGCCTGCATCCGCGCCAGATCGTTGTCTTTCAATGCCTTGAGCAACACAGCACCCTGTCCGGCTGCAATTTCCTCATAAACCCGAAGCGCATTCACCAAGCTTGGCCTGCGCTGTTTAATATATCCCGCGACAAAGGGTTCTCGAAGGCCATCGATGTATGTCTTACGAAGCGAATCTGATATTCCAGCGTTTGCAAGAGCCTTTGATATGTAGACCGCAAGTTTTTTTGCGGCAAGAGCGGCTTCGGCAGCCCGGACATCCGCTGTAACAGATTCATTATCGGACGGCGGCGTGTCTTTTTCGGGGGGCTTGCTCACCTTTTCTCGAACAGTCTGCACCATTTCATGAGAAACGTGAACCAAATCCTTCACAACGTCAGGCACGTCGGTTTGCACCGCTCCAATCCCTTGCTGCACCATTTGCTGAACAGCCTGCCCGGTGTCTTTCAACCTACCGGAAACAGCATCCCGGGCGGAGCTTGGCCAATCCCCGAGAGCCTCTCTGTTTGCTTTTATCTTGGCTCCAGCTGCCCCTATGTTTTTCTTGAATTTTCCGCCGAGTGATTTCAAGTCCATGTTCGCTCACCTCGCTGGTATTTTTCTGCCATTTCCCGCACATTCTCCCTCAATCTTTTATCATACAAGCACAGTCGAAAGCATCCAAAACTCCGGTATAATGTGTTTTAATGTGAAAAAAGGTCTTGTGTCGACACAGTAAGCCCGCTTTCGCTGTTCTTCACAGTGACTGTGGAATCCGCCTTCGGCATCGCCCAAAAACCTTTTCCGGTCGCGCCGCCGGTATCTCCCCGCTGCACCCCTGTGTTATTTACTAATCCTGTGTGTCAAGCGAACCGTCCCCTGTGTTGTATCCCGCCCCGTTTCCGTCCTTGACTATAAAACCATTGACATTAACAGCATTTTCTATCAAGAAGCATTTTCCAGCCTTTTCCTTTAGCATTTCTTCTATCTTCATTACTTTTTTAACAAACTCATTTTTTGAATTTTCATCATGAAATCCAATATGTTTAAATTCCTTTTCATTATCCACAAATAATAAATCATACTGTTCTTGTATTTCGGTGCATATGGAATTTATTTTTTTATCATTCATTTCGTTTGGAATATCGTTACCAATTAAATTTCTGTTTTCATCGTATATCCAAATAGGAAAACAACGATATTCTAACATTAATTTAATCTTTTTCACTTTTACCCTCCTAATGATTGATACGTACTGTAAAATACATGAATATTTTACCACAAAAATTCTTATGATTCAATTATTATTCATATAATATTTCCTTAATATTCATAAAGTTTGTTAAACAGCCGACAAACACTTATATGTTTTTTGTCACAACCCACGGCACAAATACTTATATGCGGATGATACGACACATGGATTTTTGCTTAATATTCCGAGCGTCGCATGGTCTTTTGCTTAATATTCCGAACGGCGCGGAGATGTTTGCAATTTCTTGTGTGCCGTTTTACACTTCTTTCTCTCATTGTATGTCCATTTAATCAGACAGTCTTACAAAAAAAGCCAAGCAGGCTCTGAGAAACCGCATAAAGTTTTTATCAACCTGTTAAATCAAGACTTTTTCGCAAAAAGAACCGAATATGAAATGGTAAACTGATTTCACTTATCCGCTGCTTCAAAACTGAAATAAACGATATAACTGCTCGATTCTTGATTTATATGACCCCTCAGTTGTTGCGAGCGTAACAGGAAAAAACATCACTTCGGAGCTTGCGATTTCAACTCTTAAAAAAGCTCTCATAGACAATCCTTCCGCTCGCAAAAAAGGCATTATTTTACATAGTGATTAAGGAAGCCAATTCAAAGCGCACTGAGCTGTCATACGAGGCCGCGCTCGACGAGGTTATCGCCGACGGCTGCGAAATGATGCTCATGGATTCATCGACAGTAGAAGCTCTCGCAAGGGAAAACAAGAGCCTTTTCAACAGCGTCAAGAACTTTATAAAGAACTTTGCAAACGCGATTGACACGCTCAAGGCGATTGACACGGCGTATGATAGCCTGAACAATGAGATTCAGCTCGGGCGCAAGCGTATTTTCGCAAAGCAGGAGATGTTCAATGTGTCAAACAATGGAGTTGACCCTGTTTTTGACGACAACGATATTTCTGTCTACGTTCTTCCGAAAGGGGCGACAGCGGACAGCCTCATACAGGCTGAAAACAGCGACTTACGCGTCGAGCAGCTCAAGCAGGATATCGAGCTGAATTTGACGGTGTTCGGCAATCTGACAGGCTTTGGGAATAATCATTACCGGCTGTCAGGGCTTGCCCGGCAGACCGCGACGGCTGTCATCTCGCAAAATTCCGCGATGTTCCGGCGAAAGAAAAAGCACGAGACGGCGCTTGAAAATACGCTGTACGATATCCTTGAGGCGGCGGCCTACGCCTCCACGGCATTTGGAAACGCTGATATCAACCTCGATGGTCTTGTGATACAGTTTGACGACAGCATCATAGAAGACACCGAGGCACTGTCAAACAGGGCCTTGCGCGAACTTATGGCGGGGGTGCTGATGCCTGTCGAGTATCGTGAGCGCGTCTATGGGGAAACGCGCGAGGTAGCGGAAAGGGCTATTGCCGACTTGCAAAACAGGTACCCGACGGCGGCGCAGATGGTAGGTGAATAACCATGTTCACCGAAGAACAGCTTCAACAGTTTCCAAACGGCATGGAATACCAGCTCCGAAAACTCAACGCCGCCATACTTGAAAGGCTCGGACAACGCATCAAGGACATCGGCGAGCTTTTGCCGTCCGACGCGCACCGTCTTGAACAGCTCAAGGATTACGGTGCGGACGTCGACGATATCGCGGCGGAACTGGCACGAATAACACACCGCAACACACCGGAGATATACGAGATATTTGACGCTGTCGCCGCCGAAAACGTCGCCTTTTCAGCGCGGTTTTACAAGGCACGCGGAAAGAAATTTATCCCGTATGCCGAAAATACGGAGCTTCAGCGATTTGTCGGGGCAATGGCGAAACAGACAGCCGGCGAATACGTCAACCTATCGCAGTCCACGGGCTTCATGCTACGCAATTCCGTTACCGGCCAAAAGGAGCTTACAAGCCTGTCACGTACATATCAGCAGGTTATCGACAGGGCGGTTACAGCCGTTTCCACGGGCGTTTCGGACTATCAGAGTGAAACGCGATCGCTCCTCCGCGAGCTTGCTGACAGCGGCTTACGGACGCAGTACGCCAATCCGAAGGGCAGCGCCGGGAAGGTCGTCGACTACGTGAGCGGCTATTACAGGCGGCTCGATTCTTCAGTGCGTCAAAATCTGCTCTGGGGCGTCAAGACCTGCAACCAGTCGGTAACGGCGGCGGTCGGTACAGACTTCGGCGCCGACGGCTACGAGGTAGATTACCATCGCAACCCGCGCCCGACGCACGCTGAAATGGGCGGCAGGCAATACGCCATGGGCGAGGCTCGGACAGTTGACGGCAAATATTATCCGTCGTTTTCGGAAGCTGAGGTTTTGCTCAGCGAGTACGGCTGTCTGCACTTCTATTTCCCGATCATTCTCGGCATATCGTCGCCGGCGTATTCCGACGAGCAGCTCGCGAAGTTTAAGGCGCAGGACGAAAAGATTTTTGAGTTTGAAGGTAAAACCTATACCGGCTACGAGGCTAAGCAGATGCAGCGCAAGCTTGAGACGGCGATCCGCAACGCGCAGGATCGGCAGATTATAGCAAAGGCCGCCGGAGACGATACGCTCGCGATGCAGGAGCAGCTGCGCATCAATCAGCTGACAAGCAAGTATAAGGAATTTTCCGACACGGCGGGGCTGTCCACAAAGATGGAGCGGGCGAGGGTCAGCGGATACCATAAAATTATGACGCTCCCGAAAGTCGCCAAAGAATCAAATA
>JAAYIY010000035.1 GCA_012523185.1 Clostridiales bacterium
CGTTCAGGATTGCTTGAGGCGGAGCGGGAAAAGCAGGATTCCGCCATTGCGGGCGAGCGCAGGGCGCAAGTCGGGACAGGCGACAGAAGCGAGCGCATACGCACCTACAATTACCCGCAGGGGCGTGTCAGCGACCACAGGATAGGTCTGACTCTTTACAGGATAGAAGCGATTTTAAACGGCGATTTAGACGAGCTGATAGATGCGCTCATCACAGCCGACACAGCCGAGAAGCTCAAGGCGCAAGACGCGTGACCGACAGTCCGGGCGTTGCCGCGTGAAATCCAAAAACTAAAAACTCGCGTGAAATCCAAAAGCTAAGGAGGGCGCTTTCATGGGCATAGAAAAAAGTCTTTTCGGCGTTTCAAGTTGCGGCAGGGAAGTTTTTGTTTACAAAATAAAAGGCCGTGAAGGTTTCTCGGCACAGATTTTAACATACGGCGGCGCTCTGCGTTCGCTTTCGGTTCGCGGCAAAGACGGCACTGTAAGGGATGTCGTCCTCGGCTTTGACGACTTGGCAGGATATGAGAGATGTTCGTCATACCACGGTCAGCTTGTGGGCAGATATGCCAACAGGATTGCCGGCGGCACTTTCACAATAAACGGCAAAAAGATAAATGTCACAAAAAACGAAAACAACGAGACATGCCTCCACGGCGGCGGCGAGCTGTCGCGCGCCGTTTGGGACGCCGAGACTGACGGCGGCAGGACCTTGCGTCTCACTTATAAGGGTGCCGACAAAACAGAAGGTTTTCCCGGCGAGTTTTCGGCAGAAGTCATTTATTCCCTCACGGACGACAACGAGTTGATAATAGATTACGGCGCCGTATGCACACAGGACAGTGTCATAAACCTCACAAACCACGCCTATTTTAATCTTGCGGGCTTTGACGGCGGCGACGTGCTTGACCATGAGCTTATGATAGACGCGGACAAATACACTCCGACTGACAAAAAAAATATCCCGACAGGCGAAAAAAGGTTCGTCGGTCAGACGGCGTTTGACTTCAGAAAGCCAAAGCCCTTAGGGCTTGACATTGGCGGCGGCGACGAGCAGCTTCTTAATTGCGGCGGCTACGACCACAATTTTTGCCTGAACGAGCGACCCGCGGGCGCTCCCGCCGCACATGCCGTTTGTCCGCGGACAGGCATAAAGATGGAGATGTTTACAGATATGCCCGGCGTCCAGCTTTATACGGGCAACTTTCTTAACGGCGAAAGGGGCAAGGGCGGCGCAGCCATGGAAAGACATTCCGGCTTTTGCCTGGAAACGCAGTTTTACCCCGACACGCCGAACAAGCCGAATTTCCCGCAATGTGTGTTTTTAAGCGGCGAAAGATTTGTCTCACGCACATCATTTAAGTTTTCCGCAGGCTAAAATAAGGAGGTTTAAAAATGAAAAAAGCTCTTATCTTCAGGGGAGGATGGGAAGGGCACGAGCCGCTTCTTGTCTCTGAAAGGTTTGCCGAAGTTTTGCGCAAAGAGGGATTCGATGTTGATGTCCGCGACGACCAAGACGTGCTCGGCGACATTGATTATCTGATGGAGCAAGACCTCATCGTTCCCTGCTGGACGGGCGGTGAAATCAAAGGCGAACATTCAAAAAATGTCGCGAAAGCGGTGGCCTCGGGAGTCGGGCTGGCAGGCTGCCACGGCGGCATGTGCGACGCGTTCAGAAACGACACCGAATGGCAGTTTATGACGGGCGGCCAATGGGTGAGCCATCCCGGCGGCGACGGTGTGGATTACATCGTCAATGTCGTCCGTTCCTCAAGCCCCATCGTCGAGGGCATAGAGGATTTTTCAGTTTGCAGCGAGCAATATTATCTTCATGTGGACCCTGCCGTCGAGGTGCTTGCCACGACGCGTTTCCCTGTCGTAAACTATTATCACATCTCAAACAAGCCGGTGGATATGCCCGTCGTGTGGACAAAATATTGGGGCAACGGGCGTGTGTTTTATTCGTCACTCGGACATCAGGACAGCGTCTTTGACAAGTCGCCGCGCGCGCAGGAATTAATGCGCCGCGGGATGCTTTGGGCGGCCGAGGGTAAGGAATATGCCTTAAATCACGGTTTGACAACAGAAAGATTTGAAAACACCGCGAAAATGTATTAAAAATCTTAGGAAGTGATTTACAGTGAAAAAAATCGGTTTTGTAGGCGTCGGCGACATAAGCGGCATTTACCTTAAAAACATAACGGAGACTTTCGGTGAAATAAGCATTGCCGGCATATGCGATCTTGTTCGCGAAAAGGCGGAGCGGGCGGCAAAAAAATATAATATCAAAAAAATATACAACGATATGCATGAGCTGTTCGCCGATCCCGAAGTGGATATAGTTCTAAATATCACAAGGCCTTATGAGCATTTCGGCGTTTCAAAGGCGGCGCTTGAGGCAGGCAAAAACGTATACTCCGAAAAGCCGCTTGCCGCAACTCTTGAGGAAGGCAGAATCCTCAAAAAGATTGCGGACGAAAAGGGTCTGCTGCTCGGCGGCGCGCCCGACACATTCCTCGGCGCGGGAATCCAGACTTGCCGCAAGCTGATAGACGACGGCTTTATCGGTTCGCCTGTCGGCGCGGCGGCTTTCATGATTTGCCGCGGGCACGAGAGCTGGCATCCCGACCCTGAGTTTTATTACAAGCACGGCGGCGGCCCGATGTTCGACATGGGTCCTTATTATCTGACGGCGCTCATCAATCTCATGGGGCCTGTCGGCGCCGTAATGGGAATGTCAAAAATATCATATCCTGAACGCCTGATAACGAGCGAGCGTCTAAACGGAACGTCAATAACGGTTGAGGTTCCGACATATATCACGGGAATTCTTCAGTTTAAAAGCGGCGCTGTCGGCACGATTTTTACAACCTTTGACGTTAAGCACACGCAGGGCGCCCGCCTTGAGGTTTACGGCTCAAAAGGCACTTTAAGCGTGCCCGATCCCAACGGCTTCGGCGGTCCCGTCAGTCTGCTGCGCCTTGAGGAAAAAGAATACAAAGAGATGCCTCTGTGCTTCGGATATTCCGACAACAGCCGCGCGCTCGGTCTTGCCGACATGGCAAAGGCGATGGAGTCAGGCAGAAGATTTCGCGCAAACAGTCGTCAGACGCTGCATGTGCTTGAAATCATGAGCGCCATAGAGACATCCTCAAGAGAGGGCAGGCTTGTTGAAATCGAATCGGAATATGAGCCGGAAGCGCCGATGATAAGCCCCGACAGGCTCGGCTATCTTGACTGACAGGCTCGGCTATCTTGACTGACAGGCGCGCCGCAACTTTTCCGCTTATTAAGGAGGCTATTCCATAATGCCGCTCATCACCTGCAAAAACGCGTCCTTCGGATACGAGGGGAGCGTGGTTCTGTCAGATGTAAATTTTAATGTCAATTCAGGCGACTACCTTTGCATTGTCGGCGAAAACGGTTCCGGCAAAAGCACATTGGTAAAGGGAATGCTCGGGCTTAAAACGCCTGTCGCCGGCACTGTCAAAACAGGCGGCGGCTTGATGCCCGACGAGATAGGATATCTCCCGCAGCAGACGGCGGCTCAAAAGAATTTCCCGGCAAGCGTCTTTGAAGTCGTCTTGTCAGGCAGGCTGAACAGCAGCAAAAGGCGCCCGTTTTACTCAAAGGAGGACAGGCGCTCGGCTCTTGAAAACCTTGAGGCAATGGGAATGCCCGAATATAAGGACCGCTGCTATCATGAGCTTTCCGGCGGTCAGCAGCAGCGTGTGCTGCTTGCCAGGGCGCTTTGCGCGACAAAAAAGCTGCTTTTGCTCGACGAGCCTGTCACAGGGCTTGACCCGCTTGCGGCAAACGAGCTTTACAGGCTTGTGCGCGGCATAAACAGCGAGCTTGGGATAACTGTCATTATGGTTTCGCACGACATACACGCCGCCGTTAAATACGCAAGCCACATACTCCACCTCGGAAATGTTCAGCTTTTTTTCGGGACGACAGAAGATTACCTTGCGGGCGAGCACGGCCGCCGTTTCATGGGCGGCGAGACTTTTTGATTCGGCTTTATTCTAAGGTTTCAGCATTTTTAACGCGGCGGAATTTGCCGAAAGACACCGCGGCGGCGGACAGCGCGGCAAGCTGAAGAACGCTGATTTTATTAAATCGGAGACGGAGCTTTTTGACACCGTCTTGTCACAAAGGAGGGAAGCTTATGGGCGCGGCCGCAAAGCAGACGACATGGCTTAAGCTTGACAACGCGGGAAAGATATTTCCCGGTCAAAACACATCAAAATGGTCAAACATTTTCAGAATCACGGCAGTGTTAAAAGAGGCCGTCGATCCGAAAATACTTGAGCGGGCGCTGCGCGGCACGCTTCCCCGCTTTCCCTGTTTTGATGTTCGCATAAGGCGCGGTTTTTTCTGGTATTATTTTGAAAAAAATCCGAACATCGCGCCGCCTGTTATGCCTGACATAAAAAACCCTTGTTACCGCGTCAACTTCCGTGAAAACGACGGGTTTCTTTTCAGAGTTTATTACCGCGAAAACAGAATCTCGATAGACTTTTACCACGCTTTGTCAGACGCTTACGGAGCCTCCCGCCTGCTTTCCACAATCACGGCGCAATACCTGCGCCTTTGCGGCAACCACATTCCGGCGGGCGGGAGCGTTCTGTCCGTTGACGAGCCCGCCTCTCCGGACGAGCTTGAGGACGCTTACCGCAGATACGCAAATTCAAAGGGAAAACGAAAGCGCGGCGACGGACTTGTTTACCACACAGGCGGCACAAGGATGCCTCCCCACACGATGAACATCACGACAGGCTTTATGCCGATCGATAAGATAAAGAGCAAGGCGGCCGAGCACGGCGTTTCCGTGACAGAGTTCCTTGCGGCCGCGCTCCTGTACGTTCACTACGAAAAACAAAAAAACGAACGGCGCAGACAAAAGCCGATTGTCGTCCAGATACCGGTCAACCTAAGGAATGTATTTCCTTCGGAGACTTTGCGAAATTTTTCACTGTGGTATTCAGTCGGCATAGATCCCAAGATGGGCGAATACACGTTTGACGACGTATTGCGGCAGGTTTCGCTCTCTTTAAGGCTTTCTCACAATGAAAAGAACCTTAACGCGATGATAACAGCCAACATGAAGATTGAAAGCAATCCCGCCATGAGGCTTTTGCCGCTGTTTGTCAAAGACCCGATTATCGCGCTGACATTTGCTGTTTCGCGCGAGCTGACATCCACGGCCGTTGTCTCGAATTTGGGGATAATAAAGGTGCCCTCGGAGATGGAGCGGTTAGTTGACAAGTTTATTCTTGTAAACTGCCCCGGCGTCAGAAACGGCGGGCGCTGCGCTGTCGTCAGCTTTAAAGACACGCTTGCGGCGACTTTTTCAAACATATTTGCCGAAAGCGATATCGAGCGCGAATTTTTCAGAATGTTTGTCAAAATGGGCATACCCGTTAAAATTGAAAGCAACAGGGCATGAGCGGCGGCTTTTCACGGCGCCTTGAAAAAAGACAACGCCGTATCTGCAATATCGGAGGTGGCGCGCATGATATTCAAACCGAATGATGAAAATAAGTTTGCATTTAAAAAATATTACTCCCGCGGGCAAAGGACATACCTGGAGCGTGTAAGGCGTCGGGCATTATTGCGGCGCGCGATTTTTCTCGCTTTGTTTGTTTTTGTCTTTTTTCTCGGTTTTTTTGTTATGTCTCTGCTGCTAAACATCTCGTCGCTCCCGCCCGCGTAAGCCGCGGCACAGAAAATAACTCCCACGGAGGAAATATGCACTACATCCCTTTTAATTCAAGAAAGACATACCACAAATCGCCGTTTGGCGCCGTCGGCTCCAACGAGGAAGTGACGTTCAGGATTGTCCTGCCGCGGGCGCTTCAATGCACGGCGGCGCGTCTCATGATTCGCCGTGACGACATCGACAACGGCGTATGGAGCAGCCTCCCTCTCTCTTGGGAATGTATGGAGGGCTTCGGCGAGGAGTGGTGGAGCGTAACATATTCGCCGAAAGAGCCGGGGCTTTATTGGTATCGTTTTGAGTGCGACACGGTCAGGGGCGCCGCGGGCATAAATCACGTCGGCGGCGGTCTTGGTCAGATAACGAGCGGCGGCACAGATTGGCAGCTCACAGTATACGGCAAAAACACGGACACTCCCGAATGGCTTAAGGGCGGCATCATTTATCAAATCTTTCCGGATCGGTTTTTTTCGTCCGGCAGCCCTAAAATCGGCGTACCGGACGACAGAGTGATGCGCGGCGACTGGGGCGGCGATCCCATGTGGGAGCCTGACTGCGAGGGCAGGATCACAAAATATGATTATTTTGGCGGAGATCTTTTGGGGATTGAGCAAAAGCTGCCTTATCTCCACTCTCTCGGCGTCAACTGCATATACCTCAACCCAATTTTTGAGGCGCATTCCAATCACCGCTATGATGTCGCCGACTTTTTGAAGATAGACCCTCTCCTCGGCACCGAAGACGATTTTAAAAGCCTTTGCTCCGCCGCGCGGGATTACGGCATACGGGTGGTGCTGGACGGTGTTTTTAACCACACGGGCGCCGACAGCGTCTATTTTAACAAAGGCGGCAGATACGGCACGGGCGGAGCTTATAATTCCATGAGTTCCGAATATTTCAGCTGGTACAAGTTCCTCAAATGGCCTGACGAATTTATAAGCTGGTGGGGCATAGACATATTGCCCGAGGTTAATGAGGAGGACGAGAGTTACCTCGACTTTATTGTCGGCAAGGGCGGAGTTATTGAAAAGTGGATGGATGCGGGAGCGTCCGGCTGGAGGATTGACGTCGCCGACGAGCTCCCCGACAAGCTGCTCGACAGTGTCTATGAAACAGTCAAGCGCAAGGACAGCAGTGCCTATGTCGTCGGCGAGGTTTGGGAGGACGCGTCAAACAAATGCAGCTACGGGAAGCGGCGGCGCTATCTGCTGGGCGGTCAGCTTGACTCGGTGATGAATTATCCGTTCGCCGACGCCATACTTGGCTTTGTAAAGGACGGTTGTGCCGAAACTTTTATGGAAAAGGTTCTTTCCGTGCTTGAGCTTTATCCAAAGCAGGTCGTCGACACGCTTATGAACCACATCGGCACCCACGACACCGTCAGGGCGATAACCCTTCTTGCGGGGGAGACAAAGCGCACCAATCCCAAAAAGAGAAGAGCCGATAAGCTGACGGCGGAGCGGCGTGAAAAGGGTGTCACGCTGATGAAAGCCGCTTCAACACTTCAATACACTTTGCCCGGCGTGCCGTCCGTCTATTACGGAGACGAGGCGGGGCTTGAGGGAGGGGCGGATCCTTTTAACAGGTGCTGTTTCCCTTGGGGCGGTGAGGATTGCGAGCTGGTTCGGCGGTATGCGGAGCTTGGGCGAATACGGCGCGAAAACGATTGCTTTGCCGGCGGCGAGTTTGTCCCTGTTTCGGCGGCTCTCGGCTGCGTCGCCTACGCAAGGCTCAAGGACGGCAACGGCATAATTGTAATCGCAAACATGAACTGTCACAGTATCGAATATTATCTGCCGCCTGAGTGGCACGGCGCTCAGCTTCTGCTCGGCGGCGATATCTGCGACGGCTCCGCCGTAAATATTGACGCTTTTTCAGCGGCAATTCTCAAGACAAAAGCAGCGATTTGAGCGCCGGGATGTAAAGGTGTAAAGGGATTAAAAAGATGAAAAAAAAGTGTGAATTTTCACTGAAAACAGAAAAAGAAATGCAGCGTCAAAAGACAAAAAGGTTTTTTATAGGGTTCTTTTCTTTCCTGATTGTTTTTGCCTGCTTTTCAATGCTCTATTTTCTGATATCATATGACTTTGACATTTCGTCGCTCATAAACGCGCGCGGCGACGAGGACACCACGGAATCAACGGAGGCGGCAAAAGGATATACGGCAAGCGCCGGTCCTTTGAGGTTTTTGCTTTTCTGCACCGACAGCGAGGCAAAGGAATTGCGTTTTGTTGTAATTGCCGGTATCGACATGGACAAAGAGGAGTTTGTCATTTGCTCACTGTCCGAAAACGAAAGAGTTTCTGTCGACGGCGCAAACGAAACCTTTCTCAAGCATTACATTGACGGCGGCGCGAAAAGGCTTGTGTCGGCGGTGGAGAAGTTCAACGGCATAAAGATAGACAGATATATAGCGGCCTCCGACAACGGCTTTAAAAAGGCGATAAATCATGCCGGTCAGTTTAAAATAACGATTGACAAGCAAATAAACTTCCGCAAAGGCGACTTTTCAGTCATATTTGTCGAGGGGGAGCAGAAGCTGCGGGGCGACGACCTTTTAAAATATATGCGCTACTGCAAATATTTGGGCGACGACGGTCTTGACCTCCAGGCAGAGGCGATAGGAATGATGCTGACGCAATATATAAACGCCGACAACCTTGCAAAAAGCGACGCTCTCTTTTCGTCAATAATTAACAATGTCGAAAGCGACATAACAGTTTTGGATTTCAAGTCCGCTTTGCAGGCGCTCAATTTTATCGCGCAGACAGAATTTAAGACAGAGACGGTGGCTTATTTTAAATCCACAGTCGGCTGAAGGAGATAAAATGCAGGCAGAGAAGTATGAATTTCGAGGAAATCGTTTTTGTTTCACGTTTCCTTCAAGGACGCTCGTGATGGGCGTGCTTAATATAACCCCCGACTCCTTTTCAGACGGGGGGGCAAATTTCGAGCCGAATACCGCGGCGAAGCACGCGGAGCGGATGCAGGCGCAGGGCGCGGACATAATTGATGTCGGCGCAATGTCGACGGCGCCGGGGCGCGCGCAAATATCCTGCGGCGATGAAATAAACCGCCTGTCGCCGGTGCTGACGCAGATTTCAAAGCGGCTGAAGATACCTTTCTCTGTCGACACAATCCACCCCGAAACGGCGCGTTTCGCGCTTGAAAACGGGGCGTCGATAATAAACGATGTCAGCGGTTCTTTTAATCCCGCCACAGCCGCGATAATAAAGGAATACGGAGCGGGGCTTATAATTGCCCATGGCGGCAGCTCAAACGTCGAGCAGACGGGCGCGCGTGATATTGCCGCCGAGGTTTCGGAGTTTTTCGGCGATGTCCTGCGGGCGGCGGAGCTTTGCGGCATCGGCACAGAAAGCATCTGCCTTGACCCGGGCATCGGTTTCGGCAAAAGCCGCGCCGAGGACGCGCTGCTGCTCCGCCGCCTGTCAAGCGTGAAAAAGCGCGGCGCGGCTTTGCTTGTCGGCGCGTCGCGAAAGCGTTTTATCGGCGAGGCAAGCGGCGAGCCGGAGCCTTCAATGCGCGACTTCGGCACAGTCGCCGCACACACGGCGGCAATCGCCGGAGGAGCGGACATTATAAGGGCGCACAATGTCGCCGCCGCCGTCCAAAACGCAAAAGTCGCCGACGCGATTTACAGCACAGGCGGCTTCGCGGCGGAAAACGAAAAGATAATAATAAACGGGCTGAACGTTTTCGCCTTTCACGGCGTAAACCGTGAGGAAAAAATCCACGGTCAAAGCTTTTTGATAGACCTTGAGATTTCCGCCGACTTGTCAGCGCCCTGCGCCAGCGACAGTGTTTCTGATACCGTAAATTACTCAAAAGTCATAAAAAGCGCCGTAAGGATATTTACGGGACAAAAGTTCGGCCTTTTAGAGCGGGCGGCGGCCGCGCTTGCCGACGGGCTTCTCGGAGAGTTTCCCGGCATAGACAGCGTTAAAATCACAGTGAAAAAGCCGGACGCGCCAATTAAAAGTGATTTCAGATTTGTCGGCGTTGAAATAACGAAAAAAAGAGGATAACGCCCGAAAGGATGATGAATTAATTTATGAGCAGAGCCGTAATAGGGATGGGTTCCAACCTTGGCGACAAGTTCGGCAACATGATGCAAGGACTTCATTCCGTTTCGCTTCTTCCGGCGACACGAGTAATAAAGGCGTCAAAAATATATGAAACAGATCCCGTCGGTTACTCCGAACAGCCGGTGTTTTATAACGCGGCGATTCTTATAGAAACACAGCTTTCACCTAACGCGCTGCTTGGCGCGTGCCTGGGGATTGAGGCGGCGGCAGGCAGGATACGCACAGTCAAAGACGGGCCGCGGACACTTGACCTTGACCTGCTGCTTTATGAAAGCATCAAAACAGAGAGCTTTGAGCTGACACTTCCGCACCCAAAGATGATGGAGAGAGCATTTGTGCTTGTTCCTTTGAACGACATATTCCCGTCAGGCAGAGCATTGGGAATCTCCTTTCTGCCGTCTTTCAGGGAGCTTGACAAAAGCGGCGTCCGCGACACGCTTTTCACGCTTAAAAACGACTGGATGGCGGGCGTTGAAGACTGCGGCGGAGAAGTGTAAGGCATTTTGTCTTAAGGCGGCGGCGCTATTGCATATTCTTACTTTTTCTGTTAATATGGCAGCATATTAAAATATATGAGGGAGGTATTTTTATGTACAATTTTCCCATAGGTGTAATAGTCGACAGCTTCGATGTTGAAATACCGGAGGCGGTCAAAAAAGCGGCGGATGTCGGAGCGCAGGGGATTCAGGTTTACTCGACTTACGGCGATATGTCGCCCGAAAATCTTGTCGGCACAAAGAGGAGCGAATTTTTGGCGCTCGTAAAGGACAACGGCCTTGTGATTTCCGCTCTTTGCGGAGATCTCGGCAGCGGCGGATTTACAAACCGCGAAAGAAACGCCGAAAAAATCGAGCGTTCAAAGCGCATTCTTGATCTTGCGGTCGAGCTGGAGACAAATGTCGTGACGACGCACATCGGCGTCGTACCGTCTGACAGCGGCACAGAGAGATACAAGATTTTGCAGGACGCGTGCGGCGAGCTTGCCGAATATGCCGACAGCATAGGCGCGCATTTCGCGATAGAGACGGGTCCGGAAACATCAGCCGTTCTGAAGGACTTTCTTGACAGCCTCGGCTCGAGGGGAGTCGCGGTAAACCTTGATCCCGCAAACCTTGTCATGGTGACGGGCGACGACCCGGCAAAAGCCGTGCATAATTTGAAGGACTATATTGTTCACACACACGCCAAAGACGGCAAGCAGCTTTTTTATAAGGATCCCGAAATTGTTTACGGCATGGTTAAAAGCCACATTGTCACAGGCCCGTCTTTCGAGGAGGTGCCGCTTGGCGAAGGCTCCGTCAACTGGGACGAATACCTTGAGGCGCTGTCCGATATCGGCTACAAGGGTTTCCTCACCATAGAGCGCGAGACAGGCGACAACCCGGAGGACGATATAAGAAAGGCTGTCGTTTTTCTTAAAGACAAAATCTCAAAAAGCAAAAAGTAAAAAGCATAAAGTATCAAAAACGACTTGCCTTGTAAACACAAAACACAAACCTTAACACCGATTGGAGATTTGGGCAATGAAAACATGTGTCAGCAGTTACAGCTTTAACCGCTATTTAAGCTCCGGCGGGACGGACCAGCTCGGACTTATACGCCTCGTTAAGGACATGGGCTTTGACGCCATTGAGTTTACCGACTTGAAGCCGACAAGCGGAATTTCTGAAAAGGACTTCGCCTCCGTACTCCGTGAGGAAAGCGAAAAATTAGGGCTGCCCATAGCAAGCTTCACCATCGGAGCGGACCTTTTAAATGCCGAAAGCCTCGAACGTGAGGTTGAAAGGCTGTTCGGCAGAGTTGATATCGCGAAAATCCTCGGAGCGCCGTGTATGCGCCACGACGCGACGGGCGGCTATAAGGATGCGAGAAAGCATTACAAAACCTTCGACGACGCGCTCCCCGTTTTGGCTGACGGATGCCGCAAGGTCACGGAATACGCAAAAACGCAAGGCGTGACGACAATGGTTGAAAACCACGGCTTTTTCTGTCAGGACAGCATCAGGGTTGAGCGGCTCGTTTCAAAGGTGGGCAGCGGCAATTTCGGTCTGCTTGTAGACATCGGCAACTTTTTATGCGCTGACGACCCGCCGGATTCGGCCGTCGGCAGGACGGCGCCTTATGCAAAGCATGTCCACGCCAAGGACTTCCACATAAAAAGCGGCACAGGCGACGACCCGGGCAGAGGATGGTTCCGCACAAGGGCGGGCAATTACTTAAGAGGGGCGATATTAGGTCACGGCAACGTGCCTGTCGGTCAATGCATGTTTGCGCTGAACAAGGCAGGATATGAAGGATATGTCAGCATCGAATTTGAAGGAATGGAGGATAACCTCTTGTCAATTGAAATCGGACTTGAAAATCTTCAAAGGTTTATTTCTTTAATATGAGCGGCGCGTTCATAATCGGCTGTCACCTGTCCTTTTCAAAGGGATTTTATTCAATGGGCGCAGACGCCGTGTCGATAAGAGCAAGCGCCATCCAGTTTTTCACACGAAACCCCCGCGGCGGAAAGGCAAAGGAGATAGACGCCGGCGACGTGGCGGCTTATAACAAGCTTGCAAACGACAACGGCATCAAAACTCTGCTTGCGCACGCCTCATACACACTTAATCTTTGCTCCGCCGACAAAAGGGTAAGGGACTTCGCCGAGGAAACAATGGCGGACGACCTTAAGCGCATGGAATTCACGCCACATCAGCTTTACAACTTCCACCCCGGAAGCCATGTCGGTCAAGGTGTCGCGGCGGGGATAGATTTAATAACCGCCGCGCTTAACAAAATCTTGTCGCCTGAGCAGACGACAATGGTTTTGCTTGAAACAATGGCAGGCAAAGGCTCCGAAATAGGCGCCAGATTTGAGGAGCTGCGCGCAATCATCGACGGGACGCGGCACAGCGAAAAGCTTGGCGTCTGTCTTGACACCTGCCATGTTTACGACGCGGGCTATGATATTGTCGGCGACCTTGACGGCGTGCTTGAGGAGTTTGACGGCATCATAGGCATCGAAAGGCTAAAGGCCATCCACATAAACGACAGCAAAAACCCGTTTGGCAGCCACAAGGACAGGCACGAAAAAATCGGTCAAGGCAGTCTCGGCATCTCCGCCCTCGCAAGGGTGATAAACCATCCCGCCCTGCGCTCGCTCCCGTTCCTTCTTGAGACGCCGAACGAGCTTGAAGGGTACGCGGAGGAGATTGCGCTGCTGAAAAAGCTCAGGGAATAACAGGCGGAAGGGGGCATTAACAATGTTTGACAGCAAAATCAAAAGTCCCGAGGCCGACAGGCTTTTCGAGGCGATACTCAGCCTTGAAACAACAGAGGAATGCTACCGTTTTTTTGAGGATATCTGCACAATCCGCGAGATCCGCGACATAGCCCAAAGGCTTGAAGTCGCCGCCATGCTAAGCGGCGGTGAAACAGTCGCCGCAATCGCGTCAAAGACAGGCGCGTCCACGACGACCGTCTCGCGTGTAAACCGCTGTCTCAGATATGGCACAAACGGCTATAAAATCGCCCTTGAAAGAACGTCGAATAAGAACTGAAACAACTGACTTCACCGTTTGGCGCGGGCGGCGGGCTTGTCCGCCGCCCGCTAATTCGTATCGGAGGTGATTTATTTGTCAGTCTTTTACAAGGGCTTGTCACTGACGGCGGTGTTTTGCGCGGCGGCGTTGTTTTTTTCATCCTGCGGAGTTGATTTGAACGGCTCGGAAAAAAGAAGCAAGCAAATCTTCGCCATGGATACAATAGTGGAGCTTACAGTTTACGGTAAAAACGCGGAGCAGGCAATAGAAAGCGCCGCGGCAAAAATCACGGAGCTTGAGGCGGAGCTTTCGGCGACAAAAGCCGACAGCGCCGTCAGCAAAATTAATTCCGCGCTCGGCGCTGACGTCACTGTTTCCGACAATGTCAAAGCTCCGCTGCTTGCGGCGCTTGATATCTCGTCAAAAAGCAAAGGAGCGTTTGACATAACTGTTTTCCCGTTTGTCAAGGCATGGGGATTTGTTTCAAAGGAATACCGCGTGCCCGGCAAAGACGAGCTGTCACGGCTGCAAGACTTCGTCGGATTCAAAAAAATTGAGATCAACGGGAATGCCGTCTCTGTGCCGAACGGAACGGAAATAGACCTTGGCGGCATCGCAAAGGGCTATACGTCACAGTGCGTTTGCGATATTTTAAAGGAATCGGGCGTCACGGGAGCTGTGATTTCGCTTGGCGGCAACGCCCAAACAGTCGGCGGCAAGCCGGACGGAAGCAAATGGCGCATAGCTGTGTGCGACCCGGACGACCCCGATAACGGCACAATAGGCTCACTTGCGGTCGACGAGACGGCAGTCGTCACTTCCGGCGGATATCAGCGTTTTTTTGAAAGCGGCGGAAAGAAGTACCACCACATCATTAATCCGTCGACGGGATATCCGTCCGAGAGCGGGCTGAAATCGGTAACAGTCGTCTGCGCCGACGGCACATATGCCGACGGGCTTTCGACAGCGCTGTTTGTTTTAGGTCTTGACGATGCCCTTGCATACCGCAAAAGCCACGGAGGATTTGACGCTGTGTTTGTTTCGGACGACGGCACAATCACAATCACAAGCGGGCTTAAAGGCCTTTTTACGCCGGCACAAGGCAGGCAGTTCAGCTTGTATGAGGATTAAAACCGACATATAGAAGAAAGCGCCGCGGAGGACTTTCCCCCGCGGCGCTCTTTGTTATATTTTGTGTAGCTTTAGCTGTATCAGAACCTGTTGCCCCTGTTGTTGTTGCCTCTGTAGCCTCCGCCGCCTCTGCGGTCGCGGTCTCCGTCCCTTCTGGGAGCGCGCCTCGGCGCGGCGGACAGCTCATTTTCAGGCTTCATTCCGTCGATTTCTATAAGCGCGTCTCTGCGTGAAAGGTTGATTCTGCCTTGATCGTCTATCTCGGTAACCTTTACGACAACCTCGTCCCCGACGCTTACGACGTCCTCTACCTTTTCGGTCCGCTTTATGTCAAGGTGGCTGATATGCACAAGGCCTTCCTTGCCCGGCGCTATCTCGACAAACGCGCCGAAATCCATAAGCCTTGTCACAACGCCCTTGTAGAAAGCGCCCGGCTCCGGATCGTTGACTATTGTTTCGATTATGGTGAGTGCCCTTTGCGCGTCGTCAATATCAAGAGAGCTGATAAAGATCGAGCCGTCCTCCTCGACGTCTATCTTGCAGTTGCACTCCGCGCAAATCTTTTGAATGACCTTGCCCTGCTTGCCGATGACGTCGCCTATCTTTTCAGGCGAAATCTTGATCGTGAGCATCTTGGGAGCGTATTTTGAAAGCTCCGGACGCGGCTCGGCTATGACAGGCGCCATTATCTCGTCAAGAATAAAGAGCCTTGCCTTGTAAGTCTTTTCAAGCGCTTCTTTTATGATGGCGGGTGTGAGGCCGTGTATCTTCAAATCCATTTGGATTGCCGTAATGCCCTTGTGGGTGCCCGCAACCTTAAAGTCCATGTCGCCGAAAAAGTCCTCAAGCCCCTGAATGTCGACCATTGTCATGAAGCGGTCGCCCTCGGTGATAAGCCCGCAGGAAATGCCCGCGACAGGCGCCTTGATAGGCACTCCCGCCGCCATCAGTGAAAGGGTGGAGGAGCAGACGGCGCCCTGCGACGTCGAGCCGTTTGATGAAAGCACCTCGGAAACAAGCCTTAGGCAATAAGGGAAGTCCTCAACCGACGGGATAACGGGGAGCAGAGCCTTTTCGGCAAGCGCGCCGTGACCTATCTCACGCCTGCCCGGACCTCTGGGAGGCCTCGTTTCGCCGACGGAATATGACGGGAAATTGTAATGGTGCATATAGCGTTTTGTCTCCTCGTTGTCGATGCCGTCAAGGAGCTGCGCGTCCCTCATCGAACCGAGAGTTGTGACCGTCAAGGTTTGTGTTTGTCCCCTTGTGAACATACCTGAGCCATGAACTCTTGCAAGAAGGTCAATTTCGGCGTTAAGCGGGCGGATATCGTCAATGCCCCTGCCGTCGACACGCTTGCCGTCGTCAAGAAGCCAACGGCGCACGACATATTTTTGAATATCGTAAAGACACTCGTCAATCTTAAATTCGCTGTCGGGATATATTTCGTCAAACTTTAAATGAGCGGCGTCATAAACAGGCGCAAGACGCTCGTCGCGCACCCTCTTGTCGTCTGTGTCGAGAGCGGCGCGTATGTCGTCAATGGTGAAGGCCTTTATCGCCTCATACATATCGGGGTCGGGATCGTTTGACGGAAAGTCGATTTTTTGTTTGCCGACTTTGTTTTTGATTTCTTCAATAAAGGAGACAATCTTCAAGTTTTCCTCATGACCGAGCATAATCGCGTCAAACATCTTGTCGTTGGGAACCTCGTTTGCGCCCGCCTCAATCATCGCCACAAGCTTGCCTGTTGACGCGACTGTGAGCTGAAGCTCTGAAACCAAGCGCTGCTCCTCTGTGGGATTTATCACGAACTCGCCGTCCACAAGACCTACTGAAACGGAGGAAACGGGGCCGTCCCACGGTATTTCGGAAATTGACAGCGCAATGGAAGCGCCTATCATTGCAGCTATTTCAGGCGAACAGTCAGGGTCGACGGACATTATTGTCGCTACGACGCTGACGTCGTTTCTCATGTCCTTCGGGAACAACGGGCGTATGGGGCGGTCAATGACTCTTGACGCCAGTGTCGCCTTTTCGCTCGCCCTTCCCTCCCTGCGCTGAAAAGAGCCGGGTATCTTGCCCACGGAATAGAGCTTTTCCTCAAAATCCACTGAAAGCGGAAAATAATCAATGCCCTCGCGCGGCTTTGCCGACATCGTCGCTGTGCAGAGAATGTTTGTCTCGCCGTAGCGGACAAGGCATGAGCCGCCCGCAAGCTGCGCCATCTTGCCGATTTCAGCCACAAAGGGTCTGCCGGCGATTTCTGTTTCAAACCTTTGAAAATCTTTAAAAAACATATTTGAATTCCTTTCGCATGATTTTACCTCATGCTTATTATTTCCGCAGCCTGTTCGGTTTAGCAATAAATCCGCCGTTTTTCATAAAGCAAAGCGGCCGATTAACTGCTAAAACAGCAGACGCTGCCGGATTTACGAGAGAATGCTTTACAGGGGCGGCTGCAAAACCGCCCCTGTATGAAACTTATTTGCGTATGCCGAGCTTCTCAATAATGGCGCGGTAGCGCTCAATGTCGACCTGCTGCAAATATGCAAGAAGGTTGCGCCTGTGACCTACCATCTTGAAAAGCCCCCTGCGTGAATGGTGGTCTTTTTTGTTTGCCTTGAGATGCTCGGTGAGGTCGGAAATCCGCTTTGTCAGCACGGCGATTTGAACCTCAGGCGAGCCTGTGTCGCCCTCGTGAAGGGCGTATTTTTGCATGATGAGAGTCTTTTCTTCCTGTGTCATTATTTTCACCTCGTTTAATTGTTGCCTGAAACCCAGTGTGGGGCAGGTGAGTGCCGAAAAACGGCTTAATCCCTCAACCGAGAAGCAGGTCTATTTTAGATATTAACACAATATCGCCTGTTTGTAAAGGCTGATATCAATCATCGCTCTTGTCTTCGCTCTTATCCTCGCCGTTGCCGTCGCTTTTGCTTTCCGTGCCCGCGGATTTTTTAGAGGCTCTTTTAGCCTTTTTGCTTTCGGGCGCGACTTCATAGCCGAGAATCTCGATTATACACATCTCCGCCGCGTCTCCGCGGCGAGCCTCTGTCTTTATTATGCGTGTATATCCGCCGTTTACGTCCTTAAACTTCGGCGCAATCTCATCAAAGAGCTTTTTGACGACATCTTCTTTCGTTACATAGGCAAGCACTCTGCGCTTTGCGCTAAGCGAATCGTCCTTTGCGATTGTTATCATCTTTTCTGTCATCGCGCGGACTTCTTTCGCTCTTGTAACGGTGGTTTCGATCCTGCCGTTTTCCAAGAGATATGTGACTAAGCCTCTGAGCATCGATCTCCGATGGTCGGATGCTCTACCAAGTTTTCTGGTACCGGGCATTTAAATCACTCCTTTTTAATGACTTACTCGTCTTCTCGCTTGAGGTCGAAGCCCAGTGAATTGAGCTTTGAAACAACCTCGTCGATTGACTTTTTACCAAGGTTGCGGACCTTCATCATGTCCTCCTCGGTCTTGCTGATTAATTCTTCAACAGTGTTTATGCCCGCCCTTTTAAGGCAATTGAACGAGCGGACAGAAAGGTCAAGTTCCTCAATGGTCATCTCAAGGATTTTTTCCTTGCCGTTGTCATCCTTGACGACCATAACCTCCGTGTTATAAGCCTCGTCAGAGAGGTCGCTGAAAAGACTGAGATGCTCGTTGAGGATCTTGGCTCCGAGAGACACGGCTTCTTTTGCCGAAATAGTCCCGTTTGTCAAAACCTCCAGTGTCAGCTTGTCGTAGTCGGTTATCTGACCCACACGCGTGTTCTCAACAGTGTAGTTCACCTTGAGCACAGGCGAATAAATGGAGTCGACGGCAATCACGCCGATAATCGGCTGCATCATCTGCTTGTTTCTTTCGGCCGAAACATAGCCGCGCCCTTTGTCGCATGTCAGTTCCATGCCTATATGAGCGCCTGTGTCGAGCGACGCGATGTGCAGATCGGGGTTGAGTATCTCGACTTCCGAATCTGTCTTTATGCTGCCGGCGGTTAATTCGCCTTCACCGCTTGCCTCGATATAAATGGTTTTGGGACCGTCGCCGTGAATCTTTAAAATTACGCTTTTCAGGTTAAGAATTATTTCTGTGACATCTTCTTTTATACCCGGTATGGTGGTGAATTCGTGAAGAATTCCATCAATCTTTGCGGAGGTTATTGCGTAGCCCGGCATCGAAGACAGCAGTACGCGTCTGAGGCTGTTACCCAAAGTTGTTCCGTAGCCTCTTTCAAGCGGTTCAACTATAAACTTGCCGTAAGTACCGTCGGGCAAGAGGTCTATAGTTTCGATCTTGGGCTTTTCAATTCCTATCATTCAAAACCCTCCTTATAATCTTGGTTGGATATCTCCGCGTTAAGCTGATTCCAAAATGTTTAAACTGTCGTTATTTGGAATAGAACTCAACAATGAGATGCTCCTCAACTGGAGCTTCGATTTGATCTCTCTCCGGCAGATTTAAAACCTTGCCGGCGTTTTGAGAATTGTCGCGCTCAAGCCACGAGGGAACAGGGCGCGCCTCGTTTGCCTCGATGACAGCTTTAACCTTGTCGCTTTCAAGACTTCTTTCCTTGATGGACACGACGTCGCCCGGCTTGAGCAGGTATGACGGGATGTCAACCTTCCTGCCGTTGACACGAAAATGACCATGCTGTGAAAGCTGTCTCGCTTCAGCCCTTGAGCTTGCCCATCCCAACAGATAAACGACATTATCAAGGCGGCTTTCACAGATGCGAAGAAGGTTTTCGCCCGTTACGCCTGACTTTCGTTCAGCCATGAGAAAATATTTGTGGAACTGTGCTTCCTGGATACCGTAAAAACGTCTCGCCTGCTGTTTGGCTCGAAGCTGAAGACCGTATTCGGAAGTTTTCTTGCGGCTTTGCCCGTGCTGGCCGGGAGCGTATGCGCGGCGCTCAACCGAGCATTTGCCGGTATAGCAGCGCTCGCCTTTCAAAAAGAGCTTCTTGCCCTCTCTGCGGCAAAGCTTGCAAACCGCACCGGTATATCTTGACATTTAATGCACCTCCAAAGTTTGATTACACACGCCTTCTTTTGGGCGGGCGGCAGCCGTTATGAGGAATCGGAGTGACGTCCTTGATCATGTTAACCTCAAGACCCGCTGTCTGCAACGCCCTGATGGCGGCCTCGCGCCCCTGCCCGGGGCCTTTTACATAGACCTCGACTGTCTTCATTCCATGCTCCATAGCAGCCTTCGCGGCAGTCTCGGCGGCAGTCTGCGCGGCATAAGGCGTCGATTTCCTTGAGCCTCTGAAGCCCATCTCGCCTGCGCTTGCCCATGACACCGCGTTGCCGCGAGTGTCTGTTATTGTGACGATTGTGTTATTAAAGGTGGACTGGATATGGGCAGCGCCACGCTCAATATTTTTGCGCTCACGGCGCCTGCGCGTAGCGGTGCTTTTTTTGCCTGCAC
This sequence comes from Clostridiales bacterium, assembly GCA_012523185.1. Classification (GTDB taxonomy): domain Bacteria; phylum Bacillota; class Clostridia; order Oscillospirales; family Acutalibacteraceae; genus UBA1425. The sequence continues at coordinate 19,918 of JAAYIY010000035.1, forward strand.
CCTTTGTAGCCATATTTCTCCTCCTCTTTTATTTCTTCTTGTTTGCGATGGTCTTTTTGGGGCCCTTGCGGGTGCGCGCGTTTGTTTTTGAGCGCTGTCCCCTTACAGGCAGACCCTTGCGATGGCGGATTCCGCGGTAACAGCCGATTTCGACAAGCCTTTTGATGTCGAACGCCGTCTCTCTGCGGAGATCGCCCTCAACCTTTAGGTTGTGGTCGATATACTCACGGAGCTTCGAGATGTCGTCCTCGGTTAAATCCCTGACTCTTGTGTCCGGATTAACTCCCGTCGCCTCAAGGATTTTGTCCGCGGTCTTGCTGCCCACACCGAAAATGTAAGTCAGACCTGTTTCAATTCTTTTATCTCTTGGTAAATCAACACCTGATATACGAGCCATTTGTCAGTTTGCACCTCCGTTAAATGGATTGCGCCGGTTAACCCTGGCGCTGCTTGTGTTTGGGGTTTTCGCAGATGACCATTACTTTTCCTTTGCGCTTGATTATCTTGCATTTTTCGCAAATTTTCTTTACAGAAGGTCTGACTTTCATATAGAATTACCTCCTTCAATTACTTGGAACGCCATGTTATGCGCCCTCTGGTCAGATCGTATGGCGACATTTCAACTGTGACCTTATCGCCCGGAAGAATGCGGATATAGTTCATCCGCAGCTTGCCGGAGATGTGGGCCAATATCCTGTGCCCGTTCTTCAGCTCAACCTGAAAGGTGGCGTTTGGAAGGGCTTCAACAACAATTCCTTCAATCTCAATCATATCCTGCTTGGACATTCAGACACCTCCTGAGGTTTTGCGCCCGTATCCCCCGTCTTTTCGCAGACAGCGGCAAGCGCTTTTTTTAAGGCTCGGTTGCTTCCGGTTAAATTGATGTCAAGCTTAATCCCCGTATCCGCGACATGGCGGATGTTTTTGAGTTTGGGCTTTTCGACCGGACGCTCCTTGCCGTCGCAGACAAGGACGCTGCTTTCTGTTTTGTCCGTGACGAGCAGCAGCCTGCCGGCGTCACGTCCCGCGAGTGATTTGACTACACTTCCCTTTTCGAGCATTACGTCCTCCGTCATATCTGTGTGAGGATTACCGGGCCGTCTGTCGTGACGGCGACGGTATGCTCGAAATGCGCGGACAGCTTGCCGTCCCGCGTCTTAACCGTCCAACCGTCCGGCAAAACCTTGACCGCTCCCGAACCCTCGTTTATCATTGGTTCGATTGCTATTGTCATGCCGGGCAGGAGACGCGCGCCCCGTCCCGGTGTTCCGAAGTTCGGCACAGGCGGATCCTCATGGATTGCTTTTCCGACACCGTGACCCGTAAAGTCGCGAACAACGCCGTATCCCCTTGATTCGCAATAGCGCTGAACAGCCGAACCTATGTCTCCCACTCTGCCGCCCGCGACAGCCATCCTGATGCCCTCATAAAGGCTTTCTCTTGTCGTGTCGCTCAGCCGCTTCGCCTCGGGGCTTATCCTTCCCGCGGCGAAAGTGGCGGCATTGTCTCCGAAATATCCGTTAAGCATTGCTCCTAAGTCGATGCTTACAAGGTCCCCTTCCTTTATCATGCGCCGACTGCTCGGAATGCCGTGGATAACTTCGTCGTTTATGGAAATGCACGCGGTGGCGGGGAACCCGTTGTAATTGAGGAACGCGGGCTTTGCGCCGCGCCTGACAATGTAGTCATGGGCTATCATGTCTATCTCAGCCGTCGAAACGCCCGGCTGAACAGCCTCTCCCGCCGCCTTTAATGCTCCCGCCGATATAACACAAGCCTCTTTCATGAGGGCAAGTTCATTTGCAGTTTTGAGCAGTATCATGCAGTTTCCTTTCCGCTCGTTTAATCAAGGAAGCCCTTGTAATGGCGCATCATCATCTGGCTCTCAAGCTGCTTCGCCGTTTCGAGCGCGACGCCGACCATAATGATGATTGATGTGCCGCCGAGTGAAATATTCATCGCGTAGTTGACTCCGCCGATTGTGATAAGCTTTGTCACCTGTGAAAACACAATCGGGAAAAGAGCGATAACGCTGAGAAGGAGCGCTCCGAGCAATGTGATTCTTGACAGAATCTTTGCGATATAATCTGATGTCGGCTTGCCGGGACGAAGCCCCGGGACAGCGCCGCTGTTTTTGCGGATGTTGTTTGCCATTTCAACGGGGTTGTACTGGATTGATGAATAGAAGTATGCGAACGCTATGATAAAAAGAAAATAAATGATGGTGTATGCCCAATGCTCTGATGTAAACACGCTGAAGAAGGTTTTCCACCTGTCGCTCGGGTTTGAAACAAAAAGCTCGATTGTCGGCGGAAGCGAAAGGAACGACGAGGCGAAAATGACAGGCATAACACCCGACATATTGACCTTAATGGGGATGTGGGTGCTTTGACCGCCGTACATTTTTCTCCCGACGACTCTTTTCGCATATTGGACGGGTATGCGCCTTTCGGCGTTGTCCATCCAGACAATAAACGCAATCATCAGCAAAAGTATGACGCCCGCAAGGGGAGACAAAACCCAAAAAGCCCCGCCGCGCGCAATGTATCCGACGCCGGGAGTCGGGCTGTAGAGGGTTGCTAAAAGTGTGGGAATTCGCGACACGATGCCGGCAAAAAGTATGATGGATATGCCGTTTCCGATGCCCTTGTCGTTAATTTGCTCGCCAAGCCACATTATCAAAGCAGTGCCGCCGACAAATGTCGCTATGATGGCAATCGCCTGGAACACCGCCCAAAAGCCTGTGTAAGCACCGCCTCCTGTTGAGGTGAGAAGATATCCCTGGTTTCTAAGGTAGAAGAAATATGCGGTGCTTTGAAGCGTGCCGAGAATCATCGTGACCCAGCGCGTTATCGACGCTATCTTTTTCCTGCCTTCCTCGCCTTCCTTTTGAAGCCTTTCAAGGGCCGGAATGGCGACTGTCAGCAGCTGCATGATGATGGAGCTGTTGATGTAAGGCGTGATTGACATCGCAAATATTGTGCCGTAGTTAAACGCGTTTCCCGTCATCATGCTGAGGTATTCCATAAAGGTGCCGGCGCTTTCCTGCGCGTTGATGATGCCCGCCTCGCCTATGTCAAGGAAAGGAACGGGAATGGCCGAGCCGAACCTGAAAACAAGTATGATGAACAGTGTGAATAAAATCTTTTTCCTAAGCTCCGGGATCTTCCATGCGTTAACAAGGATTTTAAACATTTCAGATCACCTCTGCCTTTCCACCGGCAGCCTCAATTTTCTGTTTGGCGCTTTCGGAGAAGGCGTTTGCTTTAACCGTGAGGTTTTTTGTGATGTCGCCGTTTCCTAAAATCTTTACGCCGTCAAGAATCTTTTTGATGATGCCGGCATTAATGAGAGCGTCGATATCGACGACGTCTCCGCTTTCAAATCTTTCCTCAAGCACGGAGATGTTTACTGTTGCGATTTCCTTGCTGAAGATGTTTACAAAGCCTCTTTTGGGGACTCGCCTTTGCAGGGGCATCTGGCCGCCCTCAAATCCTATGCGCACGCCCCTGCCGGCACGAGCCTTTTGACCCTTGTGGCCTTTTCCGGATGTTTTGCCGTGACCGGAGGACATTCCCCTACCGACACGCTTGCGCTCCCTGTTGGAGCCCTCCACCGGAGAAAGATTGTGTAACTTCATTATTTCGCACCTCCTTGACAGGCTTCCTTGACCTCAATGAGATGTGCTATTTTCCTTATTTTGCCCTGGGTTGCGGGGATATCCGGCTGAACGGAGCTGTCCCCTATCCTGTGAAGACCAAGCGCATGGGCGGTGGCAATCTGATCCTTTTTGCTGCAGATAAGGCTTCTCACAAGCTTTACCCGCACATAGCCTTGCTTTGTTGCTTTAACGGCTCTTGCCATTTGTTCCACCCTCCTTATTATAAAATCTCGCTTGCCGGCTTGCCGCGTACAGCCGCGACCTCGTCGACATTGCGAAGCCTTGAAAGACCGTCAAGAGTAGCCCTGACGACATTGCAGGGATTGTTTGAGCGGAGCGCCTTTGAACGGATATCCTTAATGCCGGCTGTTTCAACAACCGCGCGGACAGGACCGCCGGCAATAACGCCGGTGCCGGGCGCCGCGGGTTTCAAAAGAACAACGCCCGCGCCGAACTTGCCGATGATTTCGTGAGGGATTGTCGTGCCCTTGAGAGAAACCTTAAAAAGGTTTTTCTTTGCATCCTCAATGCCCTTGCGGATGGCGTCGGGAACCTCGCCCGATTTGCCAAGCCCGAAACCGATTGTGCCCTGACCGTCGCCGACGACGACAAGCGCGGCAAACTTGAATATGCGTCCGCCTTTAACCGTCTTTGATACGCGGTTGATTGTTACGACGCGCTCCGTAAGCTCCATAGCCGATGTGTCAATTTTGTTAGCCAAAAGTGTTACCTCCTCCTCTTAGAACTTGAGGCCGCCCTCGCGGGCGCCTTCGGCCAGTTCTTGAACACGGCCGTGATATATATAGCCGCCGCGGTCGAACACACAGCGTGTGATCTTTTTTTCGGCAGCGCGTTGAGCGAGCAGCTCACCCACCTTGCGGGCTGCGGATGCGTTTCCGCCGTAACCCTCAAAATCCTTTTCAACAGTTGACGCCGACACAAGCGTTTCGCCCTTGGCGTCGTCTACCAACTGCGCGTAAATGTTTTGGAGGGAGCGGAAAACATTGAGGCGCGGGCAATCGGCTGTGCCGCTTATCTTGCCGCGGACACGTTTGTGGCGCGCCTGTCTCGCCTTATTGGTGTTTGGCTTGTTTACCATTGTTTATCAACTCCTTTTAAGACTACTTGCCGCCCTTGCCGGCCTTGCCTTCCTTGCGGCGGACTATCTCGTTGGCGTACTTTATGCCCTTGCCCTTATAAGGCTCGGGGGGACGCGTCTTACGGATTTCCGCCGCGAATTGTCCGACCCTTTGCTTGTCGAATCCTGTTACAATAATTTTGTTTGGCGCGGGCACCTCGACGGTTACTCCCTCCGGCTCCTGCATAAACACCTGGTGCGAATAACCTACGTTAAGTACCAGCTGATTGCCCTGCTTTGCGGCGCGAAAACCTACGCCGTTTATTTCAAGCTCCTTTTTAAAGCCCTCGTTAACGCCGACTACCATGTTGCTGATGAGCGTTCTCGTGAGCCCGTGAAGCGACCTGTTGAGCTTGTCGTCATTGGGGCGGGAAACCTTTAATTCGGCGCCGTCCTTTTCAACCGACATATTGCCGTGCACTGCTTTGCTAAGGGTGCCTTTGGGACCCTTGACTGTCACAGTGCTGCCGTCGACGGTAACATCGACGCCCGCCGGGATAACAATTGGCTGCTTTCCTATGCGTGACATCCTAAACAGCACCTCCTTACCAGATAAACGCAAGAACTTCGCCGCCAACATTGGCTCCGCGAGCGTCCTTGTCAGTCATAATGCCCTTTGACGTTGAGAGGATTGCGATGCCGAGACCCTTCATGACTCTCGGAATATCCTCGCAATTTGAATAGATACGCAGGCCGGGCTTGGAAACCCTGCGCAACCCTGTTATAACCTGAGATTTGTTCGGACCGTATTTGAGGGCGATTTCAATCATTCCCTGCTTTCCGTCATCCTCGACCTTGAAGCTTTTCACATATCCCTCGTCAACAAGAATCTTAGCAATTGCCTTCTTCATGTTGGATGCGGGAATCTTCACCGAGTCATGCTTTGCTGAATTAGCATTGCGAATTCTCGTTAACATATCAGCTATAGAATCAGTGATCTGCATAACCGTTTTTCCTCCTTTGCAATTGCTATGATTACCAGCTTGCTTTTCTTACACCGGGAATCTGGCCTGAATGAGCCAGCTCGCGGAAGCATATGCGGCATACTCCGTATTTTCGGAGATAGGCGTGCGGCCTGCCGCAAATCTTGCACCTGTTGTGCTGCCTTGAAGAATATTTTGCGGGTCTTGCCTGCCTAACTCTCATTGATGTTTTGGCCAACTTATTCCCTCCTTATCTCGCGAACGGCGCGCCCAAAAGCGACAGCAGCTCGCGTGCCTCTTCGTCGGTTTTCGCGGTGGTGATTATGCAAACATCCATGCCGCGAACCTTGTCGATCTTATCGTAATCAATTTCAGGGAATATCAGCTGCTCCTTGACGCCTACGGAATAGTTCCCGCGCCCGTCAAAGGAGTTGGGGTTGATTCCTCTGAAGTCCCTGACCCTCGGCAGGGCAAGGCTGAAGAATCTGTCAAGGAATTCGTACATCCTCTCACCCCTGAGTGTGACTTTTACGCCGACTGTCATGCCCTCACGGAGCTTGAAATTCGCCACCGACTTTTTCGCTTTGCAGAGAACGGGCTTTTGACCTGTTATCTGCCGAATGTCTGAAACAATGGCGTCGAGAACCTTTGGGTTGTCGCGCGCCTCGCCGCAGCCTACGTTGACGACAATCTTTTCAAGCTTCGGGATTTGCATGACGCTCTTGTATTGAAACTTCTTCATAAGCGCGGGCGCCGCCTCGTTTATGAAGGTTTCTCTAAGTCTTGCTGCCATTTGTCATGTCCCTCCCTTATTCAAATTCCGCACGGCAGTCGCTCTTTTTGCAAGCGCGCATTTTTTTGCCTTTTGCGTTTATTATGTGGCCGACTCTTGTCGGTCTGCCGCATTTGGGGCAAACAAGCTGAACCTTGTCGGCGTAGAGCGCGCTCTCCGCCTCGATAAGTCCGCCCGGATCGCCCATTTTACGTGGCTTCACATGTTTTGTGACAATATTGACACCCTCGACAATGACCTTTCCCTCGGTCGGGCTGACCTGCATTACCTTGCCCTTCTTGCCGCGGTATTTTCCGTTTATGACGACTACCGTGTCGCCTGTCTTGACGTGAACCTTTTTATTCATTTCCGTACCCCCCGACTCAAAGCACTTCGGGAGCCAGCGAAAGGATCTTAACATAGTCCTTTTCGCGCAGCTCTCTCGCGACCGGCCCGAAAATACGCGTGCCCCTCGGGTTTTTATCTTCCCTTATGATGACCGCCGCGTTTTCATCAAAGCGGATGTAAGTGCCGTCGCCGCGGCGCACGCCCTTAGCGGTGCGAACCACGACAGCCCTGACAACCTCGCCTTTTTTAACAACTCCGCCGGGTGTTGCTTTCTTAACAGAAGCGACCACGACGTCGCCTATATTGGCATATCTTTTGCCGGAACCACCGAGAACACGAATGCACATGATTTCCTTGGCGCCGGTATTATCCGCCACTTTCAGGTAACTCTCCTGTTGTACCACAGTGCCTGCCTCCTTAAATAATCCGGATTATTCAGCTTTTTTGATGATTTCGGCAACGCGCCATCTCTTGTCTTTAGATATTGGGCGCGTCTCCATAACCAGCACGCGGTCGCCGATTCCGCACTCGTTGTTTTCGTCATGCGCCTTCAGTTTAAAGGTGCGGTTGACAATCTTTTTATAAAGCGGATGCTTGACCTTGTCCTTTACGGAAACGACAACAGTCTTATCCATCTTATCGCTCGTAACAAAACCCACGCGGGTCTTTCTGAGGTTTCTGTCGCTCATAGCTCATACCATTCCTTTCTTACGAATCGGCGCCGTGAAGTTCGATGTCGCGCTGGATTGTTTTGACCCTCGCGATGTCCTTCTTGACGGCTTTGATGCGCATCGGGTTGTCGAGCTGGTTAATGGCTTGCTGGAAGCGCAGCTTAAACAGCTCGTCCTTCAGCTCAATGAGCTTAGCATCCAGCTCTTTTGAGGAAAGTTTTCTGATTTCACCGGCTTTCATTCTTGCTCACCGCCCGTTTCTTCCTTAGATACAAACTTACACTTGATGGGAAGTTTGTTTGCGGCAAGGCGCATGGCCTCCTCCGCGAGCTCCCTGTCAACTCCGGCTATCTCGAACATGACCCTGCCGGGCTTAACAACCGCCACCCAATATTCGGGGGAACCTTTGCCGGAACCCATGCGTGTTTCGGCAGGCTTCTCTGTGATCGGCTTATCCGGGAAAATCTTTATCCAAACTTGGCCGCCTCTTTTTATGCAGCGTGTCATCGCGATACGCGCAGCCTCTATTTGGTTTGAGGTTATCCATGCGGGTTCAACAGCCATCAGGCCGTAATCGCCGTAATTGACCTTGTTCCCGCGGTGAGAGGTGCCCTTCATGCGGCCTCTTTGGACCTTGCGGTATTTTACGCGCTTAGGTAAAAGCATTATCTGGCCCCTCCTTCCCTGCGGGGTTTGCGGTTATCGTGAAGAATTTCGCCCCTGTATATCCAGACCTTGATACCAATGCGGCCGTATGTCGTCTTTGCCTCGGCAAAGCCGTAATCAATGTCGGCCCTGATTGTCTGGAGAGGGATGGTCCCCTCGTGGTAATGCTCCGTGCGGGCAATCTCGGCGCCGCCGAGCCTGCCGGACACCTGGCATTTGATGCCCTTCGCGCCGAACTTCATTGTGCGGCCGATGGCCTGCTTTAACGCGCGGCGGAAAGATATGCGCCTTTCAAGCTGTGACGCGATGTTCTCCGCGACAAGCTGCGCGTTAAGATCGGGCTGCCTTATCTCGACTATGTTGAGCGAGACGTCCTTGCCGCCGAGCTTTGCGGAGCAAATCTTTTTGAGCTTTTCTATTTCAGCGCCGCCGCGGCCGATTACCATGCCGGGCTTTGCGCAATGGATGTTTACATAAACTCTCCTCGTGTCGCGTTCGATCTCGATTTTCGGCACTCCCGCGGGAGCGAGAAGCTTGAGAAGGAACTCGCGAAGCTCATAGTCCTCGTAAAGGGTGTCCGCAAAATCTTTTTCGTTCGAGTACCAGCGGGATTCCCAATTTTTGATAACGCCGACCCTTAGACCTGTCGGATTAACTTTTTGTCCCATTGTGTTTTACCTCCTCCTCGCTTATTCGCTTTCTTTCAGAACAATTGTTATATGAGATGTCTTTTTGTTGATTCTGTAACCCCTGCCCTGCGCTCTCGGCCTCAGGCGCTTGAGCGTCGGACCCTGACCCACCGTGCATTCTGACACATAAAGTGTTTCGGGATCCATATCGTTGTTGTTCTCGGCATTTGCCATGGCTGACTTGAGAAGCTTTATCAGCGGCTCACACGCAGCCTTAGGCGTGTGTTTGAGAATAGCCATCGCCTTGTCGACGGGCTGGTTGCGGATTAGGTCAAGAACAATCTTAACCTTACGCGGCGCAATACGGACATAAGTCACTGATGCTTTCGCTTGCATTTGTTACACACTCCTTTCGACTGTTATCTGCCTGTGTTTGAAGTCTTTGAGCCGGCGTGACCTCTGAAAATCCTTGTCGGAGCGAATTATCCGAGCTTGTGACCGACCATATCCTCGGTTATATATACGGGAACATGCTTGCGCCCGTCATGGACGGCGAATGTGTGGCCGACAAACTCCGGGAATATTGTGGAGTTGCGGCTCCAAGTCTTGATTATGTGCTTGTCGCCTTTTTCATTAAGCTGGACGACTCTTTCGAGCAGCTTGGGCTGCACGAACGGACCTTTTTTGACGCTTCTGCCCATTAAAATCTGCTCCTTTCTTATTTGTCGTTACGGCGTTTAACAATCATGCTGTTTGATGCCTTTTTTCTTGACCGTGTCTTATAGCCGAGCGCCGGCTTGCCCCACGGCGTGACAGGCCCCGGAAGACCTATCGGGCACTTGCCCTCGCCGCCGCCGTGCGGATGGTCGCACGGGTTCATCGCGGAACCTCTGACTGTCGGTCTCCATCCCATGTGGCGCTTGCGGCCTGCCTTGCCTATCTTGATGTTTTCATGCTCCACGTTTCCGACTTGACCTATGGTGGCCATGCAGTTTACGGGAACCTTGCGAAGCTCTCCGGACGGAAGGCGAAGGAGCGCGTGCGTGCCCTCCTTTGCCATGAGCTGAGCTGAATTGCCCGCGGAACGAGCCAACTGACCGCCCCTGCCGGGATTCATCTCGATGTTGTGTATGACGGTGCCTGTCGGGATGCTTGAAAGAGGAAGAGCGTTGCCTGTTTTGATGTCGGCTTTTGTGCCTGAAACGACGACATCTCCCACCTTTAAATCGGCCGGCGCGATGATATATCTCTTTTCGCCGTCCTCATATTTCAAGAGCGCTATGTGAGCCGATCTGTTCGGGTCATACTCAAGGCTTAAAACAGTCGCCGGTATGTCGAACTTATCTCTCTTGAAATCTATAATGCGGTATTTGTTGCGGTTTGCGCCGCCGCGGTGGCGGACTGTAATCCTTCCGTAGTTGTTGCGGCCGGATTTGTTTTTAAGGGGCGCCAAAAGGCTTTTTTCAGGCGCTTTTTTCGTCAGCCCCGAATAATCGGTGACAGACATATTGCGCCTTGCGTTACCTATCGGGTTAAATACCTTAATCGACATTTGTTTCACTCTCCTTAAAGCGGCTTTGCGGAGCATGCCGTACTCCATACGTCGCCGCCGGATATTAGTTGATTACATCATTCCGTCAAAGAACTCGATTGTTTTAGAATCCTCCGTGAGGGTTACGACAGCCTTTTTCCAAGACGGGGTATAGCCCTCAAACCTTCCCTGCCTGCGCAGATGACCCCTGACATTGATCGTGTTGACCTTATCAACCGAGACATTAAAAAGCTCCTCGACCGCTTTGGCTATCTCTATCTTGTTCGCGCTTTTGGCGACTTTGAACGTGTATTTCTTAAGCATAGCGCCGGTCATGCTTTCTTCTGTGATGATAGGCTTGAGGATGATGTCATATGAAGACTTTGTCATGCGTAGACCTCCTCTATCCCGCTTACGGAATCCTTAAGAACAAGCAGCGTGTCGCAGTTAAGGATGTCATATACGTTAAGCGTGTTGACAAGCGTTGTTTTGACGCCCGCGATGTTCCTCGCGCTTTTAATGACGATATCGTCCTTTTCCGGAAGCACAACAAGTGTCTTTTTGCCGGTGTCAAGGGCGTTTAGAATCTTGACGACTTCCTTTGTCTTTATGGCGTCAAGCTTCAGGCTGTCAAGAATCGTTATCTCTCCGTCCGCGACCTTTGATGAAAGCGCCGATTTCAAGGCAAGCCTCTTGACCTTTTTGTTGACCGAAAAGCTGTATGAGCGGGGCTTTGGACCGTGGGAAACGCCGCCGTGACGCCACTGCGGAGCCCTGATGGAACCTTGCCTCGCGCGTCCCGAACCTTTTTGCCGCCACGGCTTTCTGCCGCCGCCTCTGACTTCGCTGCGTGTAAGCGTGGATTGAGTGCCCTGACGCTTATTAGCCAAAAAGTTGACGACACACAGATGCATGGCCGACACGTTGGGTTCTATGCCGAATACAGCGTCCGAAAGCTCCATTTCGGAAATCTTTTCGCCGGACGCGTCAAATACTGGTACGTTTGGCATTGTTATTACTCCTTCCTTACTTCTTTACGCTGTCAGAGACGAGAACTATCCCGCCCCTGGGGCCGGGTATGGCTCCCTTTATAGCGATAAGGTTGTTTTCAGCATCAACCTTGATTACGCTGAGGTTTTGTATCGTTACTCGCTCGTGTCCGAGATGACCCGCGAGCTTCTTTCCCTTATAAACTTTTGCGGGATCGGAGCAGCCGCCCAAAGCGCCGGGATGCCGTGCGACGGGACCTGTGCCGTGCGAACCCTTCAGCTTGGCAAAACCCCATCTTTTTACAACGCCGGCAGTGCCTTTTCCCTTGCTCGTGCCGACTACGTCCACAATGTCGCCCGGCGCGAAGATGTCAGCCTTGATGATGTCGCCGACATTCAAAGTGCCTGTGTCGTCAAGCTTAAATTCCCTGAGCGACTTCTTGGGAGCCGTGTCAGCCTTGCCGAAATGCCCCTTCATGGGCTTTGTGACTCTCTGCACCTTAATGTTTCCGAAACCGAGCTGAACAGCTTCGTAGCCGTCGTTCTCGACTGTCTTCTTCATGACAACAGTGCAGGGGCCTGCCTCGACCACCGTTACGGGGACTACTTTTCCGCTTTCGTCGAAAAGCTGTGTCATACCGATTTTTTTGCCGATAAGACCTTTTACCATTTTTTCTCCTCCTTTTGGTTATTGGTTGACATTGTCAACATGACCACGGTCGGCTAAAGTCTTGCGAGCCCTGTGACGGACTCTTTAAAACCGCCGCCTGATTCTGCCTGAATCAGAGCTTAATCTCAATCTCCACGCCCGCCGGAAGCTCAAGGCCCGTAAGCGCCTCGACTGTTTTCTGCGACGGTCTGACGATGTCGACAAGCCTTTTGTGCGTCCTCTGCTCAAACTGCTCGCGGGAATCCTTGTACATGTGGACAGCGCGCAGAACTGTTATAATCTCTTTCTCGGTGGGGAGCGGCACGGGTCCGGACACCTGAGCGCCCGTTCTCTTTGCCGTATCGACTATCTTTTCCGCCGCCTTGTCAACAATGCTGTGGTCATAACCCTTAAGCCTGATTCTGATTTTTCCCTTAACTGCCACTTGCGTCACGCCTTTCTTTTATGTCGGCTTAGTTGTCAAAGCCGTATGTAGTTTTGGCGGGCTTTCCCCAATTTGCCGCAACCGAGCCGGGTGTTTCGACTCATTCTGTTTTAAAAACCGGAAACATTTAAAATATTTTCCGGGTCAACGGCAAAGTTGAAGGCGCAATCCTGATTCTCTCGGCAGCAAGGGAAGCGGCCGAAAGAAAGTCTGCATTAATCGCCCGGTTTAAAATCGGACATACTCCGCGGAAATTTCCCGTCTCTGTGGACGGCCACCTCCCGCATCAACGCACATCAAACGGCACGTTCAAAGAACGCGCTTGAGTATCATATCACACGGATTTCAAGATTGCAAGTGTTTTTTGAAACTTTTTCAAACTTTTTTACGCCCCTTGAACATAGGCATCTCTTTTTCAAACGGACGCAAAAACCGTGAACGGCACTGAACGGCGGTTATGTTATATAATGTATAGACAACGAACACCGGACGGCGGCGCGTTGAACCCTGTTTTTTCCACCGTTGAATTCGCCGCTTTTTCACCGTGGAATTGGGCGGAATTTGCCGCGTAATTGGGGCGGCGGTGTCTGAAAACCGCGCGGCATAAAAAAAGCATTATTTTTACTTGTTGACACAGGCGCTTTTCTGAATATAATAAAAGGAAATATGAAAATATTTTGCGCTGTTTATAAAGAAGCCGTCGCCGCCAGTATTTGCGGGTGCGGGCGAACAGACATCTATATCTGCCGAAAGGAATGGTTATACAAATGAAAAACAACGGCGATTGCTGCCGAGGCGACTGCGGCGGGGCGAACGCTGCCAAAAATGAAGGCCGCGGCGCGGGCGCTGATATTTTGCGCATAGCCGCCGCCGCGCTGTTGTTCGGGCTGTCGTTTTTCCCCGGACTGTCTGCGGCTGTTTCAGAGACAATGCTCATTTGCGCGGCCTTCCTGACTGTTTTTGACTCGGCCTATAAGGCTTTGAGCAGCCTGTTTTTAAAATCTGTAAACGAGGATACACTCCTTGTTATCGCGGTTATTGCCGCGTTTGCCATAGGCGAATACAGAGAGGCGGCCGCTGTGGCGATACTGTATAAGACAGGCGAGCTGCTTGAGGATTATGCCGCTGACAGAAGCAGGCGTTCCATTACGGCGCTGTCGGAAATACGCCCGGATAAAGCCAACATACGCGACGGCGAAGCATTTCGCGCCGTCCGTGCCGAAACTGTTAAAATTGGCGATGAAATTGTTGTTTTGCCGCACGAAAGAGTGGCGCTTGACGGAGTCGTAATGTCAGGCAGCTCATATTTAGATGCCTCCGCGCTGACCGGTGAAAGCCTTCCTCTTGAGGCGGCGGCAGGAACGGACGTGCTAAGCGGCATGATAAACGGCGAGGGCACGCTGTTTGTCCGCACGACACGGCTGATGAAGGATTCGGCGTCATCTCGAATTATATCCATGGTGGAGGACGCGTCCGAGAGAAAGGGCAACGCGCACAGGATTATAACGCGCATAGCAAAATATTACACTCCGGCAGTCGTATTTCTTGCCGTTGCGCTTGCCGTCGTCCCGCCGCTCATAATCGGCGGATGGCGCGAGTGGATTTATAAAGGGCTTGTGCTTCTTGTCGCGTCCTGCCCGTGCGCGCTCGTCCTAAGCGTGCCGATGAGCTTTTTTGCGGGCATGGGCGCGGCGGCAAAATGCGGCATCCTTGTTAAGGGCGGGCTTTTTGTTGAAAAGGCGGCGGAGGCTACGGCCGTTATTTTTGACAAAACAGGGACATTGACGACAGAAAAGCTGAAAGTCAGCGCTGTCAGGTCTTACAACGGCTTTTCTGAAGCTGAAGTAATCAAGTTTGCCGCGTCCGCCGAGCAAAACTCAAAGCATCCCGCGGCCGCCGCGATAACAGAAATGGCAAAGCTTTTTGAAATTGAGACTTATTTTGGCGAAAATTTTCATGAATACGCCGGCAAAGGCACGCGCGTTTTGGCGCGCGGCAAAGAGGTGCTTTGCGGCAGCAGGAGGTTTATGGCCGAATCGGGAATAAACGTCCCGGACGACGGTGCGTCGGTATTTATATCTGTTGACGGCGTGCCGGCAGGCAGTGTCGAAATAGACAGCGAAACAAAGCAGGGCGCGGCACAGCTTGTCGAACGGCTGCGCCTGATGGGCATAAAAAGGATAGCTATGCTGACAGGCGACGGCGAAAAACACGCGGCAAGAACGGCGGCGGAATGCGGCATCTCTGAATATTATTCCGAACTGCTGCCCGAAGGAAAGCTTGAGGTTATGAAACGCATAAAGGAAGAAGAAAAGGCTGTGATTTATGTCGGAGACGGCATAAACGATGCGCCTGTTCTGGCATTTGCCGACGTCGGAGCGGCTGTGGGGCTCGGCTCGCAGGCGGCAAGGGAGACTGCGGACATTGTGCTGACCGGCGGAATATCAAGGCTTGCCGATGCGCTGTCAATGTTTCGGCGCGTCATGAAAACAGTGCGCTTTAATATCTTTTTTATTTTAGCCGTTAAGCTTGCAATAATGGCTTTGGGCGCCGCGGGAAAAGCTCCGATATGGGCAGCTGTTTTTGCGGATGTCGGCGTATTGCTGATTACAATGATTTTGTCGGTAGGCATACTTTTCAGGACACGCGGCTCCAAGTCCCGCTAAAAGAAAAAAACCGCCCTCCAAGCGGCGGCGGTTAAAAGCCCTAAAATTGAAGCTATCTGAAACAAAATGTTTATGTCCGCGCGGCGGATTCGGGCAAGCCGCCGCCATCAAGAGCGGGCGGGGCTTAAAAAAACCGCGTCCCTGCATTAAAGAGTCGCTCCCGCCTCAGCCGTGGGAACGGCTCTGATTTGCATATGACACGGCTCTCGAAATGTCGTGAAATTTATTGCTCGGTGAATCCTGAATTAATAAGCTTGACAAGCTCGTCGACCGCCTGCTCCTCGTCGGAGCCTCCCGCGATAATGCGAATCTCCGTGCCCCCCATGATGCCGAGTGAAAGGACGCCCAAAAGACTTTTGGCGTTGACTCTGCGCTCCTCTTTTTCGACCCAGATAGACGACTTGAATTCGTTTGCCTTTTGAATAAAAAATGTTGCCGGCCGCGCGTGAAGCCCGACCTGATTTTGAACCGTTACATCTTTAACATACATAGATTATTTCTCCCACACAAAAAGATTTCAATCACCATAACACATTAGGTATTGTATCACAAAGGGTTGTCGCTTTAATTCCCTAAATGACAAAAACAGTTTTTCGGTAGCTCAGCCAAAGGTGGACAAATTATATATGCCTTCTTTGGTTATTCTGACAATATTTTCATCCATTTTTATGCAGTATTGCCTAAAGGCTGCGAAGTATTATATGCAAAAGGTCAAAGTTTGAACACAACTCCCGCTACGGCTGCCGCGGCAATTAAAACAACGGGGTGGAGCTTTTCGAGCCGTTTAATTTGAGTGAGGGCGACTATCGCGGCAAAAATTATCACAGCGCCTATGTCAAAGCTCCCGACAAGAGACGCGATTCCCGAGGGGGCGCGAAGCAGCAGCGATTCCTTGACGACAAGCCAGCCGGCGGCGGCTATAAGTCCCGTCACGGCAGGGCGCAAAGTTCCGAAAGCGTTTTGAATGTGCCTGTTGTTTTTATATTTTACGAGGAAGCGTGAAATAATGATGATGACGACGACCGACGGCAAAACAAGCGCAAATGCGCAGACGAGCGAGCCGGGTATACCGGCGACTTTAAACCCGACATAAGTCGACATATTTATGCCGAGCGGACCGGGCGTCGATTCTGAAACGGCTATCATATTTGTCAGCTCGGAAGTCGTAAACCACTCCGGATGACGGCTCGACATACGCGCAAGAAAAGGCAGCGTCGCAAGTCCTCCGCCCGTCGCTAACGCGCCTGTTAAAAAGAACTCATAAAAAAGAGTCAACAGTGTTTTAAGGCATGTCATTCCCCGCGCCTCCTAAATCCAAATACGACGCCGATAAGCGCGGCGGCAATCACAACAACAACCGGAGAGCCGCCAAAAACGGCGACGGCGGCAAACGACGCCAGGCAAAGCAGGAGTGCCCGAACGCTGCGGACGCCGCTTTTTATAAGGCGTATTACGGCAGCCGTTATCAGCGCCCCTGTCGCCGCGCGTATTCCGACGAACGCGTGGCGCACCGCGTCGAACCGCGCAAAATTTTCAAAAAGGGCGGCTATGATTGTTATGATGACAAGTGACGGAAAAATTATGCCGAGCGTTGCGGATACGGCGCCCGGTACGCCGTTTTTTTTGTGTCCGACAAATGTGGCGGTGTTGACGGCGATTATTCCGGGCGTGCATTGACCTATGACGAAATAGTCGAGTATTTCCTCCTGCGTCGCCCACCCGTTCTTGTCGACGACTTCACGCCGCAGCAGCGGAAGCATCGAGTAGCCGCCGCCGAATAAAAAAAGGCCGATACGAAAGAAAGCCCCGAAAAGCTTCAAATTTTTTTTCAAAACAAAGCAGTCCTCTCACATGATATAAAAATTCTACATTATATTCTCGTCTACGGCAAGCCGTTTTCAGAAAATCCCCGCACATTCCTTTATGAATTCCCCGCGCGCTCTTTTAAAAAGCTTCCGCTCCCTTTCAAAAACCCTCTGCTTGTCCCTTTATAAGTCCCCTGCTTACCTCTTTAAATCCCATTGCTTGTCACAATTCATTAATCAAAAATTAACACTTCAAGCCATTGAAAAGCATTTGCTTGTATGATAGAATATATTTGTATTTACCGTCCGCGTTTTTTGCGGGCGAGGAAAGTCCGGAAAGGAACTGGTAAGATGAAAATTAAAAAGATTTTATGCATTTTCGCGGCGTTGATGATGGCCGTTTCGCTTCTGTTTTCCTGCAACAGGGACTCCGGCCTTAGCGAAACTCTTGCCGCTCCGGACGACAAATGGCAGGATGTTTCCGTGGGCGAGCCTGTCAGTGAAATGCCGGACGCCGAAAGAGACGCGCTGATTCTTTCAATAATCGGCGAGGATTCCGACTGGGACGGAGATTACTCAAAGCTCACCGATATTCAAAAAAACCTTATAATTTCAAAGATGGCGGAAAGAGGCTATACTGTCAAAATAACATCTGACGGTCTTGTCTATATTTCGAGCGCACCGGCTCCGTCGGAGGAAGAATTCCTCAAGCTTGTCAAGGATGCCTTAGGCGGCGATTTTGAGTGGACGGGTTTTTCATCGCTGACAGAATTGCAGCTTGTGACGCTCTCAAACGCACTTAAAAAGGCGGGTTACAACGCCGTATTAACAAACGGCGGCATATCCTATTATGACCCCGAGACTGTTCCCAAGTCCGAGAAATATTATCGCAACCCGACAAAGGCGGAGGTTGACGCCGTCGTCAAGGAGTTTCTCAAGGACGATTATAAGTCATGGGACGGGAACCTCAAAAGCATCAATGAACCCACTCTTAACAGCATTGTCGAAACATTTAACAGCTCCGGCTATAACGTCGGAGTGAGCGACGACGGCTCGGGTCTTGTGCGGCTTGAGGAGCCGCCGAAGGAGACGACGCCTGTATATAACACAGATGCCCCGACGCAAGGTCAGGAACAAGGGCAGGAACAAAGCGGTGCGGAAACGTCCACAAAGCCCTCGGGCAGCGAGGCGAAAAAGTCTCTTGCGCAAGCTTCTCTCTTTACGTTCGGCGGCACGGGCGGCGACAGATTTTTAAATGCCGTCGCGCTTGCCGACGGCGGATGTGTCGTCATCGGCAACTTTCAATCGAGCAACGGCGATTATTCCGACGCGACAGGCAACTGGGCGCTTCTTAGAAGCTCTGTCATAAGGTTCGACGCGTCGGGCAATGTCGTGTGGAAGCGATATATCGGCGGCGACAGAGGTTTGGAGCTGAAGGCCGCCGCTCAGCTCAAGGACGGCGGCATAGTGTGTGTCGGTTACACGACGTCTAAGGTCATCAGCACTCCCGACGGCAACCTTGACGTTACCGGCACAAAAAACGGTGTCGACGGTCTTATTGTAAAATATTCTGAAAACGGCAGCCTTGATTGGGCAAAAACAGTAAAGGGAAGCAAGGGCGACTCATTTGTATCTGTCTGCGCCACTCCCGACGGCGATTTTATAGTCGGCGGCAAGACAGAATCAAGCGACGGCGATTTTGAGGGAGTTAAAGCGGGCTTCATAGCGGCCGTGCTGACAAGATACTCGTCGGACGGTCAGACTGTCCAATGGCGGCTTGCTTTTTCAGGCAGCAAGTTTAACAGGATAGACGCCGTGGCGACGACGCCCGACGGCTATGTGTACGCCATATGCAACACTTGCTCAAACGACCTGTTTTTCAGCGATTGGGCAGGCTACGGCGATAACGACACAGTTGTGATGAAAATATCTATGAACGGAAAGCCTATTTGGTACAAATCAATTTACAGCTCCGGATATGACGAATTCCTCGGGCTTGCCGTGGCGCCCGACGGAGGGTGTGTGATAGGCGGGCGTTTTTCGGAAAACAGGCTGGCTCAAGGCACTTTTAACGACATCCACAACTACGGCGCGACAGACGCCGCCATCGTCAAGCTCAAGCCCGACGGCGTCGGCGGGGAAGGTGTCATAGAGTGGATAACGCCGATTGGCGGACTTAGCGCCGACATGATCTTAGGGCTTGTCGCCGTAAACGGCGGCTATGTCGCCATTGGTCAGACGGCGTCCTCAAACCATCATTTTGCCGCCATACCCAACAAGGGCGCGCTTGACGTTTTTCTGGCCTATGTGGGCGAGAGCGGTGTCCTTGCGGACTTAAAGGCCATTGCGGGAAGCGGCAACGACACAGGGCTCGGCATTGCGACATACGACGGCAGCAGCGTCATCGCCGTCGGCGCGACAAGGTCAAACGACGGTTCATTTGCGGGCTTGCAGCCGGCAAGCAGCGGCTCGGCAAACGTTTCATTTGTCGGCGTATTTAAAGTAAACTCAAAATAATCACTCACAGCTAACAGGCAGGTCCGCTCACGGTTATGTTGAGCGGACTTTTTGCGCCGCGCCGCCGAAGAAATGACGCCAAAACCATAACGGCGGCGCGGCAATTAACGCCGCGGACTTCCATTCAATCGAGAGTTTAAGCGGCTTAAAATTTCATACTTTCTTGCTTGTTTGTTTACTGTTTTTTAACTTTTTTATGTCATTATCATTTTGCGAGGACATAATTGTTTTAATTGTCCGCCTTACGAAAAATGAATGAGGAGGAATCCCGTTGAACCTGCTTTTTGCCCTGAACTCCGGCTATGTCGGCCCGCTTTGCGTGTGCCTCAAGTCCATTATGGAATCTAATCCCGGCACACATTTTGACATATACATCGCGTATTCCTCGCTGACAAAAGACGACTTTGAAAGGCTCGGCTCAAGCGTTGACCGCGGACGAAGCGTTATTATTCCGATAGTGATTGACGACTCTTTGTTTGAATGCTCCGAATATCTTAAAAGGACGTCTAAAGAAACATATTACAGGCTGCTTGCGATGGACTACATCCCCGGAGGTGTTGACAGGATACTTTACCTTGACCCGGACATAGTAGTTATAAACCCTCTTGACAGCTTTTACAATATTGAGTTCGGCGGCAAACTTTTTGCAGGCGCTCCGCACTTCAAGCATGTCATGAACAAGTTCAACTCAAGGCGCCTGCGCCTTCCGAGGACAATGCCCTATATCAATGCCGGTGTGCTGATGATTAACTTAAGAAGCTTGCGCGAATGCTGCTCGTCAGAAAAGATTATCAGCTTTATCAACACCACGGATATACGGCTCGTCCTTGCCGACCAAGATGTTTTGAACGCGATGTTTTATGACAAAATCCTGCCGGTCAGCGCGTTGAAATATAACCTTGACGAAAAGACATATCTTAAAAACGCGCCGCGAATTGACCGCGACTGGGTGGACAAAAACACAGTCATAATTCATTACAACGGCGCTAAAAAGCCATGGAAGGGAAAATACAAGGGAAAGCTCGGAGATTATTATTATGAAAGATGCTGTTAAGGCAAGTCTTAAAAAACCTCAAAACATTATCTCGCTTGCCGCCGCAGTCATTTTTGTCGCCGCCTTTGTGATATCTTACATCAGGTGGGGTGCTAAAATGCTTGACTTCGTAAGCGACCCGCCGGTGTTCAAGGCCTGGCTTGACAGCTTCGGCATATGGGGGCGGCTGGTTTTTATCGGCATCAGAGCGCTCCAGACAGTTGTAAAAATCATACCCGCCGAGCCGCTTGAAATCGGCTCCGGCTTTGCTTACGGCACTTTCGGAGGATGCCTCATGTGTCTTGCGGGGACTTTTATCGGCTCACTTGTGATAATTGCTTTGACAAAGCTTTTCGGCAAGCGTGTTATAAACCTTTTTATTTCTGACGACAAGATAAAGGACTTCGCCTTTTTAAACGATGAAAAAAGGATTTCAGGTCTGCTTTGGTGCGTCTATCTCCTTCCCGGCACGCCTAAGGACTTCATCACCTATCTTGAGCATATGCTCCCCATCAAAACGGTGAAGTTTTTGGCAATCACTATGCTCGCAAGGATTCCCTCCATCATATCCTCGACATGGTGCGGCTCGGAGCTTGGAGAAAGGAATTATAAGGTGTCGGCATTAATCTTCGGCGCGACACTTGCGCTAAGCCTGATAGGCATCCCGATTTATCGCAAACTGATTTCCTTGCGTCGGCGCACGGAGGACGTAGAGCGGACACAAAAACAAAAATAAAACAGCAAATCGGCGCGCCGCAAAGCTTTCTTTTGCGGCGCGCCGTGCTTTTGTTTTATCGGGGGAGAGGCTATTCGTAAAGCGGATATCTGCGGCAGATTTCAGACACTCCGGCGCGTATCGCGTCGGCACTTTTTTCAAAATCCTCAGCCGTTTGAAAGATAAATCCCGCAACCGTGTCAAGATCCTCCTCGACAAGCCCCCTTGATGTGACGGCGGCGGTGCCGAGGCGGACGCCGCTTGTGACAAACGGCTTTTCCGGGTCATTTGGAATCGAGTTTTTGTTTACGGTGATGTGAACCTCGTCAAGGCGGCGTTCAAGCTCCTTACCGGTGATTTCAAGCGAGCGCAAGTCGGCAAGGACAAGATGATTGTCAGTGCCGCCCGAAACAAGGTTTACGCCCCTTGACAGCAGCCCGTTCGCAAGCGCTTTTGAATTTTTAATGATTTGTTCCTGATATTTTTTAAAGTCGGGTTTTAACGCTTCGCCGAAACAGACGGCTTTCGCCGCTATTACATGCATTAAGGGACCGCCTTGATTGCCGGGGAATATGGACTTGTTTATTGCGGCGCCGAACTCCTCACGGCAAAGTATAAGTCCGCCGCGCGGACCCCTTAGCGTCTTGTGCGTCGTCGTCGTGACGATGTCCGCGTAAGGTACGGGGGACTGGTGAAGCCCCGCCGCCACAAGACCGGCGATATGCGCCATGTCAACCATGAACAGCGAGCCGACGCTTTTGGCAATCTTTCCGATGCGCCTGAAATCAATCACTCTCGGATATGCCGACGCACCGGCGACAATCATTTTCGGTTTGATTTTGAATGCCGTTTTCTCCAGCTCGTCATAGTCTATGAATCCGTCGGCGTTTACACCGTAAGGAACAAAGTTATAAAGCTTGCCGCTCATGTTGACGGGCGACCCGTGAGAGAGATGCCCCCCGTGGGCAAGGTTCATGCCCATCACCGTGTCCCCGGGCTGTAGAAAAGCGGAATAAACCGCCATGTTTGCCTGCGCGCCGGAATGTGCCTGCACATTTGCGAAATCGGCGCCGAAAATTTCTTTCGCGCGATTAATGGCTATCGTTTCAACTATATCCACATGCTCGCATCCGCCGTAATACCTTTTGCCGGGGTAGCCCTCGGCATATTTGTTTGTCAGCACGCTGCCCATAGCCGCCATCACAGCGGGAGAAACAACATTTTCGGACGCTATAAGCTCAAGATTGCGTTGCTGGCGGCAAAGCTCAAGCTCCATCGCCGCGCCCACCTCCGCGTCGCGATCCTTTACAAAGCCGATTGTGTCCATGATGTCTGAAAACAAAATAACCAATCCCTTCAAGTTTAGTGAAAAATATCAACTAATATTATCACACTATATGCACAGCTTGTCAACATTTTTCGCAAAAGTGTATAAAAGCATCTATAAAAGCATCTCTAAAAGGTATGTCAAGCTCCGGGCGCGGCGGGTTTTGCTCTCCCGCTAATCCTTTGAGTCCCAATCAAATTTTGTAAGGCTGCCGCCGCATTTAAGCCGCGGAAAACCCCACTGGCGCAAAACCTCGTATACGCCTATGGCGACACTGTTTGACAAGTTGAGACTGCGCGCGCCATCCGCCATCGGGAAGCGAACGCATGATTCAGGATTGCGAAACAGCAAATCCTCAGGCAGTCCGGCTGTCTCCTTCCCGAAAATCAAATATGCGCCGTCAGGGTATGCGATATCGGAATAGACGCGGCGTGCCTTTGTGGAAAAGTAAAAAAACTCTCCACTGTTGCGCGTGAAAAAGTCGTCAAGGCTTGAATAGTGTGTGACATCAAGCAGGTGCCAGTAATCAAGCCCCGCTCTTTTCAGCTTTGCGTCGTCAATAACAAACCCCATCGGTCCGACAAGATGAAGTCTTGCCCCCGTTACGGCGCAGGTGCGCGCTATGTTTCCGGTGTTTTGAGGTATCTGAGGCTCAACAAGTACAATATTCAGCGTGTTTATATCCGACGCCTTCTTTCTTTGCGGTTGTCGTTCCTCTATTATAACATCGCTCATTGCTTTTTTCGACCTTTTGAAACCCTTTCCTTGCTGTCGGCGGAAAATATGTGCAGTCGGCGGCAGGACAATAAACAATAAAGCCACGCCGCCCTCCGTGGCAAATCGGAAAACGGCGAAAAAATTGTGTTCGGCGCCCGCAAAACGCAAAAGCGCCCCTGCCCACACGGGCAAGAGCGCAAACTGCCCGCTGCCGGGCATGGTTGCGGAGGAGGGATTTGAACCCACGACCTACGGGTTATGAGCCCGTCGAGCTACCAACTGCTCCACTCCGCGGTGTATATCCGCCTTTGCGAACATTCAATATACTATCAGCTTTAAAACAAAAAATCAAGTCTTTTTCAGAAATAAACCGCTAAACTTTTTTAAAATATCCGCGTTCAAATGTAAGTGTTGACCGTTTTCAGCGTTTTTATTAATATCTGTAACACAAACGCCAATATTTCCATAACATGAGAATGACAGCGTTGAAAGGAGGGCGACTCAATGGGTTGTGGTAACAATTGTTCTTGCTTGTTAATTATCATTCTGCTCTTATGCTGCTGCGGAGACAGCTTCGGTTGCGGATGCGGCAGTCCCAGCTGCGGTTGCTAATAACTTTAAGCTGAACTGAAAGGGTCGTCTCGCTGTGTTTTCCGGCGGGGCGGCTTTTCTTTTTGGCGCGGAAAAGTAACACAAGCAACGCGTTTCCCATAACATATAAATGAAAGCTGTGAAAGGAGGGCTGCGTAATGGGTTGCGGAGGCAATGACTGCACCTGGATTATTCTTCTTGTAATCATCCTTATGTGCTGCTGTGACAACAGCTGCGGCTGTGGCCGTGGCCGTTGCTAACCACGAGCAAGGGCTAACGGGCCGCCCCGCCGTCTTTTCGGCGGGGCGGCTTTTTGGTTGCGCTCATGGGCGGGCTTAATTCTGCGGGCGGGCAAGCTGATTGTCCGCGCCGCACACTGTGCGCAGCAGCCTGACAAGCCGCGCAAGCGGCAAGCCCACAACATTATAATAATCGCCGTCTATTCGCCTGACAAACAGCGCCCCCCTGCCCTGTATTCCGTAAGCTCCCGCCTTGTCAAGCGGTTCGCCGGTGGAAATATATTCATTTATTTCAAAGTCTGTCAGCTCGTAAAAAAATACGTCGGTTTTTTCGCAGAAAACAGCGGACTGTCCTCCGTAAAAAACACACACGCCGGTGAACACGCTGTGTTTTCTGCCCGAAAGCATATGCAGCATCGACTTTGCGTCCTCGGCTCCGCCCGGCTTGCCAAGCGCCTTGCCGTCAACGACGACTATCGTATCGGCGCCTATGACAATGTCGTCGGGAAACACAGCGACGGCCGCGGCCGCTTTCTTTTTTGCCGTTGTCGCGGCGGCGGTCTCCGGCGCCAAACCCTTAGCGTTGCTTTCGTCGCAATCGGGAGCATAAACCGAAAAATTCAAGCCCGCAAGCTCCAGCAGCTCCCGACGGCGCGGCGAAGATGAAGCAAGAATCAACCTCATCAATCAAACCTCGCTTTCGGCGCCGCCTGACGCATACCAGACGCGCATCGCCATTTTCAGCACCGCCGTCTGTGTCTTTCCGTCTGGAATTTCGTTGTTAAGAACCATCTCGACAGCCTTCATAAGCGGTATTTTCTCGATTTCAAGAAATTCATCCTCGTCAAGCTCTTGCTCCGAAAACGAAAGCCCTGTCGCGCCGTACATATAAATTGTTTCTCCGCAATATCCCGGAGACGGATAATATCTTCCCAAATCAATATATTCAGATGCTGACGCGCCCGTCTCCTCCTTAAGCTCCCTCACCCCCGCCTTGAACGGGTTCTCGCCTCTCTCAAGCTTGCCCGCCGGCAGTTCCATGACAATTTCCGAATAAGGGTATCTGTATTGTCTGACAAAAAGAAGCTCGTTTTCGTCGGTGAGCGCCGCTATTGTGACGCCGCCGTCGTGCTCGACGACCTCACGGACACATTCTTTGCCGTTCGGAAGCTCCGCCCTGTCGACACGAAGGTTTAAAATCTTTCCCTTGTGGACATATGTCTGTTCCAAAGTTTTTTCATAAAGTTTCATCTTTAAATCAGCTCCCGTATTTCAGAATATTCGGGCACGCCGCCGAATAAATATCTTAATAGTCGGCTGTTGACCGGCTGAAGATAAAAAAGGAGTGGTGCCCGATGGATAGAATCGTTACGCCGCAGCCGGCGACTTATGAGAATGTGCGCTCCATGATATACAGGATAAATCGAAAGTACCCTTTTGTCAACTGCACCGTGTGCGGGAGGAGCCTTGCCGGGCGGGCGATTTTTGTTTTGTCGGCGGGAAATCTTTGCGACCCTGTGCTTATTGTCGCCGGCGTCCACGGGAGCGAGTGGCTGACCACCTTGGCATCATTGACTTTTTTTGAAAATGTCTGTCGGAGCGTCTGCGCGCGGGACGAGCTTCGCGGAGTATGCTATTATAATTTGCTGAAGAGCAGGGGAATAGTCGTCGTGCCGTGCCTCAACCCCGACGGCGTGCAGATATCCATTATGGGCGAGCAGGGCGCCGGTTCTTATTCGGAGCTTGTGCGGGAAGTCAGCGGCGGCATGACGTCAGAGTGGAAGGCGAACGCCGGGGGAGTTGATCTGAACCACAACTTTAACGCCGGTTGGGAGGAGCTGCGCCGCGAAGAAATCGAGGCGGGGATATTGTCCGCGGCACCCACGCGTTACGGCGGGGAAAGACCTGAAAGCGAGCCTGAAACGGCGGCGCTTGTGAGCCTTACGCGCCGCGTCTGCCCGCGCCATGTGATAGCGCTGCACAGCCAGGGCGAGGAAATCTTTTGGCGATACGGCGAAGCAGTCCCGGAACGCTCCGAGCGCATGGCAAACACATTTTCGGCCGTGAGCGGATTTTCGCTTGTGGACAATGCCGGAATGTATTCCCACGGCGGTTATAAGGACTGGTTTATAAAGGAGTTTCGCCGCCCCGGCTTTACCATAGAGATGGGAAAAGGCAAAAACCCGCTGCCCCTGTCTGATTTCAAACAAGCTTATCCGCCTGTCGAGGAAATTCTTGCCGCCTCAACAATCATGTGACAAAATCGCTTTCAAAGCAGCCGACAGCCTCCGCGCCGCTTTGCGCAGCAAATTAAAGCCTCACTTTTCGCGGCGCGTCAGCGGACGGCAGCACGGCAAATAAAAAGCGTGCCGAAAGCCCTTGGGATGCACTCCCCGCCTTTGGCACGCCATTTTTGGCGGCGCGTTATGCTGCGCGCCGCATTTTTGCGTCAAAACTTAATAACAGTGTTTTGCTCAGCCGACTTAAATATCGTTTCGATAAGCTTTACGGAGAGCCTTAGCTGCTCGTGCGTCACTTCTATCGGCTCTTTGCCGTTGATTGCGGCAATCAGGTTTTTGTAAAAGGCCTTTTGGTCAACCTCGACTCTTTCAAGCGTGACGCTCTTGACCGTGTCGCTGTTTCTCGGCGCCATGGTCTTTGTCAGCCCGGCCCCCGCGGGCACCGGAACGACGTCATATTTTTCCCAATTAATGACCTTGACGACTTCGCCGTCGCAGTCCCAGTTCTTTATGACCGCCGAGCCATTTTCACCCAAAATGTACCAACGCGGCATTTCGATAAAGTTGTTTGTCACAACCTCGACAAGCCATTCTATCCCGCCCTCAAACTTAAATGTCGCGTAAAACCCGTCGTCGCACTCGTCGTTTGTGATGTTTGTAAGCGACGCATAAACAGAAAGAAGCTTGCGCGGTGACATCATTGTGAGCATTTGGTCAAGCAGATGCACTCCCCAGTCGAGCAGCATACCGCCGCCGTGCGCCTTTTCGCCGCGCCAGCCCTCGGGAATCCCGTGTGAGCCGTGGACTTTTGACTCAAATCGAAACACATTGCCGACTGTCTTTTTTTCAAAAATCCTTTTCGCGATAAGATAATCCTCATCCCACCGCCTGTTTTGATGAACGGTAAAAAGCTTTCCCGTCTCCTTTGAAACGGCAATCATATCCTCAAGATCTTCGGACTTCATCGTGACGGGCTTTTCGCACAAGACATTTTTGCCCGCCCTTAAAGAATCAATGACAATCTCCTTGTGAACGTCGTTCGGAGTCGCCACGACAACTAAGTCAATCCTGCTGTCGGCAAGCAGCTCCTCACGCGAATTGTAATAGTTTATGCCCCTCTCTTTGGCTATTTCGTGCCGCGCGGGGTCGATATCGTACACGCCGATAAGCTCAATGCCGTCCACCGACTGCATCTTTTTCGAGTGAAAGTTACCCATCCCCCCGTATCCTATTACAGCTCCGCCAAGAATGCCATTTTCCATGTTATTCACCTTCAAATTTTATTAAGGCAACACCGCACAATGATTGTTGTGCGATTGCGCCGTCAGATTTTTCGTCAGATTGTCTAAAAAGCGCAGGCAATACTTTTTGTATTGCCGAGCATTTTTGGGCGATATGACGGAAAAGATGCAAG
>JAAYIY010000002.1 GCA_012523185.1 Clostridiales bacterium
CTTAAGGCGCTCGACTATATTATCAGATTTATATCCGTTTGTCAATCGCTTTTTATCATCTTTTTGACTGATTCTACAACTATTCCGCGCGTTTCTACATGCTCCACTCCCACCGCACGCCACGCCCGCCGCCCGACACGCCCGCCATCCGCCGCCCGCCGATTCTGCAATTCTCCGATTCTATCACACTGCGCTTCCGTCTTTAGCCGATTCTTCCACCCACCGCACACCGATTGAATCTTTCTATGCTTCTGTCGCTTCGCAGTTTAAAGCTTTAAGTTTCCACGTTTTGTTTTTTTATGGAGTAATGTTCTCCCCACTCCCCACCGCCCGCACCCGCGCCCCCCGCGCCCGCCACCCGGCACCCGCTACCCGTCACGCCCGACGATTGAATCTTTCTACGCCTCTGTCATCCCAATGCACCAACATTTAAATAAGGGCCGCACGCTTGACACGCGCGAACCCTTATTTATGCCCTTAGCTTACATTAAATGCGCACCCCGAAAACCTCATTCGCGCCATTTGTATACATTATTATATATTATTGAACCGCGCCGCCGGAGTTGCTCTTTTTAATGTTTTCGACAGTTCTGTCTATTAACACATATGCCCTGTCGTAACCCTTTGTCATGTTTTCTTGATTTTTGACGACAGCGTTGGACTTGTCGTCCATCCCTTTTTCGAGCCAGCCCGAATAATCGTCCTGCGTGTGACTTGTGCGAAGCTTGAATCTGTAATCAAAGCTTTTATTGCCGACATAATACATTATATGATAGCCGTAATCGCTTTTGACAATGCCTGTGTCTCCCGACTTTCTTTCTTTGTCAAATATCCATTCATCAAACTCCGAAACCATCTGACCGGGAGTTATGCCCTCATAAAGTCCGCCGTTTTCGTTGGAGCCTGTGTCCTCACTGTTTTCATTCGCAAGCTCCGCGAAAAAGTCCTCGTCTTTGTTATCGCTTTCTTTCCAGCTGTTATACACAGCGTCGCATTTTTCTTTTTTGGCTTTGATATCGTCGTCTGAAAGTGCCTCGCCTGTGTTGATGTCGACTGTCATAAAGAGTATGTGGCGCACGTCAACAGTCTCAAGCGGGTAATGCGTCTTCATCATGAAAAGAACAAAATATGCCGAATCGGATTCAAACACCTGCTTGTCCCCTGCCTTGCGCTCGCCGTCAAATGCCCAATCGGCAGCCTTTTCAGAATAGCTGTTTGTGAGTGACTTTTTGTCCTTATAAAAGCTTTTTGTCGACTCGTCGGCGTCATATTTGTCCTCATCCTCGTCGTCTTCAGTGTCCTCAGCGTCTTCTTCGGCGTCTTCCTCGGCATCTTCTTCAGCAGCGGCGACGTCCTCGGCATCGGAGCTTGTGTCGTCCGCGCTTTCAGCGGATTCCTCCGCGGCTTCGTCGATTGCGTTTTGCTCCTCCGCGGCAGTCAGGAATGATTTTTCATCTGTGATTTTTGAGAGGAACTTATCCGCAACGGACTTCAGCTCTTTGTTTGCCTTGTCTTGTCTTTCCTCAAGCTGCTTTTCTGTTTCGTCTTTTTCTGCCGTCAAGGTTTCCTTTTCAAATCTGTAGGCGCGAAGATCCACAACGTCATATAACGTGACGTCTTCTTTGTATTCTGTATCAAGAACATCGTCTGTGTATTTTTCTTCAAATTCTTTTTGCTTGTCCTCGCTGTATCTCTGTGTTATGGCCTGCTTTTCCATTATGTCTCTCATAAAACGCTCTGTTATGCCCTTGCCGTAATTGGCTTTAAGGTAAGCGTTCAAAGACATTGACATTCTGTTGTTTTCCTGATCGTCAGGGTCGCCCGCCGCTGTTTTGCGCATTTCCTCAATCTGGCTGTTTATATCACTTTTTTCCTCTTCCGTCAAGGTGTAACCCTTGGAGACAGCGTCTTTGTAAATTGTGTAAAACTCGCGCAGGAAATCGACTGTTTCGTTTATAAGGTGCTTGTCCCACATGAGGTTTTTCCCGTCGTCGTCCGTGTGGGTGCTTTCCTGGTCTTTGGGTGAAGCGGCGTAGTCAAAGCCGTAGACATCATATCCGTATTGCTGATAGTATTTGTAGGAGTTGTTTACAGTGTTGTTGTAGCGCAAGTAATACATATAGCCGTATTCAGCGACACTTACTTTTGTTTCGCCGATTGTGAAAGCTGTCTGCATCCTTACGAAAACGCCTGCGTTGTCAAGCGCAAAATAAGTTATACCCGCCACAATGGCAAGGCTGACGACTGCGGAAACAACAATTTTTATTGTTTTCCTCACCTTGGGGTTTCTCACTTTTCTTTTTGCGTTTTTCTTGGCAGCGCTTGAAATACGCGCCTTTCTTTCCTCGCGGTATATCTCGGCTTTGCTTTTTTCGTTTTTCGCCAAATCAATCATCCTTTACAATAATTATCTGAGCCGTTGTTTACAGCATAACGATGTTATTTTAAACTATATCCTTAAATTTTACAAGAGCAAAATTTAAAAATAGTTAAAGCGGCGCTTCTTTCGCAAAAAAGAGTGAAAATCAGCCTTGCCAAAGCTTTCTTTTTTTAAAATCTTCAACAAAGCCTACATCCTGAATTTCAAAGGTTTTTTTGTTGAGATAATTGAGTATTCCGGCATCCTTTTGAAAATCAAAAACAATTTTGTATGAGCAGAGAAATTGTTTTTGACAGTCGCGTTTTTTATTTGTCTCGTTTATGCCGTATTTTCTGTCGCCCAAAAGCGGGTGACCCGCCGCGGCTAAATGTGCGCGTATCTGATGGGTCCTCCCTGTGTGCAGCTCAACCTCAACAAGGCTCAGGCCTTTAAAAGACTCTAAAACACGGTATTTTGTGCTAATCTCTTTGGCGCCTTCACGCGGCTTGTTAAAGACCTTCACTTTGTTTTTTCCTTCATCTTTACAAAGCCAGCCGTGTAAAGTTTCTTCGTTTTTGCTGAATTCACCGTGAACGACGCACAAGTAATATTTGTGAAGCTCGCGCGACTTTATCTTTTCGTTAAGAACACGAAGCGACTCGGCATTTTTGGCGGCAATGACTATGCCGTGTGTGTTTCTGTCAATGCGGTTCGCCAAAGACGGTGAAAAAGAATTCTCCCTGTCGGGCAGGTATTCGCCTTTTTCGTAAAGGTATCGCTTAACCCTCGTTATCAGCGTGTCGTCGTATTCTGTCTCGTCGGGGTGTGAAAGCAGTCCTGCCGGCTTGTTGAGCAACAATATGTTTTTATCCTCATAGACGACACAAAGGCTTTTGGAAGCTGACATAAAGTCATATTTCCCGAAAGGGATTTCAAAGAATTCGTCGTTTATATAAAGCGCTACCTCGTCGCCCAATTTTAATCGGGAAGACGCTTCGGCACGGGCGCCGTTTACTTTTATGCGTTTCAGCCTGATGTATTTGTACATCAGCGCGCGGGGCAGTGCGGGCAGGCTTTGCGTCAGAAACTTGTCAAGCCGCTTATCCGCGTCATTTTCAAGTACAGTTAAAGTTTTCAAAATTTGATTCTCCCAAGCAGGCTTAAAAGGCAATCAAAACCGCTTTGATTGCCGCTCTGACGCAAACCCCGAAAGTTATTTCTCAAGCTTTGTAAAAAAGGAGGTGTATGTATCCGCCCATTTTGTGACCGCCGCTCTGTTATAAGTACGCGGCATCATGGCTGTTATGGCAAAAGTGGAGGCCAGCCGTGAACTTACTTTCAAAATCTTTGTCAAAAGTATTCTGTCTGTGCAAACTGATTTTGCTCTTTCGAGGAACTCCTTAAACGACAGCTTGAGCATGGACTGAATGTTTGTTGTCTCAGAGCTGATTGTAAATTCCTTTGCCGTCAGAATGCCCTTTTCAAATATGAAGTCAAGCTCATAAGGATTAAGGCGAAGCAGAAAAAGCTTCATCACGGCCATTGCCGCATGTCCGTTGCCGAGCTGCTTGAAGTATTCTCTTTGGTATTTCCACAAGGTGGCAGCTGTGAAGGCGCTGTCCTTGTCCTCCGTTATTGTCTTGACAAGCATATGCGATGCTTTCAGTGAATTTGCTATGCCCGATCCGATGAGTGGAATAGTCATAAAAGCGCTGTCGCCTATTGCCGCCCAACCGTCGGCAACCATTACAGAAAGCGGCTGGCGCACCGGGATTTTGGCAAAACTGCCGCCGCGGACAAGCTTGCCGCCGATTTGCGGGTTGTTCCTTTTTAACAGGTCAAGAACCCTATTAACCTCGTCCATGCCGAACGGCTCAAATCTGCCTATAAGCACATCGGCGTGTCCATCCTCTGTGGCAAGCCACACAACACCCATTTCACCCTCGTGAAGCAAATAAACCTTAAACTTGTCCTCCGGCTCAAAATCGCCGGTACGCTCATAAAAAGCGCGGTAGGAAAAAAACTGTTCAAAGCTTCCGACATCATTTTCGACGCCGCACACAGGCGGAAGCGCTGTGCGCACGGGGCTGTCAAGTCCCGCGGCGTCAATGACAAGATCGCCGTAGACAGTCTCTCCTCCGTCGATGAAAAGACCGGCTACGCGGCTCCCAAGCATCACAGGACCTTTAATTTTGCAGGAAAACCTAAGCTTTACACCGCACTTTTCAGCGTGAGATAAAAGATGTGTGTAAATGTCTTTCCTCTCCATTTTAATCTCAAGCTCTTTTTCCGGAATATCCTGCTTTAGCCCGATGCTTTGTGACGGACTGAAAAATGTCATGTTTTCCTTGTATTCGTATTTGGCGCGCGGAGGGTATGGTACATTAGCGGCAAGCAGAGAACGCGGAGCGAAAATATCGGTCCAGTCATAGCCGAGATCTTCCCTCTTGTTTTGCTCAAAAACTGTCACGTCATAGCCTCTCCTTGCGAGATCCGCAGCCGCCGCAAGTCCGCCGTGGCCGGCTCCTGCGACTAAAATCCTTTTTCCCATTTTCACACCTCTTTTATGATATGTAATTTGCATCAGGAACATTGTACAGCTTTTCTGCTTCCGGGGAACTGCGCTAAAATCAACGCCGCGAACATTACCGCACAGCCTGTGATTTCTCTCAAGTCAAGTGTTTGGTTTAAAATGAGCCATCCAAAAATAAGAGCGAAAACAGCTTCAAAGCAAAGGAGCATCGAAGCGACGGCCGGCTCCGTGTGTTTCTGCCCGGCAATTTGAAAAGTGAAAGCCACGGAGCAGCTCATTATGCCCGCGTAAAGAATCTCCGGCAAAATCGACAATATCGCCCCCATTTCCGGCTTTTCAAAGATTAGCATACAAACGACGGACATGGTACCCGCAAAAAAGAATTGGCAGTATGACAACTTGACGCAATCATTATCTTGCGAAAAACGATCGACAAAAAGTATGTGAAGCGAAAAAAATACGGCGCACAGCAGTGCTATCAAGTCGCCCTTATTGAGGTTCAGCGAACCTTTTACGCAAAGCAGATACATCCCAAACGCCGCTATCACTATGCTTATCCAAACAGTCGTTTGAACTTTCCTTTTTAGGAACAGCCCAAAAAGAGGAACAAAGATTATATATAAAGTCGTGATAAAACCGACTTTGCCGACAGTTGTGTACTTGAACGCAAACTGCTGGATATTTGAGCCGAAAAACAAGGGCAGTCCGCAGATGATTCCCGCCTTGCAAAGCTGCGCAATGCTGCCGGATTCTTTAGGCGAGATGTTTTTTCTTTTGTTTGAAGCGTTGTTTATGATTATGACGGGCAAAAGTGCCGCGCACCCGATAATCATCCTTATGCCGTTAAATGTGAAAGCGCCGACACTCTCCATACCGACGCTTTGAGCTACAAATGACAGCCCCCATATCAGCGCGGCTGAAAGAAGCAGCGCCGAACCCTTTAACCTTTCTTTAATCCTTACCACTCCATAAATATATTTTAAAACCGCAGGGACCTCATTTTTTCTGCTCCATACTTTTCAAGCACGACAAAAGAAAATGTCACCATCAGCAGGTAAGGGAACGGGCAAAAAACACCGGGATTGACAAGCGACATCATTTCAATTCCAAGCCATGACAAAAAGACCGAGCAAGTGAAAAAATCGAAGTTTTTAAAAACTGTCCTCATTCTTATAAAGAACTGGAAAGCGTAGCAGACGGCTCCGAAAATGCCGAAGCTCCCAATGATCTGAAACGGCGACGAATGATACCAGCACAAGGAAAACTTTGCTGATTTGTGTATGTCCCTGTTGCCGAAATAGCCGAGTCCCCTGCCGAACAAAGGGTTCGACTTAAAGTCCTCCACAGCCCGCTCAAGCAGACCGAGGCGGATTTTGTTTTCTTCGTATTCTAACAGCCGCTTGAAGGTCTTCCCGATGAATCCGAGCAAATCGCTTGCGAGCATGATGAATATGATTATCAGACCCGCAAATACAGCCACGTTAAGCCTGCGGCGTTTTTTGTCAAAAGAAATTGTCATAAGCAGGCAAAGCATGAATTCTATCGTGCCGAATATCAGCCCTCCCCTTGAGCCGGATACGAGCATGGCAAAATATCCGAGGAAGCCTATTAATATATAGGGGCTTTTTCTGCGCGACAAATAAAAAGGAAAGGGCATTGACATCATAATCAATGACGAGATATTGTTGCGCCACTGAAAATCGAGTATCTTGCCTGTTTTCAGCACTTCGCCAAAGTTAACGGCATAATGATGAAACACCATAAAGAAGCAAAAAGCGCAAAGCGCCGTCATTATTGTTGAAAACCGCTCGCTAAGAGCCTCTTTGTCGTCGCTTTTTAAGGATGACGACACGATAATGTAGACAACAACCATGGCAACGCCGAGACCTGTGACATAAAAGAGAGAAACGGTGGAAAAATATTCCTTAGCTGTTATCGCGCCTAATCCGCCGAGCGTCACGGCGGCGGCGGCGGCAATTGTCCCGTAAAGATTTGCTCCCCAAGAAAAGGAGCGCTTGTATTTGACAAAATGGAAAACAGCCGTTATTATCGCCGGGAAAATAAGCCACCAAAACCTTATATATGTGTCGTAGCTGCCATAGCTTTTTATCTCAAAAGCGGATAAAAGGAGAAAAGCGGGTGTTGTGACAAGCAGATCGTCTGTAAAAAACAGAACAAGCATAATCAAAAAAACAAACACCAGCATCCCAGCGACCTCAAGCCCCGCCGCGGTCACAAGGCATGCAAGCAAAAATAAGGTGACTATAAAATAAACCGAGCCGAAATATTTGCGAAGCGCCGCGACAGCCACTGACGCCAAATTTATTCCCCCTCTTTTTTACGCGTTCGCAACCTCAAATATTATACAACAATTTGAGCGTAAAAGCAATAAATTATTACGTAATTGTAAATTCTATGAAATATTTGAAAAAAATTGATAAACCCTCTTGATTTTTAAAAATTTTTAGATAAAATATATATTAGCACTCAATAAACGCGAGTGCTAAATATTTGCAATACTTTTATGGAGGTAGTAGTATGACACTGAAACCACTTGCAGACCGCGTAGTCGTAAAGCTTGTTGAGGTTGAGGAGACGACAAAGAGCGGAATCATTCTCGCCGCTTCCGCGCAGGAGAAGCCGCAGATTGCGGAGATAATCGCAGTCGGTCCCGGAGGAAATGTCGATGGCAAAGATGTGGAAATGTATGTTAAGCCCGGCGACAGGGTTATCACCGGCAAGTATTCGGGAACAGAAGTCAAGCTCGATAAAGAGGAATATACAATAGTCCGCCAGAGCGACATACTCGCGATAGTCGAAGACTGATTCCCGTGACAACACTTTATTAAAAGGAGATTAAAACTATGGCAAAACAGATTATTTTCGGCGAAGATGCCCGCAGGGCTCTCCAGACGGGCATTGACAAGCTTGCAAACACAGTAAAAATAACTCTCGGTCCCAAGGGCAGGAACGTTGTCCTTGACAAAAAATACGGCGCTCCGCTTATTACAAACGACGGCGTCACAATCGCCAAGGAAATCGAGCTTGAGGACTCTTTTGAAAACATGGGCGCGCAGCTTGTCAAAGAAGTCGCGACAAAGACAAACGACGTTGCCGGAGACGGCACGACGACAGCGACTCTCCTTGCACAGGCGATTGTCCGCGAAGGCATGAAGAATGTCGTCGCCGGCGCGAACCCCATGGCTGTTAAAAGAGGCATCCAAAAAGCTGTCGACGCCGCTGTCGACTCTCTTTCCAAAAACTCAAAGCCTGTTAAGAATTCGGCTGACATTGCAAGGCTGGCGACAATATCCTCCGACGATGCCGAGCTTGGTCAGATAATCGCCGACGCGATGGAAAAGGTCACGTCCGACGGCGTTATAACTGTTGAGGAGTCAAAAATCGCTTTGACTGATTCTGATGTTGTTGAAGGAATGCAGTTTGACAGAGGATATATTTCACCTTATATGGTGACTGACACTGACAAAATGGAGGCCGTCATCGACGATGCCCTTGTCCTCATCACAGACAAGAAGATATCAAACATCCAGGAGATCCTCCCGCTGCTTGAGCAGATTCTCAAGTCCGGCAAAAAGCTTGTTATAGTCGCTGAGGATGTCGAGGGCGAGGCTCTTTCGACAATTCTTGTCAACAAGCTGCGCGGCACTTTCACTTGTGTCGCAGTCAAGGCGCCGGGATTCGGCGACAGGCGCAAGGAGATGCTGCAAGACATCGCCATCTTGACAGGCGGAGAAGTTATCACCTCCGACTTAGGTCTTGAGCTTGCCGACACACAGGTTTCACAGCTCGGAACAGCGCGCCAAGTTAAGATTTCTAAGGAAAACACAATTATTGTTGACGGCGCGGGCGACAAGGAAGCGATTAAGTCAAGGATTGCTCAAATCAAAACACAGATTGAGGACACAACGTCCGATTTTGACCGCGAAAAGCTTCAAGAGCGCCTTGCCAAGCTTTCCGGCGGTGTTGCTGTCATAAGAGTCGGCGCCGCGACAGAAACAGAAATGAAGGAGAAAAAGCTCCGCATAGAGGACGCTCTTTCCGCCACAAAGGCAGCCGTTGAGGAGGGCTATGTAGCCGGCGGCGGTGTCGCGCTTATCAACACCGCTCCCGCTGTCCGCGCTCTTCTTGACACGGAAGACGCCGACGAAAAGACAGGTGTCAATATTGTTCTCAAGGTTCTTGAGGAGCCCATTCGCCAAATTGCCGCAAACTCCGGCCTTGAAGGCTCCGTCATTCTTAGCAATATCCTTGCGTCCGGCAAAACAGGCTATGGCTATGATTTTGCCAATGACGACTATGTTGACATGACAGAAGTCGGCATCATTGACCCCACAAAGGTAACTCGCTTTGCTCTGCAAAACGCCGCCTCCGTCGCCGGCATGGTTCTCACGACTGAAAGCCTTGTCACCGACAAGCCCGACCCGGCAGCCGACGCCGCAAACGCGGCAGCCATGGC
Source organism: Clostridiales bacterium (assembly GCA_012523185.1). Taxonomy (GTDB): domain Bacteria; phylum Bacillota; class Clostridia; order Oscillospirales; family Acutalibacteraceae; genus UBA1425. The sequence continues at coordinate 9,370 of JAAYIY010000002.1, forward strand.
AGCCGCCGCGCAGGGCGGAGGGATGTATTAATACAGCCCGCCTGAAAAAAATTTTGAGCCGCTCCTTTCGGGGCGGCTCTTTTTTGTATCTGTCGTTTTTACACCTGTACGTCAAATGATATTGCCGTTCAGTCACTCAATCAGCAGCGCAGTCTTTGTGGATGTTATAAACGGGAGTTTTCTTGTGTTTTCACCAATATCCAAGCCGCCTGAGCCGCAGTTGATTGTTTTGGCGATTATATTTCCGTAAAACTTCAGATTTCCCGAGCCAAACCTCACATTGCCCTTAGGAGCGTATACCATGCCGTAAACTGTTGTCCCGGCGGAGCTTCCGTCAAACACGATGTTGCCGTTGCGTGAATAGACAGACAAGGTTGTGGTCGTGTCAGTATTCAAATGAACGGGCATGCCGCCGAAATTCATATCGTTTTCCGCAATTATAACGCCATTTACAGTTATCGGATTGCCCGCCATGGATGTGAATTTCTTGCCGCAGTAAACAACACCGTTTGTTAAATTCAGCCCGCCGTTGAAGTTCATGTTGCCGCCGCTGTATATGTTGCCGCCGCATGTCAGTGTGCTGCCGCCGCCCTTCGTGAATGTTCCGGTGCAATAGATGCTGCCGTCCACATTGGCGCTGTTGCCGAGCGAGATATTGCCGTTTACATATAAGTCTCCCTTGATGTCAAGAAATGTGTTGCCGCCCACTTGATCCAAGCTGCCGTTGACATAGCAATTCCCGTGTATTGTGTTTGCCCTGTTAAAGTTGGCGCCGCCTTGAAAATAAACAGATTCCTGAAAAACTGTCGCGTGGTTTCGGCCGGAATATGCGTTTGAAATCTTTATCGAGTATGGAACAGGGTAGTTTAATGTGTTGGGGTTTGTCGGCACATTCACACCGTAATGTGACGAAAGCATCTTGTAAAAAAAGTTTGAGCTTGAAGATGTCATTGACCAGGTCGGAAACGACGATGTCGAGTTAAACACGGCAGAACTATAAACAGGCGCTATCGCCATTATCATTGAATCATAGTCGGGCGTTTGGATTGGCGGGACGTTGATGATTACCTCTTTGACATTGTTTGACCACCAGTTGTAGTAAAACTTGCCGAGGTTCCAAACATCTGCCACATAATAATAACTTTCGCTTGCCGAGCTTCCCGTAACTGTGCCGGAAATAAACGATTTGTAATCTCCGTAAGGGCTTGTCGCACCGGCGGGCAGCCCGCCTCCGCTTATATATATTCCGCCGTTTGTGTGGATATTTCCGTTTATCGCGAATTGTCCCTGCATCATCATTATTGAATTTGGATCGCCTTGAAATAAAAGATATGGAAAATTAAGCGACACAGAAGCCTCCGAAAACTTCGCAGCGGCTTTTTGACCTGAATACAGAGCCTCCACGTCCATTATCTTCCCGAAAAATGTTTCCGTCCGCAGTGTCTTTCTCACTCTTACGCTGTCAGAGCCGGGGAATTCCACAACCGCTCCCTCGGAGCTGATACCGTTTTTTTCAAGATATTGAAACGCCGTCTGCTGTGCTTTGTTATAGCTTGGAAGACTTCGCGCGGCTGCCAAAGCGGCGCTGTCGAGCGCTGTTTGCAGCTTTGACTTTTGATAATAAAATATTCCGGCGTCAACGACAAGAGCGGTCATTGACATAATTATTACAAGAATGATGGCAAACGCAACAATTATGGCTCCGCTTTCGTCTTTTGCAAGATTTTTAATCCTTTTCATTTTTATGTCGCCTCCTGCGGTAAATACCGTGCGTTAATCCGGAGACTCTATTGATTCAAGTGAACTTTTTGCGTCCCCGAATTGCTTATGCAGCTCGTTAATCAAAAGATCAACCTGCTTGACATGGTACATGTGGACTTGTATCTGTTTTTGAACGGCAAGCTTGTTTTGGTTAAAGTCGCTTTCGAGGTCGCTTATCTTTGAAGCATATTCATATGCCTGGCGCTTGTTCTGCTCCCTCATGCCGGCAATTTCCTCGTCGGACTTCTTAAGCTGCTGCCTTAGAACTGACTGGCGTATCTCAAACTCTGAAATCTCTTTTCGGAGCTGCTCAATCTCTGTCGCCGCTCTGCTCATCAGCTCCGCTTTGCCGCTCAGCTCCTCCTCGGCTTCGGCCCTCTTTTTTTGCTCCAGCTCGCAGGCATGTTTCAGCCCGTCTTTTTCGTCCCTCATTACGTTTAGCTCTCTTTCAACAGAAAGCAGTCCGGAAATGTCATTTTTCGCTTCTTCAAGCTCTTCCTCGCGAACATTCAGCAAGTCTTTAAGCTCGCCGCACTGCCTTACAGCCTCCTCATATTCGGAGGCTATCTCGGCCAGTCGGGTGATTGTGGACTGCGCTTCGACCTTTTCTCTGCGAAGGAGCGCGACTTCATCGACAAGCAGACGATAATCGTCGTTGAGTCTGTCTCTTTTTTCTTCTGTTTGATAATCCCGGAGAACATCCTCAACCGTCTGATCTTTCGACACCGCGTCTCCCGCCGCCTCGCCATTTTCGCCCGTCGGCTTTTCCTGACTCAATGTCCCATCCCGCAGCCCGCACTTTAACTGCTCCAGCTCGTCGTTTGCGGCGGCAAGCTCGTCGCGCGCTTCTTCAAGCTTTGAAAGCAATGATTCACGCTCTCTGTTAAGAAAAGCTATCTCGGCGCGCATCTCGGCTACCTTACCGTCATACATCTGACAAGCGGACAAGAAGTTTTGGTTTTGCTCGTTTACATACTCCACCACATCGCCGACTTTGTAGCCGTTAATTGACTTTCTGAAGTTAAGGTCAGAGGCGTCCCTGTCGAGGCTAAGCTTGAAATCACAAGCGGCCCCCGAGCCCTCTTCGCCGCTTACAATACGCGCGCTCCTTGCCGACCCGTCATAATCCCGGTTGTCTGACTTGTTTCGTTTCATAAGCAATCCTCACTGTTAGTTTATTCTTCGGCTTTTGAAAAACACACTTTGTCTTCTTCCGCCAAGCCGATTTTTTTTGCCGTGCCGCCGCAAAGCTCAAGAACCTTTTGAGCGGCTTTTACCTTTTTACACGTCTGCCCCGGTAAAATTGATTCCTCTATTTTTATGATTACATTTTCTTTTGAAATATATACGGCGTCAATCGGAAATTTCATTTGAAATGTGTGAATTTGCCTGCACGGCTCAAGCAGCAGCCCTCTGTCCTCCGGAAGGCTTTTTCTGAACATCAGCCCCATCATCCTGGAGACGCAGCCGTCGGCGTTCTCAATGTGAGGGATGAGCACGACGCCATCCTTTTCAAGTTGTAATAATTTCATTTTAACTCCTGCTTCAGCCGCCGAAATTTTCGATAATTGTCATTACCGTAGGACCTAAAACTATTATAAAAATGACCGGGAAAATAAACAGCAGCATCGGAATGAGCATCTTGATAGACGCCTTTCTGCCTTTTTCCTGAGCTTGCTGGCTCCTTGTCAGCCTAAGCTGCGCCGACTGCACTTTCATGACGTTGTTAATGGGAATCCCAAGCTGCTCCGCCTGAACAAGAGCCGAGGCGAATGTCTTAAGCTCGTCAATGTCGCTTGAATTTGAAAGGTTTTGAAGCGCGTCCCTTCTTGAAAGCCCCATAGCGATTTCACGGTGTACTATGAGCAGTTCGTCGACAAACGGACCCTTCAGCCTTTCCGCTATTTTCAGTAGGGCGCTGTCAAAGCTCAGTCCCGCCTCTATGCAAACGCCTAAAAGATCCATTGCGTCGGGAAGCTGTTTTCTTATGCCGCCCTGATGACCGGACACCCTTGAGCGAAGATAAAGCGTCGGTCCCATAAAGCCTATAAGTATGGATGTCAGCAAAAGGAGCAATGCCGCATAACGCCCGGGCCTCATGACAAGAATAAGGATCATCACAGTGACAAAAGTGATAATAAGCACGACTGTTTTGATGAAATTAAACTCGCTTGCGTCCTTAAAGATTCCGGCAAGACGCAGCTGGCGCTCAAGCGCATTGTTTTTTTCGTCTTTTTTTCTGGTTTTCTTTTTAGGTGTCAATTTTTCAATCGTTTTTTGCGCCTTTTTAATCTTGGGAGCAAAAAACCTGTTAAAAAATGACTGCTCAAGCTCTTGATATGCAGCGCTTTGCGCCGTGCCGCTGATATAGTCAAGCCGCTTTTGCTTGTGGTCTGTCTTTATTCCCCACTTGCTGAAAACAAGGGAAAAGAGCACAAACGACAAAACAGCGTATGAGATAACAAGAAACTCCAAAACATTTCACCTCCGAAATCAATACTCGACCGTAACAACCTTTCTTATCATGAAAAATCCGATTATTTCTAATACTACGGCGACCACAATCATCAATTTTCCCGCTAAAGTTGTAAAAAAGGTTGTCATATAGTCCGGCGTGACAATAAACAAAAAAATTGAAACAACAATCGGCAGAGCGCCGATTATCATACCCGACATCCTGCCCTGCGCCGTAATCGAGCTTATTTCGCCTTTAATCCTTAAGCGCTCCTTGATTGTCTCGGAGATTGTGTCGAGTATAAATGAAAGATTTCCGCCCGTCTGCCTTTGGATGTTGACAGCAGATACAGCAAGCATCAAATCGGCGCTCCTGACCCTTTCCACCATGTTGTTAAGCGAGTCCTCAAGAGTGGCGCCGTATTTGATTTCGTTTGTAACGCGGCTGAACTCAATGCTGATGGGCGACGGCATCTCATTTGCGATATTTTCAAGCGACTGCTGAAAAGAAAGACCTGAGCGAAGGCAGTTGCACATTATGAGCAGGGCGTCGCTTAGTTGATTTTCAAAGAGCTTTGTCCTCTTTTTCTTTTTCATTTTGACCCAAAAGATGGGAGCCGCCATGCCGACAACGGCAAGCGTGATTGACGAAATTATGTTTGCCGAAAACAGAGCTGACAAGCTTGAAGGTCCAAATGCAAGAATTATCCACATCATGCTGAATTCTTCCGGTCTCATCATTATATCGGCAAGAATAAGCTCGTTGAATATCACATTCATAAGCTTTTGCTTTTGAGCGGATTGGACTGTTTTTGCCTTTGTCTCAAGCGCCTTTTTCTTCTGCTGTCGCTTGTTGCTGATGCCGTCAAATATGTTTAGCCTTTTGCCCTCGATGGACTCTATCCTCTCCTCGACCTTTCGGCGGTTTTTTGTGATTTTGCCTATTATTCCGCTCCAAAAAAAGAAGTTGAAAAGTGAAAGTGAAAAAACAAGTATCAGTATGCTAATCTGCAAACCATTCATTGCTGACGCTCACCCCGTTTCCTCTTATTTTTTCAATGCAGTTTGGTCTGACGCCCGTCGCCCTGAACTGACCTATAAACCTGCCGGACGCATCCACACGACCCTCCGTCTCATACACAAAAATGTCCTGCATACTTACGACATCGCCCTCCATGCCGACAATCTCCGTAATCTGCGTCACCTTTCGGGTGCCGTCGCGCAAACGGCTTTGCTGCACAATCATGTCAATAGCCGATGCCACCTGATCTCTTATCGCTTTAAGAGGAAGCTCCATGCCGGACATCATGACCATTGTTTCGATACGCGCCAAAGTGTCCCTCGGTGAGTTGGCGTGAGTCGTCGTAAGCGATCCGTCATGCCC
>JAAYIY010000036.1 GCA_012523185.1 Clostridiales bacterium
GCAGCAAATCGGATGTGTCGTCGTGTCAAGCGGCGTAAATCCGGCCGCTTCGTCGGACTGTTCGCGACAACTTATTCTAACGCTTTTGATAATGGCGTTAAAGACGCGGAGTTATTGGGCGGTTACGCAGTATCGCCTGCTTTTTGTATTGCGTGTGTGTAGATGTTCATTGTTGTTGACATATCGGCGTGACCGAGACGCTTTGACACCGTTCGCATAGAAAGCACTGTGAAATATTACAGGGAATATATTACATAAGCAGCAAAATACTTAAAGCCATAACTTGCACAACTTTGTTTTTGTTGTATAATAATTTTTATAAGAGCGAAGGATTATAATGTTATCTTTAAGGAGATTGATTTTGTGGGATACAACAGAAAAATTATAATTATGAGCAGAAATGTCATCGAGAGATTAGCTGACCGTCCTTTTGATATTCCAACCGCGCTGATAAGCATTGCCGATGCCGATTGTGATTTTGCCGCATTAACTAATAAACCGCAATTTATTTTACAGCTTGCATTTGACGATGTGGATAACGATGAGTTTATTGATGAATTGGGGGAAAATCCTACAATCGAAGAAAAATGCAGGGTTGAAGAAAAGTACAATATTATCACGGACGAGCAAGCCGGACAAATAGCTGTATTCTACAATGAAGTATGGGATAAATCGGACGTCTTTATTTGTCAGTGTGAATATGGACAATCCCGCAGTGCCGCTGTCGCCGCGGCAATAATGGAATATAGAGACAGGAGCGGAATAGAAATATTCGCTCACGATAATTACTGCCCGAACAAGCTTGTATTCCGCAAGGTCTTTGAGGCATTAAACAAAACTGAAATGTAATGATGTCCACCACTTACGATTTGACATACTTTAAAGTAAAGCAAAGTTTAATGAAAGATGAGAACCTGTCAGCCTTTCCGGCAGGTTTTCGCGGTGTTGCCCTAAGGACCGTGCGCGGATTTGCTTCCCGCGCATGGCGATAATCCGAAAAACCTTGCGTTATCTCGCCCATGGAAGTTATCCTTGCCGCCCGGATAAAAATATAGTGGCTGCTCTTGATATTTATTACAACATAACCTATACTGATTGTTAGAAGAAGAAACAAGGACGTGCGGATTTATGTGCTTATGCTTTTTCAGGTCAACACCGCGCAATAAAGGCTCCGGCCGCTCATTATGCGGTGTTGACCTAAAGCTGCGGGGCACAGGTACGGAAAACATGACGAAAAAGAAAGGAGCAAATTATGGCTGAAAAAATCTATTACGAATCCTTTGAGCGCACGGAACAATTTATGGCGGTCGCCTTTGCGGCAATCGGCGTCCCGGAGGAGGAGGCAAAAATTTGTGCCGCGGTGCTCATCGAATCCGACAAGCGCGGCATTGATTCCCATGGAGTGGGTCGTTTTAAGCACATCTACATCGACCGCATCAACGAAGGCATTCAGCATGTAAACACCCGGTTTGAGGTGGTGCGCGAGGGCAAGACGACAGCCGTGGTGGACGGACACGACGGCATGGGTCATGTCATCGGCGTGAGAAGTATGCAGATGGCAATTGACAAGGCTAAGGAGTATGGGATGGGCATGGTGGCTGTGCGTAATTCCACCCATTACGGCATTGCCGGGTATTACGCCCTTATGGCGGCCAAAGCGGGCATGATTGGCATCACCGGAACTAATGCGCGTCCCTCTATCGCGCCGACCTTTGGCGTGGAAAATATGCTGGGAACCAACCCGCTCACCTTCGGTATGCCCACCGACGAGGATTTTCCCTTTGTTCTGGACTGCGCCACGTCCATAACCCAGCGCGGCAAGATAGAGCATTATGAGCGCATCGGCAAGGAAATGCCCGAAGGCTGGGTCATCGACAGCAACGGCGACCCTGTGACCGATCCCGGCGCGGCCATCAAGGGCTTTGGCTCCGGCACCTGCGCACTGGCTCCGTTGGGCGGTATCGGCGAGGATCTGGCCGGATTCAAGGGCTACGGATACGCCGCCGTTGTTGAAATCCTTTCGGCTGCGCTGCAGGCGGGCTCTTTTCTGAAAACACTGAGCGGCATAGAGAAGGACGGCAGCAAGCAGCCCTATCACTTAGGGCATTTCTTCATCGCAATCGACGTAAACGCTTTCATCGACGTGGAGGCGTTTAAAAAGACGACAGGGGACATCCTGCGGCAGCTGCGGGCGTCTAAAAAAGCGCAGGGGCAATCGCGCATCTACACCGCGGGAGAAAAAGAATATTTGGCATATCTCAAACGCAGCGAAACCGGAATCCCGCTCAACGAGCAGGTACGCAAATCGCTGTCCGACGTCCGCGATCAGCTCAGCGTCGACTTTAAGTTTGCCTGGGAGAAATAATCACTATAAAAGACGTTCAGGAAAAAGCGCTTAGGCTCTATGAACAATGGCACTTGGTTATTATGAAATTGATGCCGAAAATCTTCAGGTGCACACGCTCATGAACGTATCGTACAAAGGAGAAGCCCTTACGACGGATTTTGAGCAGACCAACCGGTGGATCACGTCATTCACGCCACGGATCCAATATGCCACTGAGATGAATCAGCTGCATGTAAGCTTGAAGGTTGCCTTTGCAGGCAGTGGAAGGCACAAAGACTTGATGAAGCCTTTTTACAAAGAAGGAGTGATTCGGAAAAGTCAAGGAAGCTGGCAAGAAATAGAATGGTCGGATACAACGGGGAAACCTTTCCGTGTTCTGTGCGGCGAGCATCCGTCACAATGCACTTGTAAACTTTTGGGGATAATACCATCACCATGTAAATATTATAGTGATATTGATATGTATAATCTTAGCGGCTGGCAATTTGAGATCAGATATTAATTAAAGGGGATCATTGTTATGACCAAATTGACGAAACTGATAGACAAAATTGTAATTGGTATTGTCGCCTTTCTGCTGACGCTGTTCCCCAACTCAACCGGCTTGCTCAGTTTACATCAGCAACAAACAAACCATTCGTTTATCGGCGCGGAAAAAATCGCGAGCGCCATTGAAACGGGAGACGTTGCCGCGCTGGAATCGCTGATGTGCCTCAACATCAAGGAGAACGTGGAAGACCTGCCGGGCAAGGTCGGCGAATTAATGGACGCTATTGAAGGTGAGATTGTTGAAAGCACATGGAAAAGCGGCGGCGGCAGTTACTTTGAAAGACGCGAGAAAGGCCGACAAATAGTCCAAGCTGGCGTGGACATTTACATCACAACGACTGAGGGAACTTATTTGGTCGCTGTCTGGTGGGAGGCTGTTAATACTTTTAAGCCGGAAGAAACCGGGATTCGAAATATAGCCTTATGTGATCCGGAGTTGTCTGTAACAGATGGTTATGTGTTGGTTAGGATAAGCGCAACCGAAGGCATCGGCGAATGGCACGATTAATGCCTCCCGAACGCTCGCAAGTTGGCGGACATCAATTAAGGAGTTGGTTACATGAAGCGGTCTCTTGGTCTGTTGTGCACCTTGGCACTGGTGGCTGAACTGGTTGCCTGTGGTAAAAATGGTGTCACGCCACTCGATAGACTTGGTGAAGAATTGAGCAGCTTGACCGAAGAACCTTCCCAATATGACCCCCTTCCCAACGAGTCCTGTGCTGAGAGTGAATTAAATGAGTACACGTCTAAAACCGAGCATAAAACCACCCTGAGCACCCACCGCGAGACAGAAACGCTAACGCTGTTCCCAAAAGGAAGTGGCTCACTCAGTTCGTATCAACAGCGAACAAACCATTCGTTTATCGGCGCAGAAAAAATAGCGAGTGCCATTGAAGAGGGAGACATTGCCGCTCTAGAAGCGTTGATGTGCCTTAACATCAAGGAGAATGTGGAAGACCTGCCGGACAAGATCGGCGAATTAATGGATGCCATTGAAGGTGACATCAATGAGATCACATGGAAAAGCGGCGGCGGCAGTTACTTTGAAAGACACGAGAAAGGCAGGCAAATAGTCCAAGCTGGCGTGGACATTTCCATCACAACGACTGAAGGAACTTATTTGGTTGCTGTCTGGTGGGAGACTGTTAATACTTTTAAGCCAGAAGAAACGGGGATTCGAAATATAGCTTTATGTGATCCGGATTTGTCACTAACAGATGGTTATTTGTTGGTTAGGATAAGCGCAACCGAAGGCATCGGCGAATGGCACGATTAAACCACGGCAACGGCTCCTCCGGGCGTTATTGTTTGGGGGAGCGGCAGTTGTTAAAGAGGTCATGTTGGGGGACACAGGAGACGGTCCTATGTGTTCCCCCTGTGTCCGTAACGCCCCGTCCGCGCGCCCCGCGCTGTATGCTATGATAGGCTTAGACCTGCCCGAAGAGGAAATGAACGCTTTGGCGCAGGACGTTTTAGAGCTGAACACCTTTGACCCGGCGTCCCTGCGGGCGTTTGAAAAGCGTTTTTACCGTCAACGGAACAGGCAAGCCCGGCCTTGTTTGAAAAATACGGTCTGTAAACAGGAGGCAGCTTTATGAATTCAGTAACGGTGGATTTCGAGCAAAAGAACGGAAAAGTGAAGCCCATGCACGCGGTCAATAATGGGCCGGTCTACAAGTTTTATCCCGACCAGAGAATAACCAACCTCGGCGCTTACAGGGACGCGGGCATACCCTACGCGCGCACGCATGACGCGTCCTTTTATGCCAACTACGGCGGGGAGCATACGGTGGACATCCACGCCCTGTTCCCCGATTTCGACGGCGACCCTTACGACAGCGCGTCATATGATTTTTGCCTGACGGACGAATACCTGAAAGTGATCGACATGGGCGGCGCGAAAACCTTCTACCGTTTAGGCTCCAAGATTGAGCACTGGCCAAAAAAATACGGCACCCTTCCGCCGAAAGACTTCAAAAAATGGGCCGTGATCTGCGAACAGATTATCCGGCACTACACCGAGGGCTGGGCCGACGGCTTTCATTTTGGCATCGAATATTGGGAAATCTGGAATGAGCCCGATCTCGACGCCGACGATTCCCGGCACAAACGCTGTTGGGGCGGAACAAAAAAAGAGTTTTTTGAGTTTTATGACGTTGCCGCCAGGCATTTAAAGTGCTGCTTCCCACATTTAAAAATCGGCGGCCCGGCCATTGCCGGCGATACGGACTGGATGAAAGAATTCCTCGTCCGGCTGAGTGCGCCGCTGGACTTCTTTTCCTGGCACCGATATGCCGACGACCCTCAAAAGGTGATTCAAAGCGTCTGCAAAATCAAGGGAATCCTTGATGAATGCGGCTATTCCCATGTGGAAAGCATCCTCAATGAGTGGAACTTTGTCAAGGGCTTTGACGGAGACGACTGGATTTATTCGCTCAAATCCGAAAAATCTATGAAAGGGGCCGCCTTTTCCGCCGCCGTGATGTGCGCCTGCCAGAACGCTCCGGTGGACATGCTGATGTATTATGACGCGCGGCCCTGCGTCATGAACGGACTGTTCTCCACGGATTTCGTCAACGAGTGTCTGAAAGGATATTATCCGTTCAAAATGTTTAACACGTTGTATCGGTTGGGGGAAGCGGCCGTTGTAACATCAGACCACCGGGATATCTATGCGGCGGCAGCGTCCAACGGCGAGGAAGCGGCCGTTATGCTTGCGCATTTCAGTATGGACGAAAACGCGGCGGCGCGGCCGGTCGCGGTCGAGCTTTCCGGCTTTTTTGCAAAGGACGGCGTGACGGCGCAGGTTTTTCTGCTGGATGAGGCAAACGATATGGCGCCGATTCGCGAAGAAATCTTCAGGGCGGAGGCGTTTGCGCCGATACTGACACTTGCCAATGAGTCTTGCTGTCTCATCAAGCTGAAAAAGCTTCAAGCGACAGCCGATTCAATCGGTGCTTGCGCGGCGGAATAAAAACAGCTTGGTGCGCTCTGTTGTCCTCCGGGCGAAACTTGCCGGTATGATGCCGTGGGAATTTACGCAGGGAAGTTCAAAAAGGGGAGGGCGGGCGGCATCACTCAAAAAAGATTCGTAATGCTGGCGGGCACCTATAAACACGCACCGGCGCAGGATGCGGCATTCCGTGCAAAGTTGCGCGATATGCTTATGACATTTTAGAATACGAAAGGGGAGTTTTCCACATGGCATCACAACCTATTTATCAGTTTTATGCCAAGCTCGACGGCTACACACCCAAAATGTGGCGGCGCTTTCAAGTGATGAACAATATCACAATGGCGCGGCTTGGCTATATAGTTATGACGATGTTTGAAATGCAGGCGAGTCATCTGTTTTGCTTCGAGGTACCGTTAGTAGAAAACTACTATAAGCACATGAAGGAGCGGCATAAGGAGAAAGAGTTGGATAATCTTATTTTCTTCAGAGCTAAAGATAAAATCACTCGCTTTGAAGTCCAAAACGAAATGACAACCGAGTTTCAGGATGAGGATGCACTTAATGCGGCAACCGAGAAACTGCCGCGCATAATCACTCAGGTCGGAGACAAACTCACTCTCCAATACGACTTTGGGGACGGTTGGGAAATCAAACTCATACTTGAACAAATCATTGAAGATAAAGACCTCCCCGGTAAGGAGCTGCCTCGAGTTCTTGACGGCGCGGGGTACGGAATAATTGAAGACTGCGGCGGCCCCGGCTGGTTAGAGGACATTGCCAAAGCTTTCAAAGAAAAAACGGGTAAGCAATACGATCAGTACCGCCAGTGGCTTGGAACAGACGAACTGGATCTGTCCGCATTTGATATTGACGATATGAACTTCCGATTGAAAAAGCTCCCTCGGATTTATGCGGATGCATATGAACACGGGCTGGAACCAACAAAGCAATCTATGGATTTGCTGATGCGAAAATACTTGAAAAAATAGCAAAATTCAGTCAGAGGCCACGTTGAAAGGAGCGGCGTATATATCCACGCAAGAAAATCCCGTGATTCCCCGGTTTACCTGAATACGGCGCATGAAATTGAA
>JAAYIY010000037.1 GCA_012523185.1 Clostridiales bacterium
GTCAGATTGTCTAAAAAGCGCAGGCAATACTTTGTGTATTGCCGAGCATTTTTGGGCGATATGACGGAAAAGATGCAAGCAAGCATGCAACAAAGGCTTCAGCCGCTCATTGCGCGGTGTTGCCTTAGCTGTCATCAAATGTTAATGATATTTGGGAAGCCAATCTCCGTGTGTGTCGATAAGCTCGTCACACATTGAAATGATATCGTCAATTGACAGCTCGCTTGAGCAGTGCGGGTCAAGCATGGCCGCCTGGTAGATATGCTCCTTTTTCCGCGTGACAGCCGCCTCGATTGTGAGCAGATGTACATTTATTTCTGTCATATTCATCGCGGCAAGCTGAACGGGCAGCGGCTTTTGCATGCAGGGCTGAACGCCGTATTTGTTTACAAGACAGGCGACTTCAACGCAGGCTTCTTCCGGAAGGTTGGGGATTATATGACCTTTGTTCAGCACGTTGCCCCCGATTTTGTAAGGAACGTCCGTAACCATCGCCTCCATAATATAAGAGGCGTACTCCCTTGTCCTCGAATGTCTTATCTCTCCGTTGAGATATTTTTCCTTTGCCTTTTTCCAGCTTTCAATCTGATTGATACAGCGCCGCGGATATTCGTCAAGAGGGATGTTGTAGCGCTTTATAAGCTCCGGATATTTTGATTTGATAAAAAAGCTGTTATATTCGGCGTTGTGCTCGCTTGACTCCGTGCAGTAATATCCAAACCGGCGGATGTATTCATACCTGACAAGGTCATGGTGAGTTGTGTCGCCGCTTTCAAGCACTTTTTTCGCCTCGGCGCGCACGGCGGGGTAAAGGTCTGTTCCGTCCGCGTCATAAAGCTCAACAAGCCAGCCCATGTGAGTGATGCCCGCGATACATTCTTTTATCGGCTCGCTGTATTCGATTTCGAGGTCGTTTAGCAGCCCTCTCGCGCACATCTGCACGCTGTGGCAAAGCCCCACTGTGTTGACTCCCGTGTATCTCTGCATAAAGCCCGAAAGCATCGCCATCGGATTTGTGTAGTTAAGAAACCATGCGTCGGGGCAAACCTCCTCCATGTCTGCCGCAAAATCGGCAAGCACAGGTATTGTTCTGAGCGCGCGGAATATCCCGCCGATTCCTGTCGTGTCAGCTATTGTCTGGCGCAGACCGTATTTTTTCGGCACTTCAAAATCAATTATTGTGCATGGGTCATAAAACCCGACTTGTATCGCGTCGACGACAAAGTCAGCACCTCTAAGAGCTTCCTTGCGATTTTCGACGCCTATGTATGACTTTATCTTCGCCCTGCTGTCATTGATGTTTTTGTTAAGCGTGTTAACCATAAGCTCCGACTGCTCAAGTCTTTCCTTGTCGATATCATAAAGAGATATCTCGCTGTCGCGCAGCGCTTCGGAACACATTACATCACCGAGAACATTTTTTGCGAACACAGTGCTGCCTGCACCCATAAAAGCAATTTTCATAGTTTTCCCCCATTTTTATAAAATAAATTCAATATTGTCCGTCTTTTTATCGACGGGCAGAATTTCCGCGTCAGGGTATCCCAAAGCAGCCATGCCGTAAACATCATGCGACGACGGTATTTTTAAATCGTCAAGTATTTTTCTGATTGACGGCTCGCCGCAAATGCCGAACAGCTGATTTATCCAAACAGAACCTATTCCAAGGGAATGAGCGGCCAAAAAGGCATTTTCGAGCGCGCAGGCGCAATCTTCTCTGCTGTATTCATATTCCCTGTCGCAGGAGGCGATTAAAAGGGCGTTCGGTGAATAAAAGTCATAATCGTCGCCCCTGCTAAGGCAGACAGCAATCTCGCTTGAAAGCCTGTTCATCAGCTCCTTGCTTTGAAGAACCGTAAACTTCCACAGCTGGCTGTTTTTCGCGCTCGGAGCAAGCCTTGCGGCCTCGGCGATTAAGCCCAAATCCTCCCTGCTTATGCTCCTGTCTGAAAAGCTTCTTACACTCCTCCTTGATAAAATACACTTTATGGTTTCGTTTTTCATAACCTTTGCACCCCCTTAAGGCAACGCTCTATCTCCTTGCCGATTATATCCGCCATACGGACAAAGCCCGAGTCGTTCGGATGTGTGCCGTCAACGGTGCAGCAGTCCCTGTATTCGCCCATAAAAAGACTTTTCCCGTCGATATAAAAAACATTTTTGTCGCCGCTGTTCAGCGCGTTTAAATAAGTCTCATAAATGACTTCGCGGCGCATTGAAGCGTCGTCAATATTTTTGTCAAAATCGGGTCTTGAAACAAATATGACAGGCAGTCCGGGATTTCTGCCCCTCATTTTTTTGTAAATTTTGTCGTGTGTGTTTTTCAGGTGTTCTATATTCGGCGAGTTGTGGTCATAGTCGCAGACAAACACGCTCATGTCAAGGTCGGCGATGTAGTTTATTATGGCGTCCTCTCCTTTCGCGCTCCCCGAAAACCCGAAATTAATATAATTGCAGCCAAGCTTGCGGGAAATTATCGCTTGATATGAGTTGCCGGGGCGTGAAGCGCATCCGCCTTGAGTTATTGACGAGCCGTAATAAACCACGTGCTTTTTGTATTTGTATTGCGGCGCGTCGCCTACGGCGGAAAATGTTTCAAGCCCTATGAACAAGTCGTCAACGGGGTTGTAAAGAGGAAAGTTTATTTCAATATCCCTCATGCGTTTTGAGCCGAAATGATATATTTCCTCGTAGCCGTCCTTAATTTTTATCGGCGGTATAAATGCCTTGCAAAACTCGTCGCCGACATACATATCAAATCCCGACGAGCCCGACAGCGGCATATTCGGCATGTGGCAAAGAGATGACATCAAAACCTTTAGCGCAATAAATTCGGAATCGGTGGAAAAGCGAACGCGCCCTCCCGCCGTGTTAAGGTTAAGATTCTTAACGGACTCGCTCGTGGACTCCGCGACATTTTGCGGTACGCGCCTGAACGCCTGACCGTCCTTTGAGTTATAAAGTCCGAATATCTTGAAAGGCTTGTGTCTTGAGCTGTAAAACGCAATATTTTCTTCCTTGAGCTCTGTGTTTATCCTGAGATTGCCGTCATAATTTACAACATCATATCTTGGCAATCCGCCCGCCTCCTTTCACGGTCACATATAAAATATATTGTCTGCGTATTCGTCAAAAATCTTTTTGTTATGCTCGTCGCCGCCGTCAAGGTTTGCGCTCATAAATATGGGTGGAACAATTCCGTCGGCAATGAGCTTTTCCACCGTTTCTATGACAATACTGTTAATCAGCGACACGCCGACGGCTGTCGATGTGGGTCCGATCATTTCCGCCAGACCCTCAAGCTTTATCGCGGCGTCTCCCGGCACTCCGCAGTTGTCAATGACTATGTCGCAGACATCACACAGATGCTTGCCCGACGGGTGCCTTGAGGTGACGGAGTTTGAGTGCTTAAGGCTTGTGAAGCCGACTGTAAAAACTCCCTTTTGGCGCGCCTCAACAGCCATCTCTATCGGGACGGTGTTTCTCCCCGAGTTGGAGTGAAGTATGAGCATATCACCGGATTTTAAATTGTTGCTCTCAAGTATAATCTTGCCAAGCCCCGGCAGACGCTCAAGCTCGCTCGTCATTGTGACAGGGCGCGTGTTGAGCAAAACACCTGAAAAAAAGATGGGGTTAATTATCGCCAGACCGCCCGTCCTGTAAAAGACTTCTTCGGCAAGCATACCTGCGTGTGAGCAGCCAAAAACAAAGACGCTGCTTTTTCGCTTTATTGTTTCCGCCATGACTTCGGACACGCGCAAAAGCTGCTCCTGCTGTGTCGACCACGCTTCGTTGATTGTCTCCGTAACCTTGTTTATGTATGTTTCACCGTGCATAAACGCACCTCCCTTTTGATTCTTACAATATTATACACCACGCGCAAATAAAAATAAAGGCATTAATCAATTTGAGTTTGCGCATGGCGGAAAAACACACTGTAAAGTGAGGGCAGAACCTTTGATTTATGAGATCTTTAAGTCAGAAAAGTAAAATACGCTTAAACAAAAAAGAAATGTTCCATGGCTGATTATACCACAAAAACATACCAAATGAAAAGAGAAATCTTAACTTTTTCTGAAAATGTTTCAAAGCTTCAAATAACTTCCCGTGAGACACACAAAAATTCAGCATCGGATGATTTACAGGATTTTAAAGATCCGAAAGCTGCATTTTATCAGGCATATCAGGCATAGCGGACATGGCGGCATACACGACAGCCTCCGCAAATGTTAAGAAACAAAATCGACGGGCTTTGATGCCGTCCTGCCAAGGGAACGCCCGGGCAATCAGCAAAGAAGCGCAAAAGTCTTATTTTAGGGCAACACCGCACAATGATTGTTGTGCGATTGCGACGTCAGTATTTCAAATTGCCGAAACAGCGGAGACAGTAAAAAAGAAATTCAATGAAAAGTTTTCAGCATTTTGCTGAAAGTCAAGAATAAATGTAGCAATTTGTAAAAAGATGATGTATAATGCCTTTAGTCTTAACAGGAAACCGTGATATATAATTAAATTAACATATTTGGTTCAAAGTGCCTTGAGTATTGCGGTACCTTATGATACAATGCCATTAACGTTTTTGATAATGGAGGGCTGTGTTTTGCAGAGCATAATTTCTGTCGGAATAGACATAGGCACCTCCACCACACAGGTTGTTTTCAGCCGGTTGTCGATGGAAAACACGGCGGGATATTTTTCAGTCCCTCAGATTTCCATCGTTGACAAAAAAGTTGTTTACAAAAGCGACGTTTACACAACCCCATTGAAATCAAGCTCACTGATTGACGGCGAGGCGGTTCGAGGCATTGTCGAAAATGTTTACAATGACGCAGGCTTTCGCCCCGCGGACATCGGCACGGGAGCTGTCATAATAACAGGCGAGTCGGCAAAAAAAGAAAATTCAGAAATCGTTTTAAAGCAGCTTTCAAGCTTTGCTGGCGAGTTTGTTGTTTCTACGGCAGGCTCCGACCTTGAGGCGATAATCGCCGGCAAGGGGAGCGGCGCCGCCGCTTTTTCTAAGGACGGAGAAACAGTGGCGAATATTGACATCGGCGGAGGCACGGCGAATATCGCGATTTTTGATTGCGGGGACGCTGTTTCAAAAGGATGCGTTGATATCGGCGGCAGGCTTGTCACCGTCTCACCCGACATGACTGTCACATACATCAGCGAAAGCGCAAGGCTTATAGCTGAAAGCTGTCGGGCGGACATTGTCCCGGGCAAAAAAACTTCAATGAATGACCTCTCACTTTTGTGTGAGGGTATGGCGGCTCTTTTGGAGCGTTCGCTCGGAATCGGCGGCCGCACCGAGCTTCTTGATAAGATAAAAACAAGCGGCAGCTCCGATTTAGTCATAAATAAGCCTGTCAACGCCGTTTGCTTTTCCGGCGGCGTGGCAAATTTCATTTATGACGACGAGCGGGACAAGCTGAAATTCGGCGATATCGGCGTTTTGCTCGGCGACGCTGTCAGAAACAGCAGGCTGGTGTCGGACTTCAAGCTCATAAAAGCATCGGAAACAATAAGCGCCACAGTTATCGGCGCGGGAACATACACGACTTCAATTTCAGGCAGCACGATAGACTATGCGAGGGATATTCTTCCGCTTAAAAACATTCCCGTGCTGCGAATTAGTGAAAGCGAGCAAAAATCCTGCTTTGACGGCGACAGCTCTGTTCTTGAGGAGCGCGCGAGGTGGTTTTTGTCACAATGCGGCGGCGCCGTCGTACTTGCCCTGCGCGGCGAGCCGGATCCCTCTTTTTTATCAATCAAAAGACTCGGCGAAGCAATTTCCTCTGCAATGGACAGCGTCCTGCCCGCGGGAGAGCCGATAATTGTCGTCCTTGAATGCGACATCGCAAAGGCTCTCGGAATGCAGATAAAACAATTTTCAGGCGGCGCAAGAAGTGTGATTTCATTGGATTCCATCAAGGTTTCACAAGATGATTTTATAGACATAGGAAAGCCGCTGATGGACGGGATTGTAGTTCCCGTCGTCGTAAAAACACTTATTTTCGGCTAAGGGGGATGCGAATTGTCATACAAAACCCTGCTTTCCGGGCAGTATTTCACCTTCGGCAGCGTCAAAGAGGTGCTGGCAAAGGCAAATGAAGAAAAATCCGGGGATATACTTGCCGGTATCGCCGCGCGTTCCGATATAGAGCGTGTCGCGGCAAAAGAGGTTTTGTCTGAAATGTGTCTTTCGGAGCTTCGCGAAAACCCCGTCGTCCCTTACGATAGCGACGACGTGACGAGACTTAATCAAGACGGCATAAACGAGCGTATTTATGACAAAATCAAGTCATGGACAGTCGCAAAGCTGCGCGAATGGATTTTATCAAACGAAACCTCGGAGGCGGATATTAAACGTGTTTCAAAGGCTTTGACGGCGGAAATGGTCGCCGCCGCGGCAAAATTGATGACAAACCTTGACCTTGTTTACGGCGCGGCAAAGATTCAGGTTCCGGCGCGCTGCAACACGACAATAGGGCTGCGCGGCACACTGTCCACACGGCTTCAGCCAAACCACACAACGGACAATATCGAGGGGATTACAGCGTCGCTTTTCGAGGGTTTAAGCTATGGCTGCGGCGACGCCCTTTTAGGTTTAAATCCCGTAAACGACACAGTTTCAAGCCTTTCCGAAGTTTTAAAGACACTTGATGAGATAAAAAACAAATTTCAGATTCCGACTCAGATATGTGTGCTGGGTCACATCACAACACAAATAGAGGCTGTCAGGCGCGGCGCGCCCTGCGATATGATTTTTCAGTCGATAGCGGGGAGCGAAAAAGGCAACAAGGCTTTTGGGTTCGGTACCGAAACAATTTCAGAAGCCGTTGACCTGATGAAAAAACAAGGCACGGCATCCGGCAATAATGTCATGTATTTTGAGACGGGGCAGGGCAGCGAGCTTTCATCCGACGCTCACTACGGCGCGGATCAGGTGACCATGGAGGCAAGGTGCTATGCTTATGCGCGAAACTTTGCGCCGTTCATGGTAAACACAGTCGTCGGATTTATAGGTCCCGAATACCTTTACGACAGCAGGCAGATAATCAGAGCGGGTCTTGAGGATCACTTTATGGGCAAGCTTTCGGGCGTTCCGATGGGCTGCGATTGCTGCTACACGAACCATATGCTTGCGGATCAAAACGATGTCGAAAATCTTGCGCTGCTGCTTGGCGCCGCAGGAGCAAACTACATAATCGGCGTGCCGACGAGCGATGATATAATGCTAAACTATCAAACTAATTCATATCATGACGCGTGCGCTGTCAGAGAAGTTTTGGGCAAGCGGCCAATCCGCGAATTTGATATGTGGCTCGAAAAGATGGGCATCACCGAAAACGGCAGGCTGACAAAAAGGGCGGGCGATCCTACAATATTCACATCGGCCGCCGGGCTCGGTTAAGGGGGCGAAGCGCAATGACTGACAAAAAGATGATTGAAGATATAGTAGCGCAGGTGCTTTCCGAAATCGGCTCTCTCCAAGCCGCGGCGGAGGGCGCAAAGGCGGAGCTTGACGGCTCTTTTGACGGCGGCATTTCCGAAGCCGATTCTTCCGGCGGCATTTCAGACAACGGCGGGGATGAGGCGATTGAGGATATCACTTCAAGCGAATCAAGAGCCGTTTTGCTGCTGAAGGATCCCGAGGACTACGACGCGCTGATAAGGATGAAAAGCAAAACAACGGCGCGCATAGGTGTGGGCAGGGCAGGCGGCAGGCTGAACACCCGCACAATGATCACACTGCGCGCCGACCACGCGGCGGCAAAGGACGCCGTATTTTTAGATGTCGGCGAGGAGATAATCAAAAGGCTTGGGCTTTTTGAGATTCAGACAAAATGTGCGGACAAAAACACATTTTTAACGCGTCCCGACCTCGGCAGGAGCTTTTCAGACGACGCGATTAAAGAGATAAAGACAAGGTGCAGGCCGAATCCCGATGTTCAGATTTATCTAAGCGATGGACTTTCCTCCACCGCCATAAACGCGAACGCGGAAAAAATTCTTCCCGCGATAACAGAGGGTTTGACATCGAGGGGGATTTCTGTCGGCACACCCTTTTTTGTGCGGTTCGGCAGGGTGGGCGCGCAGGAAGAAATTGCGGAGGCGCTGGGCGCGAAAGTCGTCTGTGTGCTTATAGGCGAACGCCCCGGGCTTGCGACATCCGAAAGCATGAGCGCTTATATAACATATGAGGCAAGGGTGGGAATGCCCGAATCGCGGCGGACAGTCGTGTCCAACATCCACAGCGGAGGCACAGCTGCCGTTGAAGCGGGCGCATATATTGCCGAGCTGATAGAAAAGATTCTTAACGCGAAAGCAAGCGGAGTTGATTTGGCAAACAGATAATTTTTGCCGAAAGGAAAGATAAGCCATGCGACACGATCCCATTAAAACAAACATATTAAGCGTGAAAATAATTCCGAACGCCGACCCGATGATTTTAAGATCGCTCGGAGTGCTTGAGCATGAACGAAGCCTCGGCATCATAACGACAGACTGCGACGATGTCTCCTACGCGGCGCTCGACGAAGCGACGAAAAAGGCGAGAGTAAGAGTTGTTTACGCGCGCAGCATGTACGCCGGATCCGGCAACGCGTCCACAAAGCTTGCGGGCGAGTTTGTCGGCGTAATTGCGGCAGACGAGCCGGAGGAAGTCAGGAGCGGGCTTCAGGCGGCAATCAGCTTTATGGAAAACGACAGTTTTTTTTACAGCGCCGCGGACGACGATTCAATCATATATTTCGCGCACTGTATATCAAGGACAGGTTCATTTCTTTCATCGGAGGCGGATGTCACGGAGGGCATAGCCATGGCTTACCTGATAGCGCCGCCTATGGAGGCTTTACTGGGGCTTGACGCCGCGTTAAAAGCCGCTGATGTAGAGCTGAAGGTGTTTTACGGCCCGCCTACCGAAACAAACTTCGCAGGCGGTCTTCTCGTCGGCGACCAGGCGGCGTGCAAGGCGGCGTGCGAGGCTTTCGCGGACTCTGTCTGCGAAACGGCGGAAAATCCATTGGTATTTTAAAGGAGGCGTTTAAGATGGCGCTTGACAAAGACCTTCAGTCTATCCAAGAGGTGAGGGAGCTTGTCGCCGAGGCAAAAGCGGCGCAGGCGATACTTGCGACATTCAGCCAAGACAAGATTGACGATATATGCCGAAATATTGCCGCCGAATGCTCAAAGCACGCCGCGGAGCTTGCGGAAATGGCTGTCGAGGAAACGGGGTTTGGCAACAGCCGTGACAAAACTCTTAAAAATCTGCTCGGCAGCGTCATGACGTGGGATTACGTTAAGGACATGAAAACAGTTGGGATAATCAGCGAAAGCAAGCGTGACAGGATTTTGGAGATTGGCGTCCCGATGGGTGTCGTCGCCGCGCTTATTCCGTCCACAAACCCGACCTCCACCACGATGAACAAAGCTATCATCTCCATAAAATCCGGAAATTCGATAGTGATAAGCCCGCATCCGGGCGCAAAAAAATGCATTGTCGAAACGGCAAAGATAATCCAAAAAGCCGCGTCGGAGGCAGGCGCGCCGAAAGGCGCCGTAGGCTGCATTGAAATGACGTCGATGGAAGCGACAAATGAGCTTTTGAAGCACCGCGACACAGGCATTGTGCTTGCGACAGGCGGCGAGGCGATGGTGAGAGCGGCATACAGCTCGGGAAACCCCGCGATTGGTGTCGGACCCGGCAACGGGCCGTCATATATTGAGCGCACGGCCGATGTCAAAATGGCTGTAAAGCGCATTTTTGACAGCAAAACATTCGACAACGGCACTGTTTGCGCGTCCGAGCAGTCCATTGTCACAGAGCGCTGCATAGAGGACGAAGTCGTCAATGAAATAAAGGCTCAAGGCGGCTTTTTCCTGTCGGATGAAAGCTCAAAAAAGCTTTCGGGCTTCATCCTCCGCTCAAACGGCACGATGAATCCGCAGATTGTCGGGAAAACCGCCGAGGTAATCGCCGAAATGGCGGGTATAGATATTCCGCACGGCACACGGGTTTTGCTTTCGCGCCAAACGGAGGTTTCAAAAACAAACCCGTATTCAAGAGAAAAGCTTTGTCCGATATTAGCCTTTTATGTTGAGGATTCATGGGAGGCTGCTTGTGAGCGTTCGATACAGATACTCAATGTCGAGGGGCTTGGGCACACAATGACGATACACTCCGGCGACGACAAGATAATTCGTGAGTTCGCGCTTAAAAAGCCTGTTTCCAGACTTCTTGTCAACACTCCGGGAGCGCTCGGCGGTGTCGGCGCGACCACAAATCTTGCGCCTGCCTTGACTCTCGGCTGCGGCTCTGTCGGCAAGGGAGCGACAAGCGACAACATAACGCCTCTGAATCTCATAAACATCCGCCGTGTGGCGTGGGGATGCTGTGAGCTTGAGGACTTGAACTCCAAGGGCGCGGGGGCTTCTGTTTCCCCGTCCGCCGCACCGCCCGTGGCGCGAAGATCTGCGCCGACATCACCTCCTTCGCTTTCGAGGGATGAGATTGAGCGCATTACGCGCGAGGTTATTTCACGCATGGGCGGAAGCTCATAGACGATTAATTCGCGGCGATTGCCGCGTGTTATAATTATACAAACTATTTTCAGGAGGATTAAACAATGGCAGAAGCATTACAAGCACTCGGAATGGTTGAAACAAAAGGACTTGTCGGCTCTATTGAGGCGGCAGACGCGATGGTTAAGGCGGCAAATGTCAGCCTTATCGGCAAGGTTCACATAGGCGGCGGACTTGTGACGGTTATGGTAAGGGGCGATGTCGGAGCGGTCAAGGCGGCGACAGATGCCGGCGCGGCGGCCGCGTCAAAGGTCGGTGAGCTTTTGTCCGTCCATGTGATACCGCGCCCGCACGGGGATGTCGAGCAGATTCTTCCCGTTCTTAAGTCGTCCGACAAATAATCACAATGAGGATATTGACGGAAGCGGACCTTAGGGCCTCGTTTCAGACTGACGGCATAAAGGAATACTCCGTGCCGCCGGATGTGTTTGTGACGCCCGCGGCAAAGGAGTACCTTGATGCAAGGGGCATAAAAATTGTCGTCACAGACGGCGAAAAAACCTGTTTCAATGAAACGAAGCAGGCTAAGGCTTTCGCGCCGAAAAGTGCCTTTATCGGCACGGCTCCGGGCGAAAAATATGACATAAAGCCGGAAAACATGACACACCTGCGCGGAAATGTGATTGTGCCCAAAATTCACCCCGTTATCGAATTCAGAGGCAAAATGGACACGCTGCAAGCCGACATCATACTTGTCCAAACGGCGGCGTCAAGGCTTTGCATGGATTCTCTTGCGGAGGATTTGCAGGAAACACTGCTTTTTACGAGAGCTGTTCTTGGTGCGGAGGTGAACAATTCACCTTTGGAGGAGCCGCGCTTGCTTGGGTTTTCTTATCCTGAGCTGCGCCGCGTTTCACACGACATAAAATCGGAGCTGGGGCTTGAAAGCCATCCCGTCCCCGACTATACGATGGGCGAGCTGCCCGCCGCTGTCAACGCGCTTAGGGCAAAGGTTCGTGAAGCCGAGCTTGCGGCGGCCGCGGCGCTGCCTGACAGGATAGATATTCTGACGGCGCTAAACAGGCTTTCAAGCTGTATGCATATCATTTTTTGCCGCCTGCTCATGGGTTATTACAGCTGAATGAAGGTGTTTTAAAATGAACGAAAATGAAATCAGAGAAATAGTCGAGCGTGTGTTTGAAAAGCGGCGCGCCGCGGACGGAGCGGCAAAAGACGAAGCCGCCGGCAGCAAAATTCTCATCGAGGCTTCCGCCCGCCATGTACATCTCACAAAAGAAGCCGTGGAAAACCTTTTCGGAAGCGGCGAAAAGCTTAATTGTGTTCGTGAGCTTTCACAGCCGGGGCAGTTTTTAAGCGACAAGCGTGTTAAAATTATTTCTCCGAAAGGAATCATCGAGAATGTGGCTGTTTTAGGACCCGAACGCCCGTCGGTGCAGGTCGAGCTGTCGTTGACAGACTGCCGCGCGCTGGGCATTGACGCGCCTGTAAACATGTCGGGCGACATGAGCGGTGCGGCCGATGTTTTCATTTCGGGCGAAAAAGGCGTAATTTTTGCGCGTGAAAGCGCAATCGCGGCAAAAGCGCACATACATTTGCGCCCCCGCGATGCCGAAGCACACGGAGTTTCGAACAATCAGCACGTCAAGGTCAAAGTCGGGGGCAGGCGCCCGCTCACCTTCGATGATGTCGTCATAAGAGTCAGCGAAGATTACGCGCCAGCAATGCACATCGACTTTGACGAGGCAAACGCCTGTTGCCTTGAAAAAGGCATGGAAGGCACGATAATAAAATAATCAAGCACCTTGCTTTGACGCGGGACGACTGTGTATACGCGTTCAACAAAGGTTTCAGCCGCTCATTGCGCGGTGTTGCCTTAAGATTCAAAAGGCGATGAAAATAAATCGAGGTGATTATATGCCTGAAATTTCAAATGAACAGCTCATTGAAATTATCACGCGCGAGGTTATGAAGATTATGAGCGAGGGCAAAAACGAGATCGACGACAAAAGTGACGACAAAAGCGGAATGTCCGCGGCTCTTGTCATAGGAAACGCCGACCTGCTTCCGCCGTCAATCAAAAGCAGGCACAATATCCTCGGCATCGAAAGCTACACCTGCGAGGAAGATATAGTCAAGTTTGAAAAGATTTTTTTAACAGAATTGAGCTTGACGGAGCTTGCTGATATAGCTCTCGGCAGAAACACGCGCGCCGTCCAGTGCGCTGTGATATCGGGGCTTCAAAACGGCACTGAAATCCTCCTTTTCGACAGCGCACTGACGTTCAGAAAGAAATCGCCGTCAATGTCAAGAGGGTTTTATCAGCTTCTTGAGGGATATGTCAGGACGCTTCAAGGCTTTGGGATTAAGCTTGTCAGCGGTCAGACTCCCATCGACAAATACACGGCTCGCTCCGCTCCGGGCGGCGAATTGCCTGAGGGCATAATCACGGAGGCTGTCGCAGTATCAATTGTGAAAAAGTCGTCAGAAACAACAGTGTTTCTTAAAAAAGGGACAGTTGTCACTCCGTCGGCAAGGGATGTTTTTCTTCATTCCGGCAAGGTTATCGAAATAGTTTAAGGGAGGCGCACCGATGCTTATATGTGAGGTAATAGGCCACGTTTGGGCGACAAAAAAGCAGCCCGGGCTTGAAGGGCTCAAGCTGATGATCGTAAAGGAGACACGTGCAAATGAAAAATCGGCAAAAACCTTTGTCGCCGCCGACACTGTGGGCGCGGGAGTGGGCGAACAGGTTCTTGTTGTTGACGGCAGCACGGCGCGGCGCGCGCTCGGAGCCGACGATTTGCCCATAGATTGCGCTATTGTCGGCATAATAGACACGTTGGAAGTGCAGCGTGAAGCAAAAAAATAATATCAATTCACTCCTGAAATGTGGTGAAAGTGTTGTGCTTGAAAGATAAGATATTCGCCGCCGGTGTCGTCGGCTGCGGGGGCGCCGGTTTTCCGACGCACGTCAAGCTTGCGAAAAAGGTCGAATATTTGATTATTAACGGTGCGGAGTGCGAGCCGCTGCTTCGCACCGACAGATACATAATGACAAACTTTGCTGACGAAATTGTCTCGGCCGCAGAGGCTGTCCGTAATGAGGTCGGGGCAAATCTTTGTGTGATAGCTCTGAAACAAAGCTACAAAGAAGAAATCTCCGCCTTGCAAAAATCCATTACAGCCGGCGGCTTTTCCAAAACAATAAACCTGCACTTTTTGGAAACCTTTTATCCGGCGGGCGACGAGCATATAATTGTCCGCGAGGTCACAGGCAGGGTTATTCCGCCGTCAGGCATACCGCTTGATGTCGGATGTGTCGTTTTAAACGCAGCGACAATGCTTTGCGTACACGGCGCGATGAAAGACGAGCCGTTTACAGACAAGTTTCTGACGGTGACGGGAGAGGTGAACACCCCCGCGGTGCAAAAGGTGCCAATCGGCACTTTGTTTTCGGATTGCATCGAAAAGGCGGGCGGCGCAAAAACAGACGATTACATTATTATCTCCGGCGGTCCGATGATGGGCAAGGTAATAACGCGCGAACAATCCCACAGCGAAGTCGTCACAAAAACGACGTCGGGAATAATTGTGCTGAAAAAAGGCGGCGTTATTGAGAAAACAAACGCGATGTCAATCCGACAGATGCTGAACCGCGCAAGATCGTCGTGCATACAGTGCAACTACTGCACACAGATGTGCCCGAGATATCTGCTCGGTCACCCTATTGAGCCACACATGATAATGAGAAAAACAGGGCTGAACGGCAGTCTTGACGGGCTTTTGGCTGACCGCGACATTCAAAATGCCGTTCTTTGCTGTGAATGCGGCGTGTGTGAGGTCTATGCCTGTCCGATGGGTTTGCAGCCGAGAAGAATTAATTCAGTGATAAAGGCCGCGCTCGCCGAGGCAGGCATAAAACGCGGCGGGGACGACGGGCAAAAGGCAGAAAGCAAAATGAGGGACTTAAGAAAAATCCCCACAAAAAGAGCGGCGGCACGAGCGGGCGTCGTCGATTATTATGACTTTGACATTAAGGAGCTTATAGTCTTTGAGCCGACAAAAGCGGAGCTGCTTTTGTCGCAGCACATCGGAGCGCCGTCGGTGCCTGTCGTCCGCGACGGCGACAAAGTGGCGAAGGGTCAAACAGTGGCAAAATGTCCTGACGGGAAGCTTGGCGCCAACCTTCACGCAAGCATCAGCGGGACAGTCAAAATAAAAGAACACAGTATCGTAATAGAATCAAGAGGGTAATGCTATATGATGGAAACAATCGGATTTCTTGAGCTTAACAGCATTGCAAGAGGGATAGAGTCCGCCGACGCGATGTTAAAGGCGGCGGATGTTCAGCTTATTTTTTCAAAGGCTGTTTGTCCGGGAAAATATAATATCCTCATCACAGGTGAAGTGTCGGCTGTCACGGCTTCGCTTGAGGCAGGCGAAAGGACAGGCGGGGAGCACGTCGTAGACAGTGTTGTAATCCCGCGCGTCCACCCCTCTGTGATTGACGCCGTGAACCTTGCCTCGGAGCCGGGAGACGTCAACGCTGTCGGCGTGATGGAGTTTTACAGCATCACGGCGGCGGTTTACGCGGCTGACGCGGCAGTCAAAGCGGCTGAAGTGTCGCTTATGGATGTCCGTCTCGGCACAGGCATCGGCGGCAAGTCGTTTGTTGTTTTGACGGGCGGCGTCGCGGCGGTAAACGAGGCTGTAAAATGCGGAGTTGCGGCGTGCGGCGCACAAAGCCAGCTTGTGTCTCATGTTGTAATACCTAATCCAAGGCGAGAAATATTCACATCGTTGATGTGACAATTCAGGATGTCGCGCCGCGTTTGTCAAACACCTTTTTGATTTTAAAACGCCGCGCTTGACGGATTGGCAGAAACAGCTTAAAAACCACAAGCCGTGTCGGCAAAAGACGCGGCTTGTGGTTTTGCACGTTATTTTATTTTTGCTTATCTTTGGCTTTGGAGCGTCCCTTTTGGATTATAACGCGCCTTTTTATTGATTAAAGATACTTTTCAACAATTTTCAGAAGGTCTTCTTTGCTTCTGAACCCAACAATCCTCTCTTTTTCGGTGCCGCCGACAAAGATTATTATTGTCGGGATGCTCATGACGCCATAAGCGGCGGCGACATCTCCCGCCTCGTCGACGTCAAGCTTGTAAACACCGGCTTTGCCGTCAAGCTCATCGGATAAGTCCTCGATGACGGGCGCCAGCATTCGGCAGGGGTTGCACCAGCTTGCCCAAAAGTCAACGACCGCGGGCGTTTGAGACGAGGAAATCACCTTTTCAAAATTGTCCGAATAAAGATGCGTAGCAGACATTTCAATCACTCCTGTTAAAAAATTGTTATGTTAAGATTCGCTTTAGGATATTGTTTTCAATTTGATATGCTTTATTCATCGTCAAAATTAATGCGCCTTTCCTCTATGACAAGAGGGCGGTTCATCACCCTTGTGTTTATGTTTAAAATGTATTCGCCGAGAAACCCGATGAAGAAAAGCTGGACGGCGCCGAGGAAGCACATACCTATCAAAACGGGCGCCATACCCATCGGAAACCTGTCCCAAAAAATCAGCTTGAGGATGAGATATATTAACCCCACGGCAAAGCTTGCAATGCCGACAAGAATACCTGCGAAGGTCGCTATCCGAAGCCCGGCTTTTGTATATGATGTGAAGCTCAGCATTGCGGCGTCATACAGTGAGTAAAGGTTGTTGTGTGTTTTCCCCGCCCGCCTTTTTTGTTGCGTATATTCAATTTCCTTTCGATTAAACCCCAGCTCGGCGACAATGCCGCGCAGGAAAGGCAGAGGGTCGTGAAGAGAGCGCAGGACTTCTATAAAATCTCTGTCATAAAGCCCGAAACCGGTAAAATGCTCAATCTGCTTTGTGCTGCTCATTTTTTTGATTATCTTGTAGTAACAGGTGCGCAAAAGGCGCATGATTTTGTTTTCCTTGCTTGCCTTTTTTATGCCGCATACGATTTTGTACCCTTTTTCCCATTCCCTTACAAACACAGGCACAAGCTCGACAGGGTCTTGAAAATCGGCGCATATCACGATGACACAGTCCCCGGTCACTTGCAGCATGCCGTAATAAGGGGAATTAAACTGACCAAAGTTGCGGCAGTTGAATATCGCCTTGATTCTTTTATCTTTTTTGCAGACATCCTCAACAATTTCCCGCGTGCCGTCTGACGAGTGGTTGTCAATGAAAACGATTTCATAATCATAGCCGCAAAGCTCAGACTCCGCCATGCGGGTCAAGGCGTCGCTCATCTGAATAATGTTTTCGCTTTCGTTGTAGCATGGAACAAGAATGCTGATCTTTTTCAAAACAATCCGCCCTTTAAAGCTTCGAGATAATGAAACTGCTGATTTTTACAATCATCGGCACTATATAAACGGCAGTATAAGCGGCAAAAACAGCAATAATAAAGCTCTTTTCAAGAACAGTGAGAAACCGTCCTTCAAGCCGCGCGCTGACTGTGTGTTTTCTATTATATATAATTATGGCGATTAATGCAAGAAGTGAAAGCACACTTATCACAATTCCTGCTCTCATGCCGTGAGGCATAAAGCTTAGTGAAATGTTATTTACGCCCTTTTCAAGCTTAACAGCCATAAAAGCGCCGACGGCTGTTTCAATTTTAACAGGATTGCCGTTAATCTTGCATTTCCAGCCCTCATCAAAAGCTATCGGCAAAAAGAGGAAGTCCCCGCCGTCTTTTGAAACTGCTTTTGCCGTGAGAGAGCGCGAGCTTGTTTGGACATCGTAAGCGCCGTTTGCCGACATACACAGTTCCGAAAGCTTTTTTGTGTCAAGGACGGCAAGGTTAATCTTAAGATTTTCGGGAGAGATGACGCTCTCGTTGAAGAAATCAATTTCAATGGTGACGGATTCGTTATCAAAGCTTCCGAGGTTTAAAGCTCCGTTATTAAATCTTGTGCTGAATCTGTCGTTTGTCGGGTCGTCAAGCGACGGCACGGGAACAGACTCACCGTTGAACTTTATACGCAGGCATTTGCGCTTGCTCATGGCGGGGAACGCGGCATAAAGGCACCCCTGTCCTTCCACCTTCAACGTGTATGTCGCCGTGCGATAAGAAGAATCGTTTTTTTCTGATATAAAACGGCTGTAATCCGGAAAATCAAACAGTCCCTCTCCAAAGATTGATTTTGCCGCATTATCATTTGTCGCAAAGACATTTGCACCGTTTATTGAGGATTTGATGATTTCCCCGTCCGCCACAACTCCGAAAGGCAGAGAAAAGTCACTTTCACAAACAAAATAATCTCCCGCCATGCCTTTAAAAGAATAAAACTCATCAGAAAGAGGGGAAGCGCTGATTGTGTATTTGCAGCCTAAAAGGGCGTCGGAAAAATATGTCCCGCCGGTGTCAAGAATCCGCGTGTAAACAAACGAATATCCAAGGTTTATCATGTTCTTTTTAATTTCAAGCGGAATTATATGCGTAAAATTTGACATAGCGGGATAGCCGATAATAAGCGGATAATTAGAGTTCAGCGACGCGTCAATATTTTTTATGCGCGTGATATTGTCGTCCGGCAAGTCCAGCTCATCATAAATCGTGTTGCTGTCAAAAATAAAGTCATGACTGTATTCCGCTTGGCGCGGCTTGCCGCTTGAAAAAGCCCGATTTGCGAAAAAACCGATTTCAAACAACACCATTACACAGACTGTTACAGCTGCCAACCTTTTTATTCCGAAACGGACAGTGATGACATAAAAGAAGAATAAAAACAAAAAGGCGAGAATAATCACCGGCGCGGATACTTTGTCAATAATAGCGTAAGTGCTGTTTTCTGTATATATTTTGTTCAGCATGAGCCACGCGGCGAACCCCGCCGCGCAGAGAGAAACTGCAATCGGAACAACCGCAAAAAAAGACTTGCCTTTAAAAAACAGACTGCTCCCGAAACGCTCGACGGCAAAGCAGGAGCACGTCAAAAGCGTGAGGTGGAGCATGAAAGCAAAACGCATTGAAAACATAACATATGTGCCCATGTGCCACATGAGGTTAATGTTTTCAAAAAAAACGGGCACGGCGCACGTCAGCACGGCAAGAAGACAAAAGCCTATTTTCCTTTTTTCCTTCGGCATCTTAAACGCAAGCAAAAACACAATCGCCGTCGGCAGCGCTGTTAAAATCAACAGCATCCCGAGCTTTGTCACAGGGTTTCCCGCGGCGCTTACAACAATATCGCGGTAGCTTCTTGCGCTTTGAAAGCGTGAGCTTGCAGTCATAGAAAAATATGATGTCGCTGAAGAAAACGCCGACAAAAGAATCGCCAAAACAGAACCGATTCCAAAATTAAGAATCGAAACTTTCCTTATTTCCTTGGGAATCACCATGATAATGTAAAGCCCGACGACGAGAAAAAGATAGATGTATATCATGTATGAGATATACAGCTGTATCATGAGACAATATGTTAAAACAAGCACATACGGAGCTATCTTGCGCCGTCTGAAAAGGTGGTCGAGCGCAAGCAGGACAAGAGGGAAAGCGGCGACAATCTCAAGCCATGAAATGTTGACAAAATATTGAAGGATGTAAGAATTAAAAGCATACATCAAGCTGAAAAGCATATGCCAAAACGGACTTATCTTGAACTTTTTGCTGAAAAAGAGCATAGATGTAAAGGCGCAAAGAGCAATTTTTAAGATCAAGAAAAAGGACATACATTCAAGTATCATCTCGCGCGGACATATCAGGAAAAAAAGCAAATTAAAAGGGCTTAGGGCAGTCGAAAAGACACCTTGGACAAAAATTCCGGAAGCCGTTTTCCAATTAAACAGCAGTCCTCCGTCGCCGTGAAGAGCATCCCACACTGCATAAAAGGCGGGGACGTTGCATTGTGTCATATCGTCGTATACGATGCTGCCTTCTCCGAAAGGAAAGATCCCGTTTGCGAAAAATATTGCCAGCATAAAGAGAATCGCTAAGGCGGGCGGGACAAAAAGGAGAAGCTTTGAGCGGACGGATTGATTCTTTTTTAGGTCTTTACAACCTGATTCAGCCAAGTTTATCACCTTGAAATTAAAAAATATTATGTTGAAAACACGTAAAAAGTGTGATATAATCAAGAAAACACAGCATTTTAAACGGTCGGCGCCCATGTTGCGCGTCTGTCGGCGTCAGGCGGTTTAATCGCCCGTCGCCGCTTGTGCGGGGGCGCTTTATATTTTTGAAAGGAGCCTTGCCGCCATGCAAAAGCAAAAAAGAGTCGCCGCCATTCAAGATATTTCCGGGTTTGGAAAATGCTCGCTCACGGTGGCGCTCCCGATTTTGTCTGCGGCAGGCATCGAAACCGCCATAATGCCGACAGCGGTTCTTTCGACTCACACAGGCGGGTTTTCAGGATATACCTACCGGGATTTGACGGATGATATGCGCCCGTTTGCCGCTCACTGGAAGTCGGTCGGAATAAAGTTTGACGCCATTTACAGCGGCTTCCTCGGCTCCCGCAGGCAGATAGAAATTGTTAAGGAATTTATAAGCGATTTCCGCACTGACGGCTGCATCGCCGTCGTGGATCCCGCCATGGCTGACAACGGCAAAATGTACGCTTTGTTTGACATGAAGTTTGCGACGGAAATGGCGTCGCTTTGCGCTGTCGCCGACATCATTGTCCCAAACATCACCGAAGCTGTTTTCATGCTCGGCAGGGAATACAGCGAGGGGCCGTTCACAAAGAAATACATTGAAAGCCTGCTTTTTGACCTTGCGGAAGCAGGGCCATCAAAGGTCGTGCTGACGGGCATAGGCTTGGATGAAGGCCGAATGGGCGCGGCGTCTTATGACAAAGAAACGGGCGAGGTTTTTTACGCGATGTCAAAAACCATCCCCGGAATGTATCACGGGACAGGCGATATTTACGCGAGCGCCCTTATCGCCGCTTATCTAAAGGGCAGAAACCTTGCGGATTCGGCAAGGATAGCCGTTGACTTTGTTTATGAAAGCATAAAAAGAACAAGCGAAGCGGGTACAGACGTAAGATTCGGAATTGACTTTGAGACAGGTCTTTTGAAGCTTGCCGGCGACATCAACAACGTTTGATATTTTATCCGCGGGCTTTCAGCGCTGCCTTTTTCAGGCGGCGCTTTAATTATTTTAAGGTTATTTCATCAATCCGTTTGACTTTGCCCAGTCGTGGAACACCTTGAGCGCATTCATTCTTCCCTCGCCAAGTGTCGCGGCGCTTCTGTTTATCCAGTTCATTTTAACTCCCTGAAGTCCGACAAGATATTTTGCGGAGCAGTTAAAACCGCTGTCTATCGCGCAGTCAAGAAGTATGATGTGCTGAAAGGTTTTTTCTGAAGCTTCAAAATCGCCTGCCGTAAACTCATCCCACATCTTTTGAAAAAGCTGCGCTCCGCAGCTTGTCGTCGTCGCCATAACTCCGCGCGCTCCCGTCTTGTAAGACTCATATAAAAGCGGCACATTTGCCTGGAGGATGTTTGAGCCGCCCTGCACCGCAATCTTTTCCTTAATCATTTTCAAAGTGCATGTCGTGTCTTTTATGCCGACAAACTTGCCTGTGTCTGCAAGTCTTTTGTAAACATCGGCTTCCATTATGTGCGGTTTGCAGCCCGGATATTCATAAAGCACGATGGGAAGCTCCGTAAAGCTCGCAAGCTCGCAAAGGTAAGTATATTGGCGTTCCTTATCGTCGCCCATTCCTTTTGTGATAAAAACAAGTCCCGAGGCGCCGGTCGCCGATATCCTTTTTACCTCCTCGACCTGCGCAAACCAGGACGGCTCAAGGTTTGCCGTCGCGAAAATCGGAACACCGTTTGCGTATTTAACGGCAGTCGCGGTAAGCAGCTCGCGCTCGTCAAGAGTCTGAAGGGACATCTCCGACGTGCCGCAGACAGGGACGAGGAATCCGGCCCCGGTGGACGCCTGGTATTCGGTGTAAGCCTTATAAGCCTCAATGTCGATTGTCCTGTCGTCCTTATACGGCGTCAGCATCAGCGCGTATACGCCGGACATTGGGTTGTTTGAGTTGTTTTTCATTGGCAATCACTCCCTTTATTTTATAAAACAACAACTTAAAGTATAATCCATATATGCCTCGATTTCAAGGTTTTAACAAAATAATTGACGATTTCAACGATGTTTTAACACATGACCGCATATCAGCAGAACGTAAAATACTTCAAACAGCACACTTTGCGCGACAAACAGCGGCAGCGGATGTAATTTAATCACACTTGTCTGCATATTTATTATATAAGTATTAATATATGGGGGAGCAGAAAAATGGATAAAAGTTTTTTAAAAAGCGCTTTGGTTCTGTTTTTGTCGTTATGCGTGGCGTTCGCCTGCGCTTTTTCTGTTTTAGGAGTCGGAGACGAGCCTGACGAGGTTTTTTATGAGGATGGCTATCTTCTTTCGGGCAACATCGGCGAAAGCGTGCCTGTCATTGCCGAGCAAGGAGCTATGCCTGTTTTTGTCAATGCAAAGGCGGCCCTGCTGATGGACGCGGGGACAGGTCAGGTGCTGATGGCGATGAACGAAAACAACAAGCTTTATCCGGCGTCCGTGACAAAGATTATGACCCTTTTGCTTGTCGCCGAAGCAATTGACAGCGGGAAGCTCAAGCTTAGCGACATGGTGACGACAAGCACAAACGCGTCGTCAAAGGGAGGGTCGCAAATATGGCTTAAGGAAGGGGAAACAATGTCTGTTGACGACCTCCTGAAAGCCACTGCAATTTACAGCGCGAACGACGCCTGCACAGCGCTTGGAGAGCAGATTGCGGGCAGCAGTGAAGCGTTTGTCGACATGATGAATGAAAGAGCTAAAGAGCTTGGAATGTCCGGCACATATTTTGAAAACTGCACAGGCCTTGACGACGCGGCGGCAGATCATTTGACGACGGCGCACGATATCGCTCTGATGTCGAGGGAGCTTTTGAAGCACGAAATCATACAGGAGTACACAACAGTTTGGATGGATTCGCTGCGCGGCGGTCAGACAGAGCTTGTGAACACAAACAGGCTTGTCAGATTTTATGAGGGAACGACAGGCTTGAAGACAGGCACGACAAGCAAAGCGGGCTGCTGTGTCGCGGCGACGGCGAAAAGGGGAGACACACATCTCATTGCGGTTGTAATGGGCAGCCCGAGCAGCGACGACAGATTTGAGGGCGCAAAGGCGATGCTTAACTGGGGCTTTTCAAATTATGAGACAGTGACGCCTGAAATTGACAAGTCGCTTATTACAGAGGTGGCGGTTATTAAGGGCATAGAGGAAAAAATCAAGCCGTCGCTCCCGGACACGACCTCAATCCTTATACCGAAAGGAAGAAAAGACGCTTTGACACAGGAGGTTACTCTTTCCATCGACGTTGAGGCGCCTGTTGAAAAAGGTCAAGTTCTCGGCAGGGTTGTTTTTCGGCTTGACGACGAAATTATAGGCGACTACAACCTCACGGCCCCCGCACAAGTCGGACGGCTTACGATGGGCATAATATATAAAAGGCTTTTGAATGTCTTTTCGAGCTGACAATTCCCAATTAAACTTATGATTGAAAGAAACTTCCAAGCTTTGAGCCGTGATTTATATATTTTTTAATATTACCTGTTTTCTATTGAAAAGCACGTTCAAATAGGTTAAAATAATCTTGTAAAACTATTTGGAAGTGTAACCGGGGGTAATATTATGTCGCTTTTTGTCAACTGTAAATATGCCGGAGCGGAGGTGACGCCTGAAGCGGTTGCGAAAATCCGTCCCGAAGTTGAAAAGGCGTTCAATCTCCTGCGCTCAGGCGGCGGCGCCGGCAGCGAATTTACAGGTTGGCTTGACTTGCCCATAAACTATGACAGGGACGAGTTTGAGGCGATAAAGACCTGCGCGGAAAGGATCAAGTCTGATTCCGACGTCCTTGTGGTCATAGGCATCGGCGGGTCATACCTTGGCGCGCGAGCCGTTATCGAGCTGATAAAGTCAAACAACTACAACGCGCTAAAAAAGGACACGCCCGAAATTTATTTTGCGGGCAACACAATAAGCCCGTCCGCTGTTTCCGACATTATTTCAATTTGCGAGGGCAAAGATTTTTCAATAAACGTCATTTCAAAATCAGGCACGACGACAGAGCCTGCCGTGGCTTTCAGAATATTCAGGGAGCTGCTTATTAAAAAATACGGTCATGCCGAAGCCGCGCGCAGGATTTATGTCACGACAGACAAGTCAAA
Source organism: Clostridiales bacterium (assembly GCA_012523185.1). Lineage (GTDB taxonomy): Bacteria > Bacillota > Clostridia > Oscillospirales > Acutalibacteraceae > UBA1425. The sequence goes on from JAAYIY010000037.1 coordinate 23,783, forward strand.
GGGCAAGCTGAAAGAGCTTGCAGATCGCGAGGGTTACGCTTCATTTATTGTTCCCGACGACATAGGCGGCAGATATTCTGTCCTCACAGCCGTCGGTCTTTTGCCTATTGCCGTCGCGGGGGTAGATATCGACAGCCTGATGGAAGGAGCGCGCGGCGCCCGTGAGGCGTACTTAAACTGTGATATCGACAAAAACGATTGCTGCAAATATGCCGCCGTCAGAAACATCCTTTACAGAAGCGGCAAAAAGATAGAGCTTTGCGTAGCATACGAGCCTGCGTTCACAATGATGTGCGAATGGTTCAAGCAGCTTTTCGGAGAAAGCGAAGGCAAGGACGGACTCGGCATATATCCCTCATCCGCGATTTTTTCGACAGATCTTCATTCTCTCGGTCAATATATACAGCAGGGCGAGCGCCATATTTTTGAGACAGTTGTTTTTTTCACAGAGCCGAAAGAAGACCTGACAATCAACGCCGATGTGGAGGACATTGACGGGCTTAACTTTCTTTGCGGGAAAAAGCTGTCTTATGTCAACAAAAAGGCGTTCGAGGGCACCGTCATTGCGCACGCCGACGGCGGAGCGCCAAGCATAATTATTGAGATAGACAAGGCGGACGAATACAACACCGGATGGATGATTTATTTCTTTGAGCTTTCCTGTGCTATCTCCGGCTATATACTCGGCGTAAACCCGTTTGACCAGCCGGGAGTCGAAAGCTACAAAAAAAATATGTTTGCGCTTCTCGGGATGCCGGGATTTGAGAGTGAAAGGGAGCGGATTTTGCACAGACTGTCCGAATAGCTCCCGACTTATAAAATTGGATATGTAACAATGAAAGGATATGATAAAAATGGTTTCTTTAATTATCGGTCACAAGGGCTCCGGCAAGACAAAGCACCTCATAGAGCTTGTGAACTCAGCAGTCGAAAGCTCTGACGGCAATGTCGTGTGTGTTGAAAAAGAGCCAAAGCTGACATATGATGTCAATTACAGGGTTCGGCTGATAGACACCATCTTTTACGGCATTCAGGGATACGACGCGTTTTATGGCTTCCTTTGCGGCGTATGCGCGGGCGACCACGACATCACAGACATTTTTATCGACACCACTCTTAAAATAAGCGGCGAGGATTACGAACAACTGGCCGATTTCCTTGCGGACATTGATAAGACGTGCAAAGCCTTTAATAAAAAGATTACCTTGACAATTTCAGCCGACAAAGACGATTTGCCGAAAAGAATTTTTGATTTTTGCACAGTTATATAAAAACTATATTGACAAACAATATTCAAAAAGCTATAATATCCCCTGCGTGGTTTTTTCAGCTTTAACGCCGCGCAGGGTAATTATGCTCCGATGATTTTAAAGAAAGAGTAGCCATGATATTTGAGCTTGAGCCTGTTTTTAATAATGTCGGGTTTTCTGTCAAAATCGACTACGAGTTTATTTTGCCCGATGCCGGCGACGGCGGTGTCTGCCCTTTTACTTGTCCGTTTGCCGTAAAAGGCAGCTTTGTAAACAACGCGGGTGTTGTTTCAGTCGAGGCGACGGCTTCGACAGATTTGTCGCTTCAATGCGACAGATGCGCAGTCGAGCTGACAAGGCACATTGAGGTGCCTGTGCGGCACGTCCTTGTGACGGAACTTAATGACGACACAAACGACGAGCTGATTTTAATTGAAAGTTTTCAATTTGACTTAGACAAGCTTGTGACGGACGATATTTTTCTTTGGCTTCCGTCAAAGTTTCTTTGCTCAAACGGCTGCAAGGGAGTTTGCCCGCAGTGCGGCCAAAATTTAAACGAAAGCCAATGCAGTTGCAAAAAGCCTGTTGACCCGCGTCTTGAGGCATTAAAGCAGCTTTTGGATAATTGAAGGTTGACAGCAATTTAAGGAGGTGCTCATATGGCAGTCCCAAAGAGGAGAGTATCAAAGACAAAGCGCGACAAAAGGCGCTCCAGCGTGTGGAAGCTTGACGCTCCGTCGCTTGCAAAGTGTTCACAGTGCGGCGCTTACAGAAGATCGCACAGGGTATGCCCCGAGTGCGGCTATTACAACGGTCGTCTTGTTGTAAAAAAGGACGCTTAAAAGCACAGTTAGCTTACGCGTCGATTTCAGACAGAGGAGGATAATTGAACCTTCCTCTGTCTTGTGCTATTTAATCAGCTTTAACAGCTTAGGGGCAACACCGCCCCGGTTTGCCGCTCAAGAGCTGACGGCTGTTTTTTGTGTGCAGCCTTGATGAGAGGATGGTTTTATGTCCGTCGTTGTTTTCGGAGTCGCCGAAAATTCGCCCTGCGCCGGAAAAGGCGTAAGGGCGGGGGATAAGCTTGTCGCGATTAACGGCAATGAAATAAACGACGTTCTTGATTATCAATTTCACATAAAAGAAGAAAAACTTGTCATAGAGCTGCATTCGGCGCGCGGCAGGCGCAAGAAAGTCAAGATAAAAAAGAGCGAAAATGAAGACCTTGGGATTTTATTTGAAACATACCTTATGGACAAGCAGCGCAGATGCGCTAACAAATGCATCTTTTGCTTTATCGATCAGCTTCCGAGCGGCCTGAGGGACAGCCTGTATTTTAAGGACGACGACTCACGGCTTTCGTTTTTGTTCGGCAACTATATAACACTCACGAATTTGACGCGGCGTGAGGCGGACAGGATTATTAAAATGCGATTAAGCCCCGTCAACGTGTCTGTTCACACAATGGATCCATGTCTGCGTGTTAAGATGATGGGGAACAAAACGGCGGGGGACTGCTTATCATACTTAAGGGAGTTTGCCGACAGCGGAATAAAGATTAACGCGCAAATCGTGCTTTGCCCCGGCATAAACGACGGTGCCGCGCTTGAATACAGTCTTTCACAGCTGCTTGATTTGCATCCGGCGACACAAAGCGTTGCTGTCGTCCCTGTCGGGCTGACAAAGCATCGCGAGGGTTTACATAAATTAGAGGGTTACACGCCGAAGCAGGCGGGTGAAGTCATTGATATAATAGACAGGTTCAACAATGAAAACGCCGCGTCAGGCTTTCCGAAGATGGCCTTTGCGGCAGATGAGTTTTTTATTAAATCAGGCAAGGATATGCCCGGCATGGATTATTATGGGGATTTTCCGCAGCTTGAAAACGGCGTCGGTATGTGGACACTTTTAAAAGAAGAATTTCTCTCGGAGCTTGAAAGCTTCTCCGGCAATGTCCTCGGCGGCTCAAGAGAGGTTACAATTGCGACGGGCGAGGCGGCTTATCCGCTCATGCTTTTTTTATCAGAAAAAGCCGCCCAAGCCATTCAGGGGCTTCACGTCAAAGTCGTCAAAGTTACTAACAGCTTCTTTGGTGAGGACATAACAGTTTCGGGGCTTTTGACAGGCGGGGATATTTTTTGCCGGCTTTCAAACCAAAGCTTGGGCGACGAGCTGCTCATTCCGCTGTCGTCGCTGCGCCACGAGGAGGATATATTCCTTGACGGAATGACAGTAGCCGAGTTGGGCGAAAAGCTTGATGTAAGCGTCCGGGCAGTCGCAAACAGCGGGTCGGAATTGCTGCTTGCTTTAATCGGCGGATGATTTTTATGTGTCCTCCGCGTACACATGGCAAGCGCATTCAAACAGGATTATCCCAAGCCCGATTATGCCGATTGACGGGTTCACACATTTGAAAAGCTGCTGTGAAATGTCCATGGCGTAATAATAATCTGTCAGGCGGCCGGCGGCTATGTGAAAGGCCAGCGAAGCCGTCGCGAGCGCAATGACATAAAACGCCCCGAATTTTAAAATAAATTTTGAATATTTGCTCATGCATCCAAAGGTTTCGACAATATTTTTATATGTACGCATTTTATAAATCAACTCCACACACATTTTAACACCGCTTACACATAGTTTTCAATGCATAAATAATGGGAGTGAAAGTCAATGGGCGTCGGCATATCAACTGCCTGCCATTACCCGCTTGAGACGGAAAAGTCTTTATCAAAGCTTGGCAAAGCCGATGTAAAGATAGCTGAGATTTTTTTCAACTCAAGATCCGAGTTAGAACCTCCGCTTTTAAATGAAATAAACGCGGTCAAAGACTTTTACGGCATAAATATTAACTCTGTTCACCCTTACCTCACTTTCGGCGAAAGCTACCTTGTTTTCAGCGAATATTACAGGCGTTTCCTTGACTCGGTTGAAGATTTTAAAAAGATATTTGAAGCCATGAACAAGCTTGACAGCAAAATATGTGTAATCCATGGCGAAAAAACGCCTTTTAGGATAGAAGAAGATGAATATTTTGAGCGTTTTGCCTTGATATCTGAGGAGGCAAAAAAATTCGGAGTCATTTTGACGCAGGAAAATGTCGTCAATTTTCGTTCATCGTCCGTTGATTTTCTTAAAAGAATGCGTTCGGCTCTTGGCGAGAAATTTAAGCTCACCTTCGATATAAAGCAGTCCGTCAGGTCAAAGATTGACCCTTTTGACTTTGCCGCCGCTTTCGGAAAGGATATTGTCAGCATTCACATCAGCGACCACAACTCAAAAAGTGACTGCATTCCGCCGCTTTCGGGCATCTTTGATTTTGAGGAGTTTTTTAGGACGATGCGCGGCTTCGGATATGACAAAAACTACATAATCGAGCTTTACAGGAGCGGCTTTGACAGCGAGGAAGAGCTTATTTCTTCATATAAAAAGGTCGCCCGTCTGCTCGGAGCAGTGTCTTAACAGGCATCGGAACTTAGCATTTCCCCTAAAAACGCAAGAAAAAGCCGCGATAGCTAATATCACCGCGCCGCGCGGGAATTAATGTTTGTGTCACAGGGGAATTAAAGTGCGCCGCACTTGCAATATTTAGAAAACATGGTATAATATCAACATTAAATATAAGGGGTGACTTACTTGAGATGTCCGTTTTGCGGCTATGAAGAAAGCAAGGTTATAGACTCCAGACCGACAGACGAGGGCGAACGTATCAGAAGGCGCAGGGAGTGCATAAGTTGCGGAAAAAGATTCACGACTTATGAAGTCATCGAAAGCGTTCCCATAATAGTTGTGAAAAAGGATAAATCAAGGGAGGTTTTTGACAGAGCCAAGCTTTTCAGCGGAATGCTCCGCGCTTGCGAAAAGCGCCCCGTTTCTCTCGAAACAGTTGAAAAAACTGTGGCTGAGATTGAGACAGTGCTGCAAAATTCGCTCGACAGGGAAGTCAGCTCCGAGCGCATCGGTCAGCTGGCAATGGACAAGCTCAAAGACATAGACGAGGTCGCCTATGTGCGGTTCGCGTCTGTTTACCGCCAGTTTAAAGATATCAACACATTCATGGACGAGCTTGCTAAGCTGCTAAGCGAAAAGAAATAAACCGCAAATGATGACCGCGCGGCACGCCCAAAGGCTTGTCGCGCGGTTTTGTTTATTTAAGTTAAGTCTTTGTCGGCGGTTTGGTTTATTCGTTAAATGGTGAAAGGACACCGTAACCGCCGTCGTTTCTTTTATAAACTACATTGACTTCATTTGTGTCCGCGTTTTTAAACATATAAAACATGTGCCCGAGCAAGTTCATCTGAAGAATGGCTTCATCAATGCTCTGCGGCTTTACCGCGACTGATTTTGAACGGACAACGTCAAAACTGACTTCCTCATCAACATGGTTCTCCATTGAAATCAAGCTGTCAATACTGCCGCTGCGCAGCTTTTTTTCAACACGGGTCTTGTTTTTGCGTATCTGCCGTATAAGGGAATCGACGCATTTGTCGAGCGCCTCGTTCATGTTATAAGCGCGCTCCTCGGCACGGAAAATCATTCCGTTATAAACAACAGTGATTTCAACAACCTGGAAGCTTTTCTCAACAGTGACGGTTATTTTGACCTCGGTATCGGCGCCGAAAAAACGCTCAACTTTCGCAAGCTTTTTTTCCGCGTGATTTTTGAAGGACTCGCGGGGGTTACACTTTCTGCCCACAATACTAATTTTCAAGCCATCATCCCCTTTTTACTTTATTCCCCTTTGGTATCTTTGGAGATGACATAATTATAGCACATATCGCACAAAAAGTAAAGGTGATGACCCTCAAGTTTTAAATATATTTCACAGTTTGTTAACACGTTTTGTCAGATTATCGCTTCGGCATGTCTTGTTACATGACAGCCGATGTTAACAGACACGGGCAGCCCCGCGATGTGTGTCGGCGCCGACTCGACCGCCACCGACAAGGCGGTTGTCTTGCCGCCGAAACCCTGTGGGCCGATTTGAAGCGCATTTATGCGGCTCAAAAGCTCATCCTCAAGCTCTCTGTAAAAGCTGTCCTTGTTTTTGACGCTCACAGGACGGCAAAGTGCCTTCTTTGCAAGATATGCGCAGTGTTCAAAGTCGCCGCCGATGCCGACGCCTATTACCATCGGCGGGCAGGCGTTGCTGCCGGCGTCGCTTACGGACGAAACAACAAACGCGACAATCTCGTCTCTTGAGGCGGACGGTGAAAGCATTTTGAGGGCGCTCATGTTTTCGCTCCCGAAGCCCTTTGGGGCGGCTGTGATATGCACCTTGTCGCCCTCGACTATCCGCGTGTGGATTATCGCGGGCGTGTTGTCGCCTGTGTTTGTGCGCCTGAGCGGGTCGCCGACAATCGAGGCGCGGAGATAGCCCTCGGTGTATGCCCTTGACACGCCTTTATTTACAGCCTTCTCGAAGCTTCCGCCGACAAGGCGCACGTATTGACCTATTTCAAAAAAAACAACAGCCATGCCCGTATCCTGACAAACAGGTATATCAAGCAAAGCCGCTGAATCAAGGTTTGCCGCGATGTCTTTCATGATGCATTTGGGCAGCGACTCGGTTTCGTCGCCGCAAGCCTGACGGATGAGCGCCTCAAGGTCGCGCGGGAGAAATTTGTTTGCCTTTATGAACAAGCCGCGCACCGTATCTTCAATTGTCTTAACATCAATTTCTCTCATTTTGCTCCATCACAAACGTCCTGCGGCACATTTGGGCACAGTGCCGCAAAAAGTTTATCTGTAATAAGTGAATTTTGTAAACACCCATTTTGAGGAGTCGCTTTTTGACGGCTCCAAAACAAAGTCAAATGTGTCCTCAACATCCGGCTTTCCGTCGCCGTCTTTGTCCTTGACAACTGTGACAAGATATGACTTTTTGTCTTTTGACTGCTCCTTGATTGTGAAGCTTTCGCTCAAAACAGTCGCCCCGGTGCCCATATTTATGTCAAGCACATACAGCGAGCCGTCGTCAAAAGCCATATAGCGCTCGACATTCAGAAGCCGGGTGACGATTTCTTCAGAAAAATATCCGAGCATATAACTTCTTAACTTTTCGATTGTGTTGAGGCTCTTGTCAGACACCCTGTAATAAAGAAGCCCTTTTTCGTATTCGATGCTGTCCTCACGATCGATTTCAGGCACAGTGGAAATAAAAAGTGAGTAGGCGTCCAGGGCTTCTCCCACAAGAGAGTTTATGTAATTGTCCTGTGTTTTATCGGCATTTTCCGTAACATCCTGACTGCCTTCATCCTTATCGGCGGGCCGAAAAACCTCGGCCGAGCTCCATTCCGACGGCTGCAAGTCAGTCGTTTCACGCGAATCTTCGCCGCCGCATGAGGAAAAAAGCAACGCGGTGATCAAAAAAAATGTCACCGCGGCTGTCGTGGGTATTAACTTTCTCAAAAAACCACCCTCTAAAACACCTTGGCTTATTTTGCTCCGCGGCGAGAATATCCGCCGCCATGTCTTGACTCGGATGAACGTTTGAGATCTGTGATTTTTTCGTCGCTTACTTGCTTGAAACGTGCCATCATTTCCTCGAAAGACTGATCAGACGAGGAGGGCTGAGGCTTGCTGCCCTGCCAAACATTCGCGGGAGAACGGCGGCCGGAATTTTGCCTTTGCGCAGGCCGCTGGCTGTCTGCCCGGCGAAACTGAACTTTTTCGCCGCCTTCGCTTTCATCGACCTTTTTAATGGAAAGATTGATGCGTCCATTTTCGTCGATGCTCAAGATTTTAACTTTTACCTGCTGGTTCAGCTCAAGGTGATCGCGTATGTTTTTGACATATGCCGATGCGACTTCCGATATGTGAACCATGCCCGTGCTGCCGTTTTCCAGCTCAATAAATGCGCCGAAATCAGTAAGACCTGTGACCTTACCCTCCAGAATTGCTCCAACCTCTGACTGCATAAAACCGCGGTTTCCTCCATAAGATTATATTTTGAAGCCGGTAAACGTCAATTTGAAACAGAAAGGTCATAATAGACACGTTCGTTTGGCTTGACGTAACCGAGATCCTCATCACGCGCTCTTTTTTCTACGTATTCTTCAATGTCCTTTTCGGCGAGCATACGCTCAAGCTCGTCGTTTTCGTCCTGAAGAATCCGGCATTTAAGAGAAATTTCCTCAATGCCTGACTTTCTTTCGGTTATTTGTGATTTCAGATTAAAGAAAGAAACAAAGAAATAAGCAACCATCACCAACATGGCAATAGCCAGCAGATAACTTCCCTTGAATTTTAAACGAGATTTTTGGGGCAAATCAATCAATCCTGCCTATTTTTACCGAATGCTAATATACACTTTAGATTATATACCATTATCCTATTCAATTTCAAGTGAAATTTTGATTTTTTATGTATTTTTTTAAAAATCTTTTTGACAAAGCATGATATTTTATAAAACAGTGAGTTTATAAGCCTAATTATGAAGATAACAGGCTTGGAAATTTGTTTGTACAGCCATTTTATGAACCGCGTTGTTGCTTTGCTGCATTTAATTGCCACTGTGCCGAGCGAAAAGTAATAAACAAACCATCCGAGCAGCTCCGCAATAAAAGCATATCCGCGCACTTTTCCGTTATTAATTGCCAAAAAAAACAAAAAGGTGAGAACGGCGCAAAGCGAAACATAAATGACATCATAAATAAAAACAAGCTTTTTACCTGATGAAAAGGCAAGCCTGACGGCGCGAAATATGTCATATAATATTCCGAGGATAAAGCCGAATCCGAAGGACTGCAAAAAGACGCGCATTTGGTATGACAACGACTGAAGATAAATCATCTTTCGCTCAAGTCCTTTTCGGAGTTTTTCATCTTGTCAAAAGCTTTTGAATCAGCGAAACACCTTGCTGAAAAAACCGGAGCTTTTTGGCTGCTCGTCGGCGTAACTTAGTGATGATATGTTTCCTTCAAGCTGCAGCTCTCCCGTCTCCACGCTCAGCTTGTTTATGTGCAAATCATTGCCTCTGACTGTCAGCTCGCCCAGCTCTGTAAAAACAATAATAACTCTGTCGTCAAAGCTGTCAACATCTGAAACGCCTGACATATTGAGGATCCGTCTGTCCTCAAGGATAAGGTTTTGCGGAACTTTAACCAGCCTTTTTTCGTCTGTCACGTTCATTTTTGCTCCTCCTATCTTATGAATGAATCCCAAAAGGCTTTCTTTTTCTTCCTGCCGGGCGGCCTTTCCGGGCGGCGGTTGACAAGGATTGTGTCGTCGCCTATAACGTCAATCTCATCCCAGCATATCCTTGTATCGTCGTCGCGCCCGAGCAGTCCGAAGCATCGGCTTTTGCCGTGTATAATAAGTGCGACGACATGACCGGTGCATGTGTCGACATCAACATCACAAACGTGCCCGAGACGGCGCCCGTCGACTTTGCATATTACTTCCTTGCAGGTCAAATCTGTTACGCAGCATTTCACAGGATGCACCCCTTGGATATATATATGCGGGGCGCTGTTTGCATATTACATCGTCATGCACCCGTGAAATGAAATTTCACAAAGGGCAAAATAAAAGCGCGGGTTGAAGAAAACCCGCGCGGTCTGTCTTATCCGACAACTGTTCTTATTTCAAACGGACAGTCTGTTATTATCCCGTCGGCGCCCATCTTAACAAGCTCCGCCGCCTGTTTCATGCTGTTCACCGTCCAAACATTAACTAAAAGCCCCAGTCTGTGCGCGCGGGCAATCAGCTGTCTGTCAACAAATCTTGCCATCGGGTGAATTGTGTCAGCCTTTATCTTGTGCGCGTAGTGGAGGGGAGGGGACATCCAGTCGGAAAAAAACTTGGTGATTCTGGGGTAAAGCAAGCCGGTTTTGCATTCGCTGTCGATTTCCTTGGCAAAGACAAGCGTGCCGCCGTCGAAGCTTGAAATCAAAAGCCTGTCAAATAAATTATATTTTTTTGCAGCTTCGATTGTCTTTCGCGCTATTTCTTTATTTTTTAGCTTGTCTCTGTCAGCCTTAATTTCGATGTTAATAAGCTTAATCGGCTTGCTTTTTAAAAAGATAAAAAAGTCGTCAATAGTCGGAATCCTGACATTTTTAAATTCTGATAAAAAGTATGAGCCGAAATCAAGGTTTAGGAGCTGGCTTAACATATAATCTGAAATTTGACCCTTGCCGTCGGAGGTTTTGTCGACAGTGTAATTATGGCAGAGGACAATATGCCCGTCTTTTGTCATGTGGACGTCGGTTTCCACTCCGTCGGCGTACAGCTCACACGCCTTTGAAAAGGCGGGCATGGTGTTTTGCGGGGCGTCACGGTTTGCGCCCCTGTGAGCAATTATCATAACTTTTCTCATATGCAGTCCTCCGAGAGAGCTTCACCCGTGCCCTGACAGGCTATAAATATAATATCGGCTGCGGGCGCAATAAAAAGCCCCGCGCTATGCGGCAAGGCTAACCTTCAAAATAGCGTTCAAGAAACCGCCTTGTGCGCTCCTCGTCGGGCGCGCAAAAGACACTTTCGGGGCTGCCCTGCTCAACGACGATACCGTCGTCCATAAACATGACAATATCGGAAACCTCGCGTGCGAATTGCATCTCGTGAGTGACAATTATCATGGTCGTATCCCTTTCGGCAAGGGATTTTATGACCTTTAAAACTTCTCCTGTCAGCTCCGGGTCAAGCGCGCTCGTAGGCTCGTCGAAGCACAGTATGTCGGGGCGGAGCGCCAAAGCGCGCGCTATCGCAACCCTCTGCTGCTGACCGCCGGAAAGCTGATGAGGATATGAAAAAAGCTTGTCGGACAAGCCGACGCTGTCCAGCAGCTCATGAGCCCTTTTGTCGATCTCAGCCAAAATCTCTTTTTTGTTTTGCTTGTAATCTTTTTGATCCTTTGCGAGCAGCTCACAAGCGAGCGTGATGTTTTTTAAAACATTGTGCTGGGGAAACAGATTGAACGACTGAAAGACAAGACCGAAATGCAGACGTTTCTTTCGCTTTTCGGACTCTTTTTGAGTTGACTTATCGTCCGCGTCAAAAAGCTTTTCGTTGTTGACATAAATACTTCCGCTGTCGGGCGTTTCAAGAAAATTCAGACAGCGCAGCAAGGTGGTTTTCCCGCTGCCCGAAGCGCCGATTATGGACAGCGTGCTGCCCTTTTCAAGCGTGAAGCTTATATCATCTAAGACCTTTGTGTCGCCGAAATGCTTTTTTAAGTTTTTTACCTCTAATACCGGCACCGTTCACACCCCCGAATTAAACTGAGAAAAAGCGCAGTTTACGCTCCAGCGCCCGAAACAGTATTGTAAGCACGCCGCAGAATAAAAGATAAAACACGCCTGAATAAAACAGCGGCCAAATCAAAGCGCTTGAGGTTATGTATCTTTGCGCCACAAAGATGATGTCGACCACAGCTATGATGCGGGCAAGCGACGTGTCTTTTACAAGCGTCATAATCTCGTTTGTCATCGGCGGCACAATTCGCTTTACAACCTGAAGAAGTGTTATGTGGTAAAAAATCTGAGGCTTTGTCATCCCCAAAACATGACCCGCCTCATTTTGACCTTTCGGGACACCCTCAATGCCGCTTCTGTATATCTCTGAAAAGTAGCAGGAATAGTTTATAACAAAAGCGACGACAGCCGCAACCTCGCGGTTTGAAAATATTGTGGTTCCCCAAAGGATTCCCGGGCCGTAAAAGACCACGAAAAGCTGAAGCATGAGGGGAGTTCCTCTTATCATCCACACAAATATACGCACAAGCCAGCGCACCGGGAAAAAACTGCTCATGGAGCCGAATGAGACAATCAGCCCGAGCGGAAGAGAAAAGATGAGGGTCAGCAAAAACAGCTTGAAGGTGGCGGCAAAGCCGACAAGCAGGTGAAGCGTTACATCAAGAAATAATTCCATAAGCATTCCTTAATTCAAAATCCGGCAGGGAAAACCCCTGCCGGAAACAAGTGGTTTGATTTGTCAGTCGGTTATAAGGTTTACCTGATATTTTTCGGCAAGCGCCTGGAGCGTTCCGTCGGCAAGAAACTCGTCTGTAACAGCATTGACTTTTTCTACGAGGTTGCTTCCGGTGCGGAAACCAATCGCAAGGGTTTCATCCGCAAGAATAAGGCCGTCGATTATCATAAGGTCGGCATAAGCGCCGTGTCCGACAAGGTCGTCCGCCATTGTGGAATCCACCGCGGCGGCATCAGCTGTGCCTGCTGAAACCTCCATCAGCGAAGAAACAAGCGATTCGGAGGGCGTAAAGTCGGCCATGGAGAGGTTTTCATCGTCGGAAATCGCATCTTCTGATGTTGAGCCGCCCTCTGCAACAAGCCTTGCGGAGACAAGCGATGCCGTGTCAGTGTATTTTGCGGCGTCAGCGCTGCGGATGACCACAACGACTGAATTGTGAATATAGCTCTTTGTGAAATCCATGTTTTCAGCGCGCGCCGGAGTGTATGTGACGCCGTTCCAAAGGCAGTCGACATTAAAAGCGTCAAGCTCTGTTTCCTTGTTGTCCCAGTCAATTTCGATAAACTTGGGCGTTATTCCAAGCTTTTTGCAGACGGCCTCGGCATATTCTGTGTCGAAGCCTATGAGGGTGCCGCTGTCGTCATAATAGTTCATGGGTTTATAGTTGGTGATGCCGATTACAAGATTGCCGTTTTCCTTGACATATTCCCAGTCGGACGCGGCCGATCTTTTGTCTCCGCAGCCGGAAAATGTGCAAAGGCAAAACAAAGCGGCAAAAGCAATGCAAAGAATCTTTTTTGTTTTTTTCATTTAAAAACCATCCTTTTCTGCGAAGGACACGGGCAAAGCATGAAGCCTTGCGGTCCGACGCTGTGATTTTAAGTTACCGTCCGCATCTGCCGAAACAATGCCCTGTGGGACGGTGTGCCGCAGGGCAAGCGAAGGTAAGGGGTGAAGCTGTTTGGCTGCTGTCCGCCCCGCCGTGCTCGATTTTGGACAGAGCTGAAACGGCAAGCCAAAGGCAAAAACCATACCTCCCGCAATTTAAGGCAACACCGCGCAATGAGCGGCTGAAGCCTTTGTTGCACGCTTGCTTGCATCTTTTCCGCCATATCGCCCAAAAATGCTCGGCAATACACAAAGTATTGCCAGCGCTTTTTAGACAACCTGACGAAAAATCTGACGGCGCAATCGCACAACAATTATTGTGCGGTGTTGCCTTAACACGCTGCCAGTTTATCATGCTAAAGCAACGCTGAAATGAGTTTACCACACTTGCTTTTAAATTTCAAGTGCGAAACGGCAAAACGGCATATATAAGTTTTAGCTGTGAATGGCATATATAAGTTTTAATTGAAAAGAAGAACGACACATGATATTATTAAACTTGATTGCAGAAAGCTTTTGAGATTACTTTTGCGGCGCCATGTTTTCAGCGCCAATATTCCAAATCTTAAATTACTTTTATTATTAAATTTTGAGATTGACTGTTTTAACCAAAAAAGCTATAATATTTTTGATATTTGACACTAATATTTTTAAGGGTGGTTTTTAATGCAAGACAAATACTTTGACGAGGACGAGATTTGTTCAAACTTTTGCTTTGACGGCGAATTTTTAGATTTACACCAGTCTAACCATGGCCACATTAACAACACTTATGTAATTGACTTCCAAAAAGACGGCGCCATTAAACGCTATATTTTGCAGGAAATTAACACAAACGTTTTCAAAAACCCCGACCAACTGATGGAAAATATCGAAAATGTAACGAAATATTTGGAGGGCATTATTGCCGCCGACGGCGGTGATGTCCTTCGCGAAACGCTCCGAGTTCACCGCACAGTCGACGGCAAGCCATACTATATCGACAGCAACGGCAGATATTGGAGAGTCTACAATTTCATAACCGACTCTTACACATGCCAATGCATTGACTGCCCAAAAACATTTTATAACGCCGCAAAGGCCTTTGGCAAATTCCAGCGTATGCTTGCCGATTATCCATGCTCGACGCTCCACGAAACAATACCTAATTTTCACAACACCGTCTCAAGGTTCAAGGACTTGAAGGAGGCGGTCAAAAACGATTTGTCGGGCAGGGCAAGCCTTGTCCGAGATGAGATTGAGTTTGCTTTTGCCCGCGAAAATGAAGTCGGAGTGCTTGTGGACTTGCTGCAAAAGGGCGAGCTTCCGCTGCGTGTGACGCACAACGACACAAAGCTCAACAACGTGATGTTCGACAACAAAACAGGCAAAGGAATATGCGTAATCGACCTTGACACTGTCATGCCCGGTCTGTCGCTTTACGATTTTGGCGACAGCATCCGTTTCGGCGCAAACGTCGCGGCCGAGGATGAAAAAGACTTGTCGAAGGTTAAGCTGAGCCTTGAGCTTTATGAGCAGTACACGAAAGGATATCTTTGCGCCGCGGGCGAAAGCCTGACACAGCTTGAGATTGAGCTGCTTCCTTTTTCGGCAAAGCTGATGACATATGAGTGCGGGATAAGATTCCTCGGCGACTATTTGAACGGCGATGTCTATTTTCGGACAGATTATCCGGAACACAACCTTGTCAGGTGCCGCACGCAATTTAAGCTTGTCGAGGAAATCGAGAAAAAGTTTGACAAGATGATTGATATAACGAAAGAGTGCGTACAATAGGCTTAAGAGGAGCCGCGCGCAAATAACGATGGCGAGGGTCATTGTGATTTCAGCATAAAAATCGATTGAAGGGAGAGAAAACCGCTTTGAAGAAAAAGCTGAACATAAAGTTAAAACCAGATAAAATCGCTGTTTTTTTAATAATGGCGGCGATTGTCGTCGGAGCTGTTTTTACTGCCGTATCCGGTTACAAAGCGACGCATATTTCAGATGAAAAGCTGGCGGAGTTTCGCGAAGCGTTTGATTTGCCGCGGCATTTTATGAATATCGCGAGCGCCGGCTGCTGCGGAAAGACGGCGAATACATTTGAGTCATTTTACGCGGCATACAAAAGCGGCGCGACCTGCATTGAGGTTAATGTCGCGTTTAGGGACGGCGAAACACCCGTTCTTGCCCGCGGCAACGAATTTGTCACGGAACGCTCGGACACGCTTGAAAAGGTCTTGGATTTCGTCAAGGAGCATGACTTTATAAGGCTTCTGTTAAACCTAAAGGAGTTTACAAACACCGACGCCGTTTTCTCGATGATAAACAAATACGGTCTGGCGGAATATGTTTATATTTCCGACGTCGACGCCGACAGCGCGGGCTTTTTGGCGGAGCGTTATCAAAACATTCATCTGCTGCTTACAGTCCCCGACAAAGCCGACTTAAGCGACGAGGACGTTTGCGCGTCACTTGTTGACAGCGCTCTTAAATATGGCGCGGCAGGTTTTAAATGCGACATGAGCAGGTTTTCTGATGAGTTCGGAGAAATGTTAAGGCAAAAGCTGCTTGCCTTTATTATTACCGGGGTTCAAAGCAAATATCAAATGTACGAAGCGCTTTCCCTGAATCCCGACGGCATCTTGACGCCCCATCCCAAAGTGCTTTATGATTTGATGCAATCAGAGGAACTGTTCAAAATGTGACGGGAGAGCAACAAACGGGAAGATATGGCAATTGATGTTGTAAGCGAAGAAGAGCTGCGCTCCGCTCTTGCAAAATGGATGCTGAAAAACAGCCGAAGCTGCTCTTTTTATAAGGGCGGCTCGGCTGATGATTTTATTAAGGCGTTTAAGCTTCCCGACGCGGACTATAAGCTTGTCAGCGCACGGACGGAATATGACGGTGAACCGACTGCCGTGTTTAAGGCGCAAATAAAGCTTGCCGACTGGCAGACACGCGGTGCGTGTGAAAAGGTGTTTGAGTTTTATAAGTTGGCAAGGGTCGTCCCCGACAGTGGCGGAGGATTCCCGAACCTGGAAACGATAGGGTTTATTATCACGGCGCTTTAATCAGACTTATGACAAAGACACAAAATTGCAGACGTCGGATTTTATTCGACGTCGTTGTCCCACTTTGTCGAAATCTCCGGATATTCCGAAAGGATTTCTCTGAATATCGCGCGGATTTTTTTCAGCTCGTCAAGCGTCACAGCCTCAAATATAAGGACAAGCTCCGGCAGGTTGGACGATGCTCTCACAAGCCCCCAACCGTTTTCAAACTGCACCCTTGCGCCGTTAATGTCGGAAACCTTCCCCGGATATCTCGCTTTAAAGATGTCGACTATCTTGTCAACCACTCCGTATTTGAGGTTGTCGGCGCAATGCGCCTTTATTTCCGGCGACGTGACATACTGCGGAAAACGCGCCGTCGCCTCCGCGATGCTGTCCTCGTCATGCGATAGCGCCTCGGCAAGCTTTGCCGCCACAAAAACGGCGTCGTCAAAGCCGAACCAGTCGTCCCCACCGACAAAGATGTGACCGCTGCGCTCACCGGCAAGGTCGGCGTTTAGCTCGCGCATCTTTGCTTTTATGTGCGAATGTCCTGTTTTCCACATGACCGGGACACCGCCGTTTTGCTCTATGACTTCGGTAAGCGCGCGCGAGCATTTCACGTCATAAACAACAGTCGCGCCCTTTTTGCGCTTCAGGAGATTTTTGGCGAGATATGCAAGTATGATATCGCTCCATATGTTGTTCCCGCCGCCGTCGATAACGCCGAGCCTGTCGCCGTCGCCGTCAAACGACAGACCGAGATCCGCCTTGATGTAAGGGTGTGTGACCATCTCGCGCAGCTTTTCTCTGCCCTTTAAGTCGGATGGGTTCGGAAAATAGCGCGGATAAGTGATGTCCGGATCGCAGTTTAGCTGAAAAGTCATGCAGCCGAGCCGCTGAAACACTTCGTAAATAAAAAGCCCCGCTCCGCCGTTGCCCGCGTCAAGCACGACTTTCGGCTTCTTGCCGCCCATATTTATGCGTGACACAATCTCGTCAATATAATCGCCGCGGACGTCGATTTCCTCATATGCTCCCTCTTGCGTTATGAGATATGGCTCGTCGCCGCTGTCGACAAGTCCGTAAACAGCTTTTATGTCGTCCGGCTCAAGGGTCTGCGAATAGCCCTTTGCAAGCTTGAACCCGGACCAGCCGTCGGGGTTGTGGCTTGCCGTTATCATCACTGCTCCCTCGCATTTCAGGAGATATTGCGCATAATAAACGACTGGACTTAAAGACAGGCCGACAAAAAAGACATCAATCCCCATTTCGCGGAGAGCTTTGACTGTCGCCTCGGCGAACGAGGGTGAGCAGGCGCGGTTGTCGTATCCGACGACGGCGCTTTTAATATTGCGCGTGATAAGATATTTTGAATATGCTTTTATGATGCGGTACACATTTTCGGGGCACAGCTCGTCTTTGCTGACTCTGCCTCTGATGTCATACTCACGAAACATACTGTCAAATTCCTGCGAAAAAGCCATCTGAACCAGCCTTTCTACTTGATTATTGTTATCGTTTTAATCTTTTGCTCCTCAAGAGGCATATCCATGGCGTTTGTGGCGGCACAGGCTATCTCGTCAACAACTTCGATTCCGTCTGTCACCTTTCCGAAAGCGGCATACTGTCCGTCAAGAAACTCGCCGTCCTGATGCATAATAAAAAACTGTGAGCTTGCCGAATTCGGATCCTGCGTCCTTGCCATGGAAACAACCCCGCGCTTGTGCGAAATCGGGTTGTCGTGACCGTTGGCGTTAAATTCGCCCTTGATGCAGTCCTTGCTGCCGCCCATGCCGCTGCCCGTAGGGTCGCCGCCCTGTATCATAAACCCCGAAATTACGCGGTGAAAAATAAGCCCGTCATAAAATCCCTCACCGACAAGCTTTAAAAAGTTCGCGACAGTTGCAGGAGCCGATTCCGGATAAAGCTCAAGCTTGATTTTTTTACCGTTTTCCATTTCAATCTGAATCATTTAATTCTCCTTATAAATAATATTTCCCATAACCATGGTCATCTTTATGTTTATCCCGCTGTCAAAAAGGAGCAAATCAGCATCCGCGCCGGGAGCAATTACACCCTTTTTGCCGCTTAAGCCCAGCAGCTTCGCGGGGTTGTATGTTATCATCTTGACAGCTTCGGGAAGCGGCACGCCCGCGGATTCTGTCATGGTGCGCACAAGCCTGTCGGCAGTGCATACGCTGCCCGCAAACACTGTGCGGTCGGGCATGAACGCAACGCCTTTTTCGATGATTACACGCTGCCCCTTTTCAAGGCTTCCGAGGATGCTTTCTCGCTGTGACGTCCCGGCGGCACGCATTGAGTCGGTGACAAGTATAAGCCGGTCGGCGCCCTTGCATTTATAAGCAAGACGCAAAAGCGGCGGCGGAAGGTGGCAGCCGTCGGCTATCAGCTCGGCGCTCATACCGTCAATAATATAAGCGCTTTCGACGACACCCGGAATGCGAAATCCGCCGCGGCGGGAGATTGTGGACATACCGCTGTAAAGGTGCGTTATAAGCTTAAATCCGTTTTCATAGGCACACAGAACGTCGTCATAAGTCGCCGAGGAATGTGCGACAGAGGCGATAATTTTGTTGTCCGACAAGAAACGGGCAAATTCTTCGGAGCCGTCAAGCTCCGGCGCGGCGCTCCAGCGGACGATGCTTCCCTCTGACTTTTCAAAAATCCGCCTGTATTGCTCGGGGTTTGGGTTTGTGATATATTTTTCGTCCTGTGCGCCCTTGAATTCTTTTGAGAAGTATGGACCTTCAAGGTGCAGACCGAGCATTGCCGCCCCGTTATGACTGACGGACTGTGCCGCCTTGTAAGCCTCGAAAACCTTATAAAGCTCGTTTTCGTCCCCGGCAAGCGTCGTCGGGAGAATGGAGGTTGTGCCGTGCGCCGCGTGTGTTTCGCAAGCGCGCAAAAAGGCTTCGGGAGCGGCGTCCATAAAGTCGCCGCCGCCTCCGCCGTGGCAGTGGATATCAATAAAACCCGGTGAGAGATAAGCTCCCTCACCGTCTATAATCTTTCCGCAAAAGCCTTCCGGCTCCGCCCCTATGTGCGCGATTTTGCGGCCGTCGACGACTGCGCACAAGCCTTTAAGAATCTCGCCGCCTGTTATCACGGCGGCATTTTTGATAAGAATCAACCGAGACATATTTCCTCCCGTCAGCCAAAGTCGTCAAAAAGCATGACAAATGAATTTTCGCTGCCATACCAAAGGTCAAAGGTGCCCGAAACGGTGCTGTGATCGGAGCGATAATACAGTTTGTCAGAACAGTCCATTATGACACTGCTCACATTGTCGGCTCCGCTGACAGCGGTTTTTTCCGTTCCGCTTTTTGAGTAATAAAGCTTTCCGCTGCCGTATGTGAAGTTTTCAAGGAAATAAACAGTGCCGTCAAGCGAAATTCGGATATCGCTTACATCGCTGCCGATAAGGGCTGTGTTTTCGTCTGTGCAGCAGTAAAGCGCATCATCGCCGTCCATATAAAAGCATCTGGCACCGTCGGGCGATATTTCAAATTTGCCGACGTGTGAGGCGAGCTTTTTTTTGTCAGAGGGGCTTTTAACGGTATAGCTGTAAAGGAAATCGTTGTCGTCAATATAAAACAACAAATCGCCTTTAGATGAAACACGCGCGTTGCTTACGCCGCCGCTGACCTCGATAGAGTTGAATGAGGAATCAATATAAACAAGAGTTTCGGACGCGTCGGTGAAAGGAATTCCGGCAAACGTGTCGACAGGGCATAGGCTCACCGCGCTGCCTGTGACAGAAAACGACAAAGCTTGTTTCCCATAAGGCAAAACAGGCTTAAATCCTGTTGACACGCGTTTTTTTTCATCACAGCCGACAGAAACAAAGTAATTTCCGCCGAAACCGTTCAAGCTGAATATGACTTCCGAAGCTTTTTTGTTCAAAAAAAGCGAAAGACCGCTTGCGTCACCCAACTCGCCAAGCTTGATTTCTTTTTCGCTGCTTTTTGCAAAGAATTTTATTGTTTCGCTGTCGATGCCGCTTTCATATTTAAGATAATATACATAATCGGCATTATCGGAAAGCGCGGCGATGCAGACGCCCTTGCCGGCGGAGGAATAAATTCCTTTGCTGCATATATATCCCTCAAAGCTTTTAGAGTCCGAGGACGCTATTGTATATGAAACGGAATTGCCGTCAGGTGAAATCGCCACGGAATTGCTGTTTACGTTATTTGCTATCAAAGTGGATGTTTTGTCGGCACAGTCATAAAGGAAAAGCGAAAGCTCGCTCTTGTCGTAAAGTGACGCGGCGTTTGTCTCCTCGCCGCCGTCGTTTTCTGTTTCGCTCTCCTGTGTCTCGCTTGCCGGTTCGCCGTTGTCAATGTCAACAAGATAAGGTATCGCGGCGCCGTTCGCGGAAATGGAGCAAAAGACGACGTTTGAAGAAACTTCTTCCTTGCCTGACGGCGATATATGGCAGAGCTTGCCGCTGTCTGTCAAAACGGCTCTTGCGCTGTCGTCGAGCGACGAGGCGGACAAGACGACGGAACCGTCTGTTTTTGCAAGCGCTTCGCCATCAAAGACAAATTGAGTATAGCCGTCTGACGCGGAGTAAAAGGATTGGAGCTTTCCAATGTGCAAGTCGTCTTTCCTGTGTGTTAAAAAGAGCAGCACAGAAAGAGAAACGGCTGAAATTAAAACAAAAATCACAACCGCGGCGACAAACTTCGGGTTTAGGCGGCGCTTTTTTTTGCGCGCGTGGGCGGCCGCCTTTGGCGTCCTTGCTTCGCGGGGAACGGCAAGAGCCGATCCGCATTTTGAGCATATTTTAATGCCTTTAAAGTTGCTTTCACCGCAGCATGGGCACATGACTGTGTCGCTGTCGGAAGTCGTGGTGATGACAGGCTTTTTACATATATTACATATGGCGAGACCGTCGGGGACTGTGCTGCCGCAATTACCGCATTTCATTTTACAAAAACCTCCGAAAAATTGATTGCACGATATGTTTATATTAAAACGATTCGCAAGACCCGGCACGTTCGGCGGCAAGCCGTTATGCTCGCAGCTTTCCGCGCTTTGGCTTCATTCTTGACATATCACAGCCGAGGGACGGGCACGGCTGACAGGTTTCACACAAACAAAGACTATACATTTTACATTCTATAATTTCATATGACTCAAGTCAAGCAAAAACGACTCGAATTGACAATTTATTTAAAATTGTATGCGCATAAAATTTGAACGGCATTTCAGGATACGACAAAAAACACAATCGAACGGTAATATAATATATACATGAAAAGAGGTGCTTGAACTGAGCCGTGCGGTGTATGCTGATGAGCTGATATTCATTAACCTCATAGTAAATTATTTTTTGATTCTTGCGGCGGCTTTTGTGTCGGGAACCGATTTCAAAAGAAAGCGGGTGTTTCTTGGGGCGGTCGTCGGCGGGATTTCCTCATTGATAATCTTCATACCCGCCGCACATATAGCTTTGTCAGTTATAACAAAGCTTATTCTTTCGGCCGTCATAGTCATGTGTTCGTTCAGTAACAAAAGCGTTTCGCAATTTATAAGGAGATATTCGGCGTTTTTTCTCGTCAATTTTATTTTTGCCGGGGTAATGCTGGCGGTCTGGTTCACATTTAAGCCCGACGGCATGGTTTATAATAACGGCACGCTTTATTTTGACATAAACGCTGTGATGCTTGTGGCATTGACAGTTTTGTGCTATTTAGTCGTGACGGCTGTGTCAAAGATTTTTTGGAGGAAGGCGCCGAAAGCACATTGCGGAAAAGCGGAAATAACAGTCGGGGGGGAAAAAATCAAAACAAACGCCCTTCTTGACACAGGCAACGGTCTGTTTGACGCGTTTACAGGCAAGCCTGTTGTAATAGCGCAGTATGCGGCGGTAAAGGAGCTTCTCCCGTCGGCGCTCGGCGGCTTTTTCGGCAGCGGAAGCCTTTCAGACTGCAATGTGCCGGACGGATGGAGCGGGAAGATAAGGCTCATACCATTTAATACAGTCGGCTGCAAGGGGCTTCTTCCGTCGTTTAGGTGCGACGAGATAAAAGCGGTCTGCGGCAAGGAGGCGGCGGCGGGAAAAGGCGTTTTTATAGGCGTGACAAAGCAGAAGATTTTCAACGGTGAATACGGGGTGATTTTAAACGGAAACTTTTTCTCTTTTTTTGAAAATTGTAAAGACGGAGGAAGCTGTGATGAAGCTGCTGGAGAAAATCAAGGCGGCGGTAATAAGTCTGAAGTTAAGGTTTTTTTCGGACGACGTCTATTACATAAACGGACCGCAGACGCTGCCGCCGCCGCTGAGCAAGGCGGAGGAAGCGGAGATTATGGAAAGGCTGATGCGCGGCGATGAAAGCGTTCGCGAAAAATTGATTGTCCACAACCTGCGCCTTGTGGTTTATATCGCCAGAAAATTTGAAAATTCGGGAATTGATGTTGAGGACCTTGTGTCAATCGGCACGATAGGACTTATAAAGGCTGTCAACACTTTTTGCCCGGAACGCAACATAAAGCTTGCCACTTATGCCTCAAGGTGTATAGAAAATGAAATCCTCATGCACCTTCGCAAAACAAGCGTTTCACGCACGGAAATGTCAATTGACGAGCCGCTGAACATTGACTGGGACGGCAACGCTCTGCTGCTTTCCGACGTGCTGGGAAGTGACGCCGACATTGTGAACAAAGTTATTGAGGACGAGGACGAAAAAAGCTGCCTGATAAAAACCATAAACACGCTTGACGACAGGGAAAAGCTTATCATGCATATGCGTTTCGGTGTCGGCGGCGGAAAGGAGCATACGCAGAAGGAGATAGCCACGCTTCTCGGCATTTCGCAAAGCTACATATCAAGGCTCGAAAAGCGCATCATTTCAAGGCTGAAGCATGAAATGGACACAATGTAAATGCATGTGTGAGCGCCTCAAGCAGAAGCCCGCGGCGGCGCAAAAACAGCGTTGCAAGCCAAATTTAAAACGGCGATTTAAGCTTTAAGCCGACGGGCATCAGACTGTAGTCCGTCGGTTTAAAGCTTTTAAAACAAGGCAAAAAAGGCTGCCCTAAAGCCGAAAGCACACGATTTGCAGACAGCGCATTTCAGGAAAGCCCTCAAGAAACAAAAGGTCGGCAAAATATACATAAAAATATTAATATATTTCTTATTTTATATTGTATGCACAAATTAGCTGTGATACAATACACTGTGAATTGGTAACAATATCAATCACTGTCTTTTGCCATACGCTAAGGGGTGGATTTTATGAAAAAACGAATCAAGCAGGTTCTCAAAGCGCTTTGTGTAGCGGCTTGCGCCGCCGTGCTTGCAGTCGGTTTGCCGCCGTTCGGCGGTCCGGCGTCAGTCGATGCCACAGAGTTTCCGGATGTAAAAGGCACAAAACGTTATATCATCGACAACCCATACGAAACTGTTAATTGGGACACTTGGCAAGCCTACAAGGCGAACACTCACACCCACTCCGACATGAGTGACGGTAAAGTAAGATTTGCCGAGATGATTGAATACTACTATGCCGCGGGATATGACTGCCTGTCCATGACAGACCACGGCACCGTAAACTACGGATGGACAAAGAGCAAATCAAGGCACACCATCTTTGGATATCAGTTTTTTGTGTTCGGCAGTCCAAAGGCATTGTCGTCGTCACGCAATCAGGCCATAACGACAGGCTCCGACAGAAACGGTCAAAAAATGATTGATGTCCCGCTCGGGATCGAGCTTAACGGCGCCTCCACCGACAAGGTTCACATAAACGGCTACTATGCCGACGCGGGCGACGGCGACATGGAAATGGGCGCGTCGGGTGTCAGCGGTGTCATAACGGCAGTTCAAAAGAACCACAACAAGGGCGGAATCACTCATGTAAACCACGTCGGAGAGTGGTCGGGCAAAAACTATGACACAAAATTTGTCAACGACTTTACAAACGTCTTCAGAACATATTCGTCATGCATCGGATTCGAGCTTGTCAACACCTCCGACGGCAGGACAAACAAAGACCGCGAGCTTTATGACAAATGCCTCAAGGTCTTGGCGCCGCTGGGCAGACATATATGGGGCTTCTGCGAGGACGACGCTCATGAGTTTGGAGATGTTGACAGAAACGCGCAATACTTCTGGATGCCCTCCAACACAGCGGCGAATGTCAGGACCTGCATGGAAACCGGCGCGTTCTTCGCCTCGTCTAAAAGCGCAAAGGGAGAACAAGAGCTGAACGGAGCCACAGGCACAGGCGATTATCCTTCTGTTTCAAGGATAACCATTGACGACATCCACAGCCAGATTACATTTAACATCAAAAAGGCGACAAAGGCACGCATTGTCGCGGACGGCGTCTTGATTGACACAATCAACTGCAACGCAAACAGCGACACAGTGACGTTTGATTTAAACAATTACGAGTCACAGATAAACAGCTATGTGCGCGTTTATTTCACCGGCGCCGGCGGCATCACATTTGTACAGCCGTTTTATTTGACAAGCGTCCCATATTCAGAGTCCACAGTGGTGCTTAACATAGACGCGACAGACGCGGAAATAAAGGTGTTCGACTCAAACAATGTTCTCCAAACTCCATACTCAAGCACCAGGATTTCGGCGACATACGTTTTTGATATGGAAGGCACATATACATACACAGTCTCCAAGGACGGCTATTACCCGGTGTCAGGTTCGTTTGACATAACAACAGCGGATCTCTCGATGTCGGCTGTCAAGCAAATTGACGTCAATATTCAGGAAATGCCGCAGATTGTCTTTAATAACGAAGTCGGGCACACACCGCACGAAGACAAAAAGATAATAGACGGCATCCGCCAGGGCATCACAGCCGCGGAAGTCGCCGATATTGCAAGCTCGTCCAACGCCGGCGGTCACATAATAGTCAATCCGACACACAACGGATACGGCACCGGCACCACGATTGAGTTAAGGTCAGTCGGCGGAGAGCTGATTGACAAATACACGATAGTCATTTACGGCGACCTTGACGGGAACGGCATTGTCGATGCCTGCGACTCCAACATACTTAGCCTCAACTTTTACAACTTGCCGCTCACTCCCGCATTAACCGCGGCGAGCGATGTCAACAACGACGGCGTGATTGACGCCCGTGACGTTCAAATGCTTGTAGGATTTGGTATGTCGCTTGATTCTTCCTTGAATGTCGAGCAAAACAGATAAAATATAAAACAAAAGCTGTGTCGGAAAGGGTGCCTTGCGCACCCTTTCAGGCGCGTTTTTTTGGGAGATATAAATGAAATATGCTTTAGTCGGCTGCGGGCGCGTTTCACCGAACCACATTTCCGCGGCGGTTGAGAACGGTCTTGAAATCACAGCGCTTTGTGATATTGACATTGACAAAGCAAAGTCGGTCGCCGCAGAATTGCCGAGAGGAAATGACGTTCGTTTTTATGACGATCACCGCCAAATGCTGGAGGTTGAGAAACCGGAGCTGACGGCAATAGCGACATTCAGCGGCACGCATGCCGACATAGCGGTTGACTGTATCAACGCCGGCAGCAATGTGATAATCGAAAAGCCGATAGCTCTTTCAATTGCTGATGCCGACAGAATCATAAAGGCGGAGGAGGACAGCGGCTTAATTGTCTGCGCCAACCACCAAAACCGCTTTAACGGTCCCGTTCAGCACATGCGGAAGGCGCTTCTTGCGGGCAAGTTCGGCAAGCTTTTCTACGGAACGGCAAGCGTTCGCTGGTCGCGCGGTGAAGAATATTACAAAAGCGCCGATTGGAGAGGCACATGGGAGCAGGACGGCGGCACTCTCATGAATCAGTGCATTCACGCCATAGACCTGCTAAGGTGGATGATGGGCGGCGAGATAACGGAAGTTGTCGGGTTCACGGAAAACATGATGCACCCGTATATCGAATGTGAGGATTTCGGAACGGCGATTTTGCGTTTCAAAAACGGGAGCTACGGCATAATCGACGGCACTGTCAACACTTACGGCGGCGATTATGAGGAAACCTTGTCTGTTTTCGGCGAAAAAGGTTTTGCGAAATTAGGCGGCACGTGCATAAACAAAGTTGACGACTGGGTTTTTGAGGACGAAAGCGAACGGGAACCGGCGGCAGATGTCGACGAACACCCGCCGAGTGTCTACGGATTTGGTCACAAATCACTTTATACCGATGTGATAAAGTCGATAGTCACGGGCAAAAAGCCTTATGTCGACTCACAAGCGGGCAAAAAAGCGCTTGAAGCGGTGCTTGCGATTTACAAATCAGCAGCCGACAAAAAGCCTGTAAAGCTTCCGTTGGAAAGCTGCTCGACACTCGACTTCAAAGACCGTCGGTAAATAAAAAGAAAGGGCGCGTAAAAGGCACAAAACGCGCACACGTTTTTGCCACGGACAATTCACGCGCGGCGTTTTAAATGGCTGATTACTTTGTTCATGAAAGCAGTGTCATAGACGACTGCGTCAAGATAGGAGACGACACAAAGATATGGCATTTTTGCCATGTCCAAAGCCATGCCGTCATAGGCGAAAGATGCACGCTCGGTCAAAATGTATATGTTGCGGGCGACGTTAAGATCGGAAACGACGTAAAAATTCAAAACAATGTCTCTGTTTATGAGGGCGTGACAATCGAAGACAGCGTGTTTTGCGGTCCGTCGATGGTTTTTACAAACGACCTGAACCCAAGGAGCGCGCGCACAGTCAAGAGCTACGAAAAGACGCTTGTGAAGTTCGGCGCCAGCATCGGGGCAAACGCCACAGTCGTCTGCGGCAACACTGTCGGCAAGTTCGCGTTTGTCGCCGCCGGAGCCGTCGTCGTCAGAGACGTCCCCGACTATGCGCTTGTCGCAGGTGTCCCGGCAAGGCAGATAGGCTGGGTATGTGCTTGCGGTCAAAAGCTAAACGCCTCTTACAGTTGCGGTCTGTGCGGCAAACGATACGAAATTCACGACGAAGGAATGTGTGAGACGCGATAAAGGCAGATTGATACGGGGGTTGTGCCGTTCACGGCGCGGCCCGTGTTTTTTATTGGGAACATTGCCTTCAAACGTTTTATATGATAAAATGATTGTAGCGAAAGGAGGCGCCGCATGGACGGCTGTTTAATTATTGAGGGCGGCGCGCTGCGCGGGATACACACCTCGGGCGTGCTTGATGTCCTGATGAAAAATGAAATATATATGTCGAGCGTCATAGGCGTTTCCGCCGGGGCGCTCAACGGTTTTAATTACATCTCAAGGCAGCCGGGGCGCTCTGCACGGGCAAACCTTGAATTTATAAAGGATGAAAGATATTTTAACCTCCTGAACATCGCCAGGAGAAAAAGCGTGTTTGGATTTGACTTTATGTTCGGGGGGATGAGCGAGATAATGCCCTTTGATTCTGACACGTTTGAAAACTCCGCGCAAAAGTTTTTTATTGTTGCGACAAACGTCGACACAGGCAAGCCTGTATATTTTGAAAAGGGTGTCTGCTCCGATATTTTTGCCGCCGGAGCCGCGTCGGCAAGTCTCCCTTTTTTGTCGCCGCCTGTGACGATTGAGGGACGCGAATATATCGACGGCGGCATTTCCGACCCTGTCCCGATAGAAAAAGCGCTGGCAGACGGTTACGGTAAAATTGTGGTTGTGCTTACGCGCCACAAGGGTTTCCGCAAGCCTACGATGCCGATACCTGAGCGGGAGACGGCAAAGATGCTTTATAAAGACAAGCCGGAGCTGCTGGAGGTAATCCTTAACACAAACAAAGCATACAACGAAACGCTTGACCTCATCGACAGGCTTGAGGAGGAGGGCAGGATATTCGCTTTGAGACCGTCCTCGGAAATTGGCATCAACTTTTTTGACACAGATTCCGACAGGCTCGGGTTTTTGTATCAAACGGGGATAACGGATGCCGGAAACAGTCTTGACGCGCTGCGCAAATATCTCGGGATTAAGACAAAGCCAAAAAGCTGCCGCGCGGGCGGAGTGAGGAAGTATGATATTTCAGATTACGCAAGCGAAAACCTTCTTTACAGCCGCGTCCAAACAATGAACGGCTTCGGCAGCAGGCTGACGGGCAGCGAGGGGCAGCGCAAATTCATAAGGTACCTAAAAAATGAGATACGCAAAATGAATTTGGAGATATATTCCGATCCCCACTTCTTTGACCGATGGGAGGAAAAAGACAGGTCGCTCGTCATACACAGCCCTGGCGGCGCCGAAAATATCTCTGTTTCATCCGTTTTTCCATACTCCGGCGAAACAGATGAAAAAGGCGTGACGGCGGAGCTTGTTTATGCGGGCGGCCCCATAGAGTTTATTAACGCAAGGGATAAGATTCTTGTCACAAAGGTCAACAAGCCGGATTTTTTGCCGTCGTCGCTTTCCTTTGACAGGCGGAGGGCAAAACCGAAGGACGTCGATTTGCCGAAGAACTACACGGGACCAATAGCGGCATCTTTTTATCATCTGTCCCTTTTAAAGGCCGCAAAGCTTGCGGGGGCAAGGGCGGCTGTCTGCGTCTGGGACGGCATGAGCGATGAGAGCATCAAGGGGCAGTATCTGCCGTTTGTGCTTGACTATCAGGGCATACCGGCAGTGTGGGTAAACGCGGCGGAAGGCAAAAAGGTGATTGACGCGGCGGAGGCGCACAGAAACGCCTCTTTCACGCTGACCGCGGAAAAAGAGAGCTGCGCGCGCACCGAAACCTTTTACTGCATGATTGAGGGCGAAAACAAAGAAGAAGCCGTAATCATCAACAGCCACACTGACGGAACAAACTGTATCGAGGAAAACGGCGCGATTGCGATGCTTTCGCTCATAGATTGCCTGCGCGGTAAAAAGCTTAACAGGACGCATATATTCGTTTTTGTGACAGGTCATTTTCGCCTTCCGATGTTCAAAAGTCCGTTGGGCGGAGGTGTTCAAGCGACATCAAAGTGGCTTGGCGCACATCCCGATTTATGGGACGGAAAAGGCGGGCATCTGAAGGCTGTCGCCGGTTTGTCAATCGAGCATCTCGGCTGCATGGAATGGAAGGATGTCGACGGAGTTTATGCCAAAACGGGAAATATCGAGACAGAAATAGTTTATACCGGAAACAAAATAATGGACGAAATTTATTACAGAGCGCTCGAGGGCAGAAGCCGTGTGCGCACTCTGACATTGCGCGGTCACAACCTTTTTCATTTTGGCGAGGGTCAGCCGCTGTTTAATGCCAAGATACCTGAAATAGCTTTCGTGGCGTCTCCGGACAGTCTTTGTGTTGTGAGTGAAAGCCATGAGATGGAGAAATTTGACGCGGCATTAATGATGCAGCAGACGCAGACATTCCTCAACTGCCTTACAATGATAGACGACATGCCGAAATCCGCCATTGGGAGCTGCGAGCAGAACTCCCTCATCAGGGTGCGGAGAAAATGACGTCAAGCAGCAGCAAAGACACAATGCCGGGCGTTCCCAAAACGGCGCCGGTGCCGAGAGTGTACCAGTTGACGGCGACAGTGACACCTGTGAGGAGCCCCACCGCGTTGACGGCGAACAGCGACGCCACACCCTGAAGGCAGGTTAGGAAAGCCGCTTTGGCAAAACGTCCCGTTTTAAGCATGGAGATTAGGACTGTAAGCGCGGCGCATGAAAGTATTGTAATTACAAGCACTGTTGACAAAACGCTCATTAAAGCTTATCCTTTCCCGGATTTATGTCACGTCGGGCATATATCCGCTTTTAAAATTTAATTTATCCGCTTGACGGGAGCGGCGCGCGGATGAACACCCTGCCGACTGCAAACTGCTCCGTCTCCCTTTTAATATTTATATTAAAAGTGGGACAAATATGATTAAACACGCAAATTTTATAAAATAAACACGGGAGATGTATGACAATGTATCCGATGATATTAAAGCCCGCCGTCTCAAGCGCAATTTGGGGAGGCAGGAGGCTTATAAATGAATACGGCGTCGAAACAGAAAAGGAAAACGCAGCCGAGGCGTGGGTTCTTTCATGCCACCCGAACGGAAGCGCGACTGTCGTCAACGGCAAGCACGCGGGGCGCACGCTTAAATCCGTTTATGAAGAAAACAAGGAGATATGCGGCAAAAACTGTGAAAGGTTTGAGGATTTTCCGATTCTTATAAAGTTTATCGACGCGATGGACAACCTTTCAATCCAAGTTCACCCCGACGACGAATACGCGCGCGGCAAAGAAAACAGCGCCGGGAAAACAGAGTGCTGGTATATTCTTGACTGTGATGAAAACGCGTGCCTGATTCTCGGGTTTAATGAAAATATAGATGCCGCAACATTCAAAAAGGCGATAGAAAATGACACACTGCTTGAATATGTCAACAAAGTTAAGATAAAAAAGGGCGACTTCTTTTTCATCGAATCAGGAACACTTCACGCAATCTGTAAAGGTGTTTTGCTTGTCGAAGTGCAGCAAAACTCCGACATAACATACAGGGTATATGATTACAACAGGACGACAGCCGACGGAAAACAAAGAGAACTGCACATTCCAAAGGCTGTTGATGTCACAAACACAATTCCTTACTCTTTTAAAAGGGGTGGGAGGATATGTAAAGCACATGAGGTTTACAGCGGAAAAGAGAAGCTTATAAGCAGCGAACTTTTCACAGTGTCAAAAGTTAAGGTTGCAGACTTTTATGAGACGACCGCGGACGAAAGCAGCTTTGTGTCCCTGCTTGCGATTGACGGTGAAGGCTCGCTTGAATGCCTCGGTGAAACAATCCTTCTGAAAAAAGGCGGCAGTGTATTTATACCGGCAGGAGCGGGAAAGGTCAAGGTTTACGGTGATATTGAATTAATCGAAACAAGGATTTAATTTTTTGAATATATGGCACATGGAGAAAAAAGATGAAAAATATTTCAGAATCTGTTAAAAAGACTTATGGAAGCCTTCCCGAAAAGGCACTTCAAATAGGTGAGGGCAATTTTTTAAGAGCCTTTTTCGGTACCATAGTCGAGCAAATGAACAGCCGTGGTTTGTTTAACGGCAGCATTGTGATGACACCGCCGCGCAGGTGGGAAAACTGTGCGAAGCTTAAGACGCAAGACAACATATACACGGTGCTGAACAGGGGCGTTTTAAACGGGCGTGTGATCGAGCAGCCGCAAATTGTGACATCTGTGTCGCGGTGTGTTGATTCCGTTCTTGATTGGGAGGAAACAAAGCGCGTTGTTTGTCTTGAAGATTTAAAGGTTATCGTGTCAAACACCACCGAGGCGGGAATAAGATACTGTAAAGCTGATTCACTTGACAATATTGCCGCCGCTTCTTATCCGGCAAAGCTTGCGGCACTTCTCTACACACGCTTCAAACACTTTAAAGGCGCTGACAAAAAGCTACTCATACTGCCCACAGAGCTTATAGAGCAAAATGGAACAGAGCTTCAAGAATGTGTGCTGAAATATGCCGACGATTGGAGATTTGGTGTCGACTTTGCGAGCTGGGTTGACAGGAGCTGCTGCTTTGCAAACACTCTTGTGGACAAGATTGTTTCAGGCTTTCCTTTTGAGGATTACGCCAAAACAGCAGAAAAGTTAGGATATGACGATCCGATGCTTGTGGCTTGTGAACCGTTTCTGTTTTGGGCAATAGAATGCCCCAAGCCTTACAGGAACTTGTTCCCGGCGGACAAGTGCGGGCTTGATATTGTTTTTTGTGACGATATTAAGCCGTACAAAAAAAGAAAGGTAAGGATATTAAACGGCGCCCACACAGCGACTGTCCTTGCGGCGTTCCTTTGCGGCTATGACACTGTGGGCGAGATGATGTCTGACAAGCTTTTTGTAAAGTATATTGACAGGCTTGTATACGAGGAAATTATTCCTGCCGCAAATATGGATAATAGTTTTTTAAAAAGCTTTGCGGCGTCTGTTTTTGACAGGTTCGGCAACCCATATATAAAACACAAGCTTTTGGATATATCACTTAATTCTGTTTCAAAGTTTAACGCAAGATGTAAAGGCACATTACTTGACGCGATAAGGCTTAAAATTGATTGCGAAATTACAATCTTTTCTCTTGCCGCGCTCATATGCTTTTATGACGGGACATTTCAAAACGGAGTATATTTCGGGACAAGAGGCGGCGAATCAGAAAAATATGAGATAAGGGACAGCGCGGAGGTTTTACGCTTTATGTCGGATGCGTGGACAGGCTCCAATCCCGTCCAAAAGATTCTTTCAAACAAGGAGTTTTGGGAAATTGATTTGTCGGAGATTGACGGGCTTGAGCAAAAAGTGTCGGACAGAATTTTAAATATAAAAGAAAAAGGCATGAGGCGAGCCATTGAGATTTTGCTTGACGAAAGGAATGATTGAAATAAGTGTTTTTATAAGGCCGTATGAGGCGAGGGATTACGACAGGGTCAGGCTCATTTGCATAGCGACCTCCGACACAAAAATCAGGAGCGAGTCAAAAAGGACATTTATTTTAAAAATGTACTGCGACTATTACATCGAGTCGGAGCCGAAAAACTGCTTTGTTGCTGTTGACGGCGGCGCCGACGGTGCCGAGGAGCAGGTTGTGGGCTATATCCTTTGCGCGGCGGACTGTGAAAGCTATGCGAAAAACTTTTTAAAAAACTATGTTCCGAAAATAAAAGCGACCGGAAGGCTTAACGGCTTTACCGCGCGTTCCGAAGTTTTTCTTTATTCAAGATATGCCGCGTTTTTCCCCGCCCACTTGCACATTGATGTTTTGCCTGCGTATCAGCGGCTGGGGATTGGCAAAATGCTCACGGATACGCTGCTTGAGCATCTTCGTGAAATGAAGATAAAAGGAGTTATGCTCGTCGTGGGGAAAAAGAATGTCAAGGGACGCTCGTTTTACTACAAATACGGGTTTTCAGAAGTGGGCAAGGCAGGCCCCGGAGTTGTTTTTGGAATTGATTTATAATTTTTACGAAACAAACAAGCTGTTAATATGTTTAAACGTCAAATAATTTTGCACAAAGATATTTTAAAACGCATTGAAATGACACATTTTAGTAGATTTGGATGAATCATTATACTTTTATGTCACTTTTTTTCTAAATTTTTATGTAATTATGTTGACTTCTTATTAACGGAATGTTAATATTAGTACAACTAAAGTTATGACATCGTATCATATTATGTGCTAATGGCTATATTTCACGGCATATATTTTGTTACAGCCTTGTTTTTTCATTGACATTTGTACTATTTTTTTGACGGGAGTGCCGCTAAATGGGAGAAAAGAAGCCGGATGAAGCTAAGAATACAGCTGCCCCAAAGACAGACGCAGCCAAAGACACCGCCGCGAAGAAAAAGCCCGCGGCAAAGAAAAAGACTTCCGGCCGCTCAAGGCTGAGGGCGCTGGAGCTTACATACCAGCCTGTTTTTGACGTTCACTTAAACATGGCGATAGACTATGAAACAACCTTTAGGATAAACGACAGGCATATGGGCGTTCTCCTGCACGATGCAATCATCCCCGTCGCGATGAAGTCTCCTCAGATCTGCGACTTGAACATATGGAATATTGAGGAGGTCTGCGACGCCATCATCCGCTGCGACAAGCGGGAGGCCGACATAAACAGGGTCATAATCCCGATGTCAGTCAGATACCTTTCCAGGAAAACCATGTTCCGCCAAATTGTTAAAATTGTCGAGACAAAAGGTGTGAACCCCGATAAATTCTGTTTCAACATCAGCGAAAACATTCTTGAGTCTGAAAAACTGCAAGTCAAGGAAAACATCAAATCTTTACGCGAATACGGCTTCCTCGTCTCAATAGACGATTTTGGAGTCGAGTACACCGCGTTGTCACATTTAGGTCAGTATGAAGTCGATTATATAGGTCTTAACTCAAGCCTTGTCGAGGACATAATGACAAACGAACGGACACAGAACATGGTTCAGGGGATAATGGATTTTGTAAAGAAACTCGATTCTCAGGTCAAAGTGGACGGTGTGGATTCTAAGGAAAAGGCCGAACTCCTGCGCAGCATGGGCGCTGACCAGATGAAGGGCGGATTTTATGGGAAGCCGATAAGCGAAAGGCAAATCAGAACCTGACTTTGGCGGGTAACATTCAGGTAGGAGTTGATAAGTTTGGGCAAAAAGAAAAAGGCGGATAAAAACATCAATCAGTCCCCGCTGTCCGTCTCGGCGCAGGGAGACAAGGGTCCTTACATACCGGCGCTTTCAATGGCTGACGCGAGCAAAAGATACGACGTCAACACGACGGCAGAGAAGGTTCGTCGCAGGGATTTCCTCATACGCCTTGTGGCGATAATCCTTTTGGCGCTGTTAATAATCCTCGGCATCGGATATTGCAGCATGGAGATTCTCAACAAAGCGGGGAGGTTTACTGTCAGCCTGACGCCCAACGAATACGGCATCTCTCTTTCGGACAATCCGGATTTTGAAAACCCCACATTAAATCTTTACGCGGATCCGATTGAAGAAATGGACAACATCACAAAGAAATGGATTCAAAACCTTAACGGCGAGTTGGGGGATGATCCCGTTTATGAAGATTTCAACGATATTGATAAGATATGGGGTCAGCACAACGGCAAAAACTACATAGCTTACACCTTCGGCGTCAAAAACGCGAGCGCGGGTGAAGACGACGTCGTTTCATATAGAGTGACGCTTGACACCAACTATGCATATAAAGGCGCGGACGAGGCTGTTCGCGTGGCTGTTTTTAAAAACGGTGTCCCAACAATTTACGCAAAGCCGAAAAAGGGGACGCCGGATGGTCTTGAGGACTTTGAGGCGGATAAAAACTTTGTGTCTGACGACATTGTCATGGACGAGATAAGGTCGGACTTCAAAGTAGGCGAAATGGACAGATACACTGTTGTAATCTGGCTCGAGGGCGAGGATCCTGAATGTGTAAACGATATTATGGGAGGGGAGGCCAAGTTTTCGATGAACTTTACTGTCATCGGCGGCAAGAGCTCTGATAACGCCGGATGAGTTGGGGGAGACTCGCCCGTCACATCACGCTCCGGTCAAAGCTTGGCGGCCTTCCAAAATGTCTTTGACACTTTGGATAAATATTACAAATCTAAATTGGAGGAAAATTTATGAAAAAGCGTTCAATTCTTTCAGCAGTCGCTATGCTTTTAGTGTCTGCGCTTGTTCTGACTTCAGCAACATACGCTTGGTTCGCCAGCGGTTCCGCCGCGAGCGCCAGCGCGATTACTGCTACTGTAGCTAACAGCGACGGAACTCTCCTTATTTCCGCCGATGGCGGCACAACATGGAAGACCGCAGTCGCGATGGGATTAGACCCCACTGACGAGGACGACGCTTACGGTGATTTTGTCGAGTCGACACTCGTATTTCCGAACATCGGCTCATCGGCAGCGGGCCGCCTTATCCCTGTTTCCGGAACACCGTCTTCAGGTTCCATAACATTTATGGACGGCAGTCTTGAGGGAACCGCGTTCACATCAAAGACTGCAACGGCAGGCTGGGTAAAGGTTTTATTGAAGGTCAAGTCGACAGTCGCCACCACAATCACAGTAGCTCCGGCGTTTTCGACAGCAGCCGATTTCGGTTACTGCTACTTTGTAGTGAACAGCACGGGCTATCTCTACGGTGTTGGAGCTTCCAGGGAGTATTTCCCGATAGCCACATCCGGGGGCACAGTCACAGGTGTTGACAGCAACGGCAACGCAATAATGGACATCGGCGACTCATCCCACCCCGTGCTTGCGGCACAGCAGACGACAGTTTCGCAGGGCTCTTATGACATAACGGCTGCGGCCGACACATCATATGATGTTGTTTTCTACATGTGGGCAGAAGGCAATGACGCCGCTTGCACAGGCGCGGTTGCTTCCTCGGCACTCAGCTGCTCAGTGGCTTTCACAAAAGCCTAATTAACAGCACGTTTTGTGCCGGGCGGTTTTGCCCGTCCGGCACACCCCTTTAAATCTCCCCCGGTAGGGTCGGTTTCAAACCGCCCTAAAATATAATAGTGATTAGCTAAACACTAAATTAGGGCTGCTTGAAGCAGTCCCTACAAGAGAGTTACGCCGCGGTCCGCGCGGCCGCGGTGTAATTTTTTGCTGATTGTTGTAAAAGTGCGATTTATGCGTTGCGTAATCATACAGTGCATAAATCACCCTTTTACTGATTTATCAAAAATCGGAGGAATAAAAACAATGAAAAGAATCCTTAACGCGATTGGCAACATTATTGTTACGTTAGTGTTAGTATTCGCTATTCTTGTCACAGTTTTAGTAATCACTTCAACAAAAAGTGAAATCGGGGTTCCAAGCCTTTTCGGCTATGCAATCATGAACGTTGAAACAGACTCGATGGAAAGCGAAGAGGGTTTTTTCACCGGGGATTTGATCCTGTTAAGGATGATTGAAAAGGAAGAAGCAAACGACCTCAAGGTCGGAGATGTCATCACCTTTTGGCGCTATTTAGCAAATGAAAGATACATAGAGACGCACAGAATAATTGAAAACATATATGAAAATCAATATGCCTATGAGGTGGTTGACGGAATCAGGATTCACAACGGCAAAAAATGCTATGTGACAAAAGGCGACAACACGCCGGGCGCCGACTTCCTTGCCGGAGGAGAGCTTGATTATGCCACGGATAACACAATAATCGGCGTTTGGGAGGGCAAAAGCATTCCGAAGCTGGGCGCCGCGATAAAGTTCCTGCGTTCGCAGATGGGATTCATGGTCTGCATTGTCGCACCCCTTGCGCTTTTATTCTTCTATGAGCTTTACAGATTTATTGTCACAATGAATGAAAAGAAAAAAGAGACGGCTCTTGCCGAGGTAGCCGCTTCCGAAGAAGAAATAAGACAAAAAGCAATAGCCGAATACCTTGAAAAGCAGCAGGCGGAGCAGGCTTCAGCCGACGGCGCGTCCGCCAACAGGGAAGCCGAGCCTGCCGTCAGTGACGACGGCAAGGCAGCCAAGGAGCCGCAAAACCCACAGAACGCGGCCGATGAAAAGACGCCGGACGCACCGGACGCACCCAACACGCCGGACGCACCGGACGCACCCAACACGCCGGACACGCCGGACGCACCCAACACGCCGGACACGCCGGACGCGGCTGACGAGGAAGCACCGGCAGCCGAAGTTCCGGAGGACAAGACCCCGACGGCGGAGACGAAATAAATATCGCGCGGGGCGGGTTTAATCCGCCCGCCCCGTTTTGGTTTATCTCTTTTGCCGCAAACCGGATAAAACCGTGATTTACAAGCTGCCGGGGGCAGCTCATAAATGACGGCTTTGTCAAAATTTTAAAAATGCGAGGTAATAATTATGGTGAGGCGCAAGTTTTATGCATCGTTATTAATGCTTATTGTGGCATCTATGACGCTGGTATCAGGCACATATGCGTGGTTCTTAGTGGGAGGTTTCGGTT
This sequence comes from Clostridiales bacterium, assembly GCA_012523185.1. Classification (GTDB taxonomy): domain Bacteria; phylum Bacillota; class Clostridia; order Oscillospirales; family Acutalibacteraceae; genus UBA1425. Next base: position 61,282 of record JAAYIY010000037.1, read on the forward strand.
CGCTCTTTGACATCGGTTTTGATGTTATAGAGGCGGGCGCGGGCATTGAATTAAAAGGTTCGGCGTCATCAAGCACATGGAAATCGCATCTTGAGCGCGATGATTTTGCAGAGGGCAGTTTCCTTGACGCTGACACAGGCGCTTATTCACCAATTTCATCAAGTGACGCATCCAATGACAGCTTTATCAAGCTGAGTCTTGAGGACAACAACTATATTTCATCCTCAAACGTAGCCGCCGGTGTGGATTACAACAATTTCACAATGTATGCAAGATCCACAACAGAAGCGCCTGTTAATATCGGGATGAAGATAGCCATAAGCAGTGATGAAAATGAGGCGGCCTGCGACGCGGCGCGCGTTTCCGTAACATTCGGAGGCTCCACAAAGATTTACGCTCTAAAAGGGCAGGCGGCGACTAACGCCGTCACATCAACATTTGCGGACGGAGCTGTCGTCGACACAATCGAGGACAGAATCATCACAAGCGGGGACAGCGGATACTCTGCCGCCAATCTTGTTTCGCAGAGCTTCACCGAGCTTGACCCCACAGGAGTAATCGACAGCTCGGGCGAACCGATACTTCTTGAGAACATTGTCGCCAACTCAAATGCCACAGGCTCTCAGATTGATGTGAAGATTTGGCTTGAGGGCAACGACGCCGACTGCGTGGATCTTCCGTCCAACTCGATTGCGGGGCAGTCATTAACAGTCAAGATAACATTTACGACACTTTGATTTTCATTACCGAAGTTTTAAAGATTTTCAAAGCAACAGTCGTTTAGTTGCGTAAAGCCATATTAAACGGCAAGGCGCGCTAAACGGCAAAGATATCTTGGCATCAAAGCCGAAGGCATCCGAAACCATCAATTTTCAAAGGAAACAAGTGATGAAAATTAATCTTATGGAAAATAAGGTGTTCGCAAAGATAGCTAATGCTGTCGCGACAATCGTTCTTGTGTTTGCGATATTGATATGTGTTTTGGTAATTGCCTCGATGAAGTCGTCAACAGGCATGGCGCAGTTGTTCGGTTATTCCCTTTTGTCTGTGCAAAGCGAATCAATGGAGCCCGTTTTTTATAAGGGCGACCTTATTGTTATAAAATGCACCGACGAAAACATGGTTTTCAATGAGGGCGAGATAATCACCTTCACCGCTTACAACGACTACGGGAAAAAGTTTCTTAACACACACCGTATAATAAAAAAGCACACGAGCAGTGTCAGAAACAGCTATGTTACAAAGGGCGACAACGCGGACAGCGCCGACAGCAGAAAGGTTTATCAAAACTTTGTGCTGGGCAAATACACGGGGCATAAGCTTTCCGGATTCGGGACTGTCCTTGACTATGTAAGCTCAGGCGCCGGAGTCCTCATTTTCGTTGTGTTTCCGTCTCTCGTAATAATTATTTGGCAGATATATATATACATTAAAGAATCCTCAAAGCGCAAACGGGAGTTTCTTGAGGCTGTGGCATTGCAAGCGCAGTCAAACAGCGGCAAATATGTTGAGGAATATATAGCGTCGCAAGGGCTTAACGCCGTGAAACCGGCGGCTGACCCGCAGAATCTTCCGGAGCATGAAAAACAGCAGGTGATACAAGATTATCTGCGCGCTCAGCAAGAGGAGGAGGCAAAAAAGAAGGCAATAATCAACGAATATATAGAAAAGCAAAAAGAAGCTGAGAAAAAGGCCGATGCGGATGTTGAGGCGGCAAAGATAAAAGCCATCATAAGTGAATTCCTTGCCCAGCAGCGTGACGCCGAAAGGGAAAAGTCCGGCACGAATAGCAACGAGGAGCAAGAGGGGCAAGAGGGGCAAGAGGGGCAAGAGGGGCAAGAGGAACAGGAGGGGCAAGAGGAGCAAAAAGAGCATGAGGGGCAAAGCGAAGAAGCTGCCGGAGATATAGGCGAACCGGACAGCAAAGGCAAATAGCTTTACACATAAATTGATTGTTAAATCAGGCAAAGCTTTAACATATAAACGGCAAAATTTTTAAAAAGGTGGACTAAGTATGGGAGCTATCACAAAATTCATGGGCGACTTTTTAGAGCAGTTTTTTGTCAAAGGCGTCTGGGGCATTCTTAAAGGAATAGCGCTCGGTATTGCCAACATATTTAATATCCCGAAATACATCACAATATTCAAAGGCTATGCTTCAGAGCTCGGCGGCGGCGGAATTGCGCTTGCGGTGCTGGCGATTATACTCGTCCTTGCCGTGCTGGCGGGCATAGCGTTTCTTCTTGTGCTGCTTTTCAGGAAATATATCCGTTTTCGCAAGACTGTTGTTGACCAGGAAGAGCTGCTCAACGAGGTTGCGTCGCTTAATCGCGAAGTCATAAAACTGACGCTCGAAAAGGAAAAGATTCTGGCCATGAAGGTTTCGCAGCTTGGTCTGCGTCCCGGCGAAAGCCCATACCTTGAGGCTCCCGACGGAAGCGACGGAGAGTCCGACGAGGGCAAGGGTGAGGATTCTGACAAGCATGATGAGGATTACAGCCGTTTCTACAAGCTGACACAGGTTGATATTGAGCTTGAAGACTATCAGCCGCCCGAATACGACAACGAAATAACGCTTCCGGGCATCATTGATATGTTCAGAAACTTTGCGGCGTCCAGGATGGGGCTTTATTACGAGCCCGGCATCATACGTCTTTTTATAGCGGCGTTCTCAACGACAAGGCTCATCATCCTTCAAGGTATTTCCGGAACGGGTAAAACATCGCTCCCATATTCGTTCGGCAAGTTCATCCAAAACGACGCGACAATTGCGTCTGTTCAGCCCTCATGGCGTGACAGAACAGAGCTTTTCGGATATTTTAACGAATTCACAAGGCGCTTTAACGAAACAGAAGTTTTAAAAAAGATGTACGAAGCGACTTACAAGGAAGATGTTTTTGTCACCATACTTGACGAAATGAACATCGCCCGTGTCGAATATTACTTTGCAGAACTTCTTTCAATACTTGAAATGCCCAGCCGCGACGAGTGGGTTGTGAGCCTTGTTCCGTCTGTTTGGCCGACAGACCCGAAACACTTGTTTGACGGCAAGTTAAGGCTGCCGGAAAATATGTGGTATGTCGGCACAATCAACAACGACGACTCCACTTTCGCCGTGACCGACAAGGTTTATGACCGTGCTATTCCCATTGATATCAACACAAAGGGCAAATATTTTGAGGCGCCGTGGACAGATCACCTCACACTTAGCTACAAGCATCTTGAAGAAATGTTCAGAGAAGCAAAGGTAAAGCATAAGGTGTCCGAGGAAAGCTTGAGAAAGCTTTCGGAGCTGGACGACTATGTTATCGAGCATTTCCGCTTGGCGTTTGGTAATCGTATTGTCAAGCAGCTTGAGGACTTTGTCCCCGCGTTTGTAGCTTGCGGCGGCACCGAAATCGACGGACTTGACTTTGTGCTTTGCCACAAGATTCTCCGCAAGTTTGAGGCTCTGAACCTCTCCTTCATACGCGATGAAATCGGCGGGCTTATCACATATCTTAACAAGCATTTCGGAAAGTCAAACATGAAGGAATCAAAGGATTATCTCGAAAGGCTCCAAAAGCTTATCTAATCTGCCTTTGACATTTTTCGGCTAATTCAACGCAGAAGGGGACAACATCAATGAGCAACGAAATAGTTTCTGAATTATATAATGATTATCGTCTTAGCATGAACTCCATAATTGACAGCAGCGATTTTTACGGTCATATCATGGGCGCTATAAACAGCGGTAAAAATCAGTTTTCTTTATTCAACAGGTATTTTGAAAAGAAAATTGATATCCGCTGGGTTGATGCTATCGAAAAATGTATAATTCCTCTTGATACAATCATCAGAAACCCTCGAAAGTTCATTGTGCAGGAAGAAGAAATTGTCCCGATTGAGCGCGCCAAAAAGATCACAGCCGAATCAGTGCGCCATCTTGCGCAGCACACAAACATGATAGCGCGCGTAGACGGAGACAGGGTCACTCCAAGCCAGATTTTAAATGTTTTCCGCGAGGAAAGCTTTGAGATTTATGAAAACCGCTTTATATTCACACTGATGAAAAACCTTCAGCATTTCATCGACCAAAGATACGATGTCCTTTTCAGCCTTTCTAACGACGAAACAATGTCCTCGCTGAAAATGGACAGCGAAGTCGTCAACGGCAGAGAAAAGATAATGTTCAAGCTTGAGATAGGCACACAGACAACCGACGATTTAAGGGGAGAAAAGGTTGAGGATGTTAAGGATGCCACGGCGTTTCAGAGGGTTGAAAGGATTAAGAGGATTATAAACGAATTCGCGCATTCAACTTTTATGCGCGACCTTCAGGGCTGTACGCCCGTCCGCCCGCCAATAATGCGCACAAACGTGATAAGCAAGGACATAAACTTCAAAGCCTGCCTTGAGCTTTGGCAGTTCATTTCGTCATATGACGAGGTTGGCTATGAGATTTTGACAAAAGAAACTGACGAGATGGTCAGCGGCGAATACATGGAAGATCTTTACAGGATGTTTGCCACGAACTATATGCTTCTCAAAAACAACTCCGTCGAGGAAGAAAATATAACAGGAAAAATCAAAAGACGCAAATTAAAACCCAAAATGCTGAAGCGCTTGGCAGAAGAGCTTGTGATGAATTACGACATGGAAGAAGTCGAAATCAGAAAGATTTTTGTCGACGAGCTTAAGCGCATAAGCAGAAAGAAGATTGCCGGCGAAGAAAAGATTAAAGCGGCAATTGCGCGCGCACTTCAATCAGAGGCCGCACGGAAGGCGGAGATACTTGAAAAGATTAAGGCTGAAATTCAGCGCAAGAAGGAAATCGAACAAAGGCGAAAAGAAAGAGAACGCCAAAGAATCGCGAAGCAAAAGCAGCTTGAGAAAGAGCGCATAGCAAGGCAAAAAGCAAGGGAAAAGGCAAAGAAAGAAAGAGAAATCGCTCTCGCAAAAGAAGCGGCACGCAAGGAAAAAGAGCGTGCAAGGATAGCAAAGGAAAAAGCCATAGCGGCGGAAAAGGCGGCAAAGGAAAAAGAAAGACTGCGCCTCCAAAGGGAAAAGGAACGCCAAGAAAGATTAAAGGCAATCGAGGAAGAAAAGAAAGCAAGGGCAAAGCTTGCGGAGGAGAAGCGCAAAGAAAAGCTTCTTGAAATGGAAAAACAAAGGAAAGAAAAGGCGGCGCTTCAAAGACAGCGTGAAAGAGAGCGCATAGCGAAGCAAAAAGCGGAACTGCTTGCAAAGGAAAAGGCGGCAAGGCAAAGGCAGAGAGAAAGAGAAAAGGCGGCAAGGGAAAAGGCCTTGCAGCTTGAAAAAGAAAAAGCCGCGGCGGCAAAGCAGCGTGAAAGAGAGCGCGCAGCAAAGCAAAAAGCGGAACAGCTCGAAAAAGAAAAGATAGCCAAGCAAAAACAAAGAGAAAAAGAAAAGGCAGCAAGGGAAAAGGCTTTACAGCTTGAAAAGGAAAAAGCCGCGGCGGCAAGAGAGCGTGAAAGAGAGCGCGCGGCAAAGCTAAAAGCGGAACAGCTTGAAAAAGAAAAGTTAGCAAAGCAAAAGCAAAGAGAAAAAGAAAAGGCGGCAAGGGAAAAGGCTTTACAACTTGAAAAGGAAAAAGCCGCGGCGGCAAGACAGCGCGAAAGAGAGCGCATAGCCAAGCAAAAAGCGGAACAGCTTGAAAAAGAAAAGGCCGCGAAAACACTGCAAAAGCAGAAGGAAAAAGAAAAGACAGACGCTTAAAATCAATTTATTTTTAAACAGATAAGATGGCGCGGCAAAGCTTATTTAATCAGGTTAAAAGGATTTTTAACATAATTAGACGTAAAGGCTCACATCTTTACACACATAAACGTCGGAGGTTAGCAAATTATGACAGGTTCTTATGGAAAAAGGCTGACAACGATACTACTCTTGGTATCGCTGTTATTTTCTTCATCCGGTATAAGCATAGCAGCGTCTGCTGTCGGCAGTGTGGGTGCCGACGCGGCTGGCAGTGATATTGGCGGCGACGTTTCCTCCGACACGTCCTCGACCGATATTTATACCGATGTTGAAATAGACGTTGAGGGCGGCGCCCTTTCATCCCACCTTAAGGATGTTGTTGTTGAAGGCGGCGGAATCAATGTTGACAGCGACAGATCCGGAGGCGGATTTGGCGGAGGGGACGGCTCTGTCTCCGCGCCTTACCTCATAGAGGACGCCGACGACCTTATGGCAATGCAGTCTATCATCAATTCCGGCGCTGACGCAAACAAATACTTTAAACTTGCAAACGACATTAATTTAAGTTCTTTGAATGTATCCGATTTTTCAAGTAAAAACGGTTTTAATTCGCTCGTATCGCTTACGCCGTCTTTGAGTGACCCAAACGTGTTTTTTGAGCTTGACGGAGGCGGTTATCAGATTAAAGGGCTTGATATTTCTGTCGGAGCTTCCGACAATATTGACGCCATAGGCATTTTCGGTTACATAAACGCCTCGTCCAAGATAAAAAATGTCACTTTTTCCGACTGCAAAATCAGCATCGGAAATAAGTCCGTCGCCGCGGTGTCTATTGTCGCTGTCCAAAACTACGGCACTGTCACCGACTGCGTTTTCAGCGATCTCACCGTTGATTTAACCGCCATGTTTTCAGACAACACTAACACGCCGTTTACAAGCGAATCTGTCAATTTGAGTTCGCACACCGTTTATTCCGGCGTTTCGGCTGTTGCGGCAGATAATAAAGGAACGATTAAATCATCGCAGGCGTCAGGAATAATGATTAAGCTTTTTTCCGACCGCAGATACGTGGGCGCTGTTGCGGGGCAAAACAGGCATAATATTTCTGATATTACAGTCAATGACGTTGTTGTTCATTCCTACGGAAGTAATGAAACTTCGTCATCGACATCAAGCTTTACTGAAATTCCTTTGGGCGGAGGCAGCGAGTCAAAATATGTCGGCGGCATTGCGGGCTTCAACCGCGCCGCTTCCGGTGCGTCAAGCCCTGTTCCGTCAATTTCCGGATGCGTCATAAACATCACAGGCTCGTCGACGACAAACTTTGCGTCGGGCGACTATGTCGGCGGCATTTGCGGCTTCAATGCCGGTTCCGTTGCCGACAGCATTGTCACAGGCAGTGTGGCAAATTCCGAGCAAGACACGTCACAAACAATGTTTGATATGACAGGTTGCGGGCGTTTCGGCGGCGTATCCGGCGCGAACACAGGCTCTGTCGAGACATCGACAGCTTATAATATCGGCATGAAATTTACAAATGAAACGGCTGACAGCGCCTTTGGCGGAATAACAGGTGAAAATGCCGGCGACATCAGCGGATGCGTTTCGTCCGGATATGCGGACGACGGCGGCAACGACGGCATTGGAGCCGGTGGAATTGCCGGTTCCGTGACGACGGGCAGCAGCCTGACAAATTGTTACACATTCGTAAAGGTCATGGGCTTTACAGACAACGGCGGTGCGGTTATCGGCAAAAACGGCACTGTCGACGCCGTATCAACATGCCGTTGGTCGTCTGTGGCAAGCGGCACGAATTATCCTTGCCCGGACGAAGGGATAGGTTACAACGATTTATCGCGCTTTGTAAACGTTCTTAATATTTCTGACGATGCGAGCGTAACAGTCGCCAAGTCATTGATGCTTCACTCGTGGAGCGGCTCCGGCGCCGCCGCCGTTGATATGAATATGTCAGCCAACAACGCGGCGATTACAGGCGCGGGCATTTCTCTTTCCGACACAGGCTCCTCATTTACAGTATCGTCGTCCACAGTCGGCGCCTCGGGGAGCATATCATACACAGTCAACATTTCTTTCCCGCCGGGTGTCGGCGCGTCAGCGGCTTCAATGTCGCTCGTGCTTGTTCTGCCTGTGCTTGTCACAGACACGACGGAGACAAATATATCGGCAAGCCCAAAGATTTTTGCGGGAGCTTCAAGAGAACACCCCATAACCATATCTTCCTACGGGGAATTTAAGTTTTTAAGTTCGGCTCCTGACGCCCACTTTAAGCTGGGCGGCGACATAACGATAGGTTCCGGATGGAAGGCTTTTGATTTCAGCGGCACGCTTGACGGCGACGGGCATAAGGTCACGGTGTTGTCCGTCGGTCTTTTCTCAAGTGTTACCGGTCTTAGGGATTCAAAAATCTCAGTGTCCGGCTGGGAGACAGACGACGGAAATCTTGCCGGGGGCTATATACACGACCTTGAAATTGAAACATCGTCAACTGTAACAGGCTCGATGTTTTCTAAAGTGAGCAACGCCACATTAACCGACATCACTTATGGCGGTTCAGGATCCGTCACGCTTTCATCATCAGCCGACGGCGCGCTTGTGAGCGAGATTTTCGGCAACTGCTATATGAACAAATGCTATATTTCTGTTCCTGTGAACATAACCGCGGAGGCAGGCTCAAGCGGAATAGCCGCGCTTGTCGGCAAGGTTTCCGCGGACAATTTCATAATCGACAACTGCGGCTCAAGCTCCGTTGTGACGCTTTCCAAAAATCTCGGCGGCTCGGCCGGGTTAATCGGCAGTGTCTCGGCGCTTGGCGGCAAGGGCGCTATAAGCAACTGTTACGCAACGGGAAAGGTGCGTGTCAGCGGTTCGTCGGCATCGCTGCCGAAGGTTGCGGTCGGGACAATTGCCACAGCAGTTCACAGCAACCCCAATTTCACAGTCACAAACAATATTTACTGCGACAGCGTGTCCGAAGCTTCCGATTCAGGCTACAGCATCGCTGCAGGCTCGTCAAATTACACGGACGGAATGTCGCTTTGGAAGTTTGACCAGACATATTACGAAATTTCCGTCAACGGAGGCTCTAAAGGCATTTTGATTGAAATGCCTTTAGATATAGAGGCGTTTACGGCGCTGTCAAGCGACGACTTTGTCATATCTTCTGCCGACTCCGGGATTTTGACTTTCAGCGACAAATCCGTCGACGACGATGTGCTAAGCTTTGTCGCCACGACAATAACATCTTCAAACTTCACGACGGTAATGACAGTTCTTCACTCTCCGTCGGGACTTAAAGCGAGTGTTACTGTCAGGAGCGGGCTTTCGGAAAACAGCACGGGGTATCTCGAAATATACACACCGCAGGATCTTGTGAGCTTTTCGGCGGGGTACGGCACGACATATGCCTATACATCGAAGGTCATGCTTTGCAACGACATAAACATGGACGACGGCGTGACGAACCACAACAACTCCATGACAAGGCTCGCGATAACAGCCAACACCGCGTTCAGAGGCGAATTTATTGGAAAGCCCGGCTCTAACGGAGAAAAGTTTGCCATCAAAAACCTCCGCGTGGAAAACACAATCGCCACGGCACAAATCCTCAACAATGCCACAAGTCAGTCCGCTTGCGGTTTCTTCGGATATGCCGCGGATGCTGTTTTTAAAAACTTTGCAATGATTGACTGCACTGTGGACAACACCTGTAACGGCACCGCGATACTTGTCGGCTGCACCGACGACCTGTCTGCGACAGGATGTGTTTTTGAAAATATCGACATAATAGGCGGCTACGCGAAAAGCTCCTACACAGGCACAGGCGGCACTGCCGCTGTGACGGCGGGTTTTGTCGGGTCGCTTATAGGCGCGATAAGAAGCACCGCAACATCCGGAAACCCTTATACAATTAAAAACATTTACGTCAAGGACGTGACTGTCGGATTTTCAAACGCCGCACACACTTTAAGAAACGTCAGTGTTGGCGGACTTATCGGCGGTTGCGCTGCCATGACAGCCGATTTGACAATCGGCGAGGATGTCAGCGTGGACGAGGTTTCCGAGCCGAGCATCATAATCGACAACGTAAGCTTGTCGGGATATCAATATGTCGGCGGAGTAATCGGCTCTGTTTTGAGGGCGCTTGCCACTCCTTTGACAAATGTCACAGCAGTCGCGGTCAACTTAACGCACCAAGGAGCAAGAGTAATAATAAACGGCGTTGACGTGAGAAAAACGGCTAAGGTTTCAAGCCTGCCCTCCACGCCCGAAAACGATAAAGTGACAATTGAAGGCACTTTTGCCGGCGGCAACGGCGGCATTTTGGGGATTTCAAGCGGCAACGGCGAAACATCTGAAATTAAAAACTGCAATGTTGATTCGGCGGACATCATTTCCATAGGCACGACATTTACAGCCGCCGCCGCCTGCGCGGGAGGAATCGCAGGATTCTTTGCGGGAAATATCAGCAGCTGCACAGTTAAAGACAGCGATATCACAGGCTTGATAGCCGGAGGAATAGTCGCGAGAGCATCAAGGACGTTTGCCGCCCAGCAGGTGACTGTAAAGGACTGCAATGTCCTTGGAGAAACAACAATTCAGAGATGTTCACCGACCGGATTGTCCTCCACGGCAAACCGAAACTCAAAGGTCGGCGGTATTGTTGCGGCAGCCGCCGGCACAGAAGTCAAAATCGAAAATTGTGGCGTCGGAAAGGGCGTAAGCGTTGCGCTTGCTCACCACTCCGGCGGTATAATCGGCGACACGATATTCAACTCTGACAACACAAGGCTTTACGTCAAAGACAGCGTGTCATATGCCACAGTCGAAAACAACTTCGCCAACCCGTTAAACGAAGCTTCCGCAGGCGGTATAATAGGCTACGTCAACGCGGAAGCGAACCGGCTTGCCGTCGTATCGGGCAGTCCGATTATCGAAAATTGCTTTGCCGGAGGCGAGGTTAACAACACAAATGTATCATCCACCAGTCAATACGCGGGCGGAATACTCGGATATTACAGCTATTCGACGGTCAACACATCGAGCGGAAATGTTCTGATATCCAATTGTGTCTCCGCGGCGCAGATAAACAATAACCTGTCTTACAGCCCAAGCTACGGCGGCAAAATCATCGGTCATGTATCCTCAACTGCCGTCCTTATGGGCACAAGCGCCGCATACACGGTGTCGGGAGTCGCTGTTTCAAGCTATTTCCTTCCCGACGACCATTCAACCGATAATTCACAGTCAAAAGCGGCATACGGCGACTCTGCCGTCGAAAGCGACACAGGCGCCATCTCGACATATGCCGACATCAACAAGCCAAACGGTCAGTCGATTTATCCGAGCGCCCCGGTCATTATTGACGCGACGCCTGTTGGAGGCGTCGTCAAAACGACTGCGACAATCACTGTTTCCAATCTGCCGGGCTCGTCTTACATCGGCTATAATGAAAACGCGAGGCTTGTTTTCAACACAGATTCCATGATGACTCCTTACGGCAAAATGGTTTCCGGCTGGTGTTCGCTTGATAATGACGCGATAGAAATAACATCCGCCACAGCGGGGACATCGTCAACAAGCGCTGTTGTCAACATAACCGGCTACGAAAATACCGACAGCGGAATTTTCGGGAAATATGAGGCGCAAGGCCTTTATATACCGGGAACGGACGAGCTTGCATCACTCCATGTCTGCATTGAAATCAAGTGTGTAAACTTCCTTGACTTCAACCTTTCGGGCAGCGGCACGCAGACAGATCCGTTTATCATCATGACAAAAAAGGATCTTGACTCCTTGAGATATGCCGACGAGACTTCTGGCTCATACGATATGTATTATTACGAGCTTGGAGCAGACATAGTTTTTTCGGCGGATGATTTTGTCGTCGGCGGATCATTTTATAATTCCGGCAAGTTATTTGAGCCTATCGGCTTTAACGCGGGCACTCCCTTGAGCATGACGACATTTTGCGGCAGCTTTTCCGGCAAGAGGACGTCAACAGGTGTCCAGCATTATATCAGCGGTCTAAAGATTAACAGCGCCGGTACGCACAGCGCTTTATTCGCGCGTGCCGACGGGGCGGTGTTCACCGACCTGCAATTTACAGACACAGCTGTAACGTCGACAGGAAACGCCGAAAGCTTGACAAATTATTATACGGCGGCGCTCGTCGGATACGCTGTGGATACGCAGTTTTCAAACATCAGCTTTGACGGCACAAACATAACGGCGGTGGCGTTTACAACATATGTGAACGGCTATGCGGGCACTGTCGCGGCATATGCCGTCGACTCGTCGGTCGAAGATTGTGTCATAACAGACTCAAAAATCAATTCCGCCTCTTACATAGGCGGTGTGTTCGGTCATGCCCACCGTTCCGCATCAGGCACGCAAAACACCATTTCAGACACAGTCATTACGGGCTTTAATGCCGCGTCATCAGATATCGGCGTCAGCTCGATTCTTGACATTGCCGCCGGCGTCGCCGGTGAGTTCAGCGGCGACATATCAAACGTGACGGTTAACGGCACAGGCGTGATAAACGGCAGCCGCGCGTCGGGTGTCGTCGGTATGCTCGATGAAACAGGTTTAAACAGGCTTACAATTTCAGACACGGCGGTCAACGGCTCTATCTCGATTGTCAGCGACTCGATAAAAAGCAATGTCGCGGCGGCCGGAATTGTCGCAAAGATAAAAAACAGCCAGCTTATTAATCCGACGACAGAGGCGCTTTTGATTGAAAGATGCACTGTCGGCAACAAGGTTTCGATTTCCGCACAATATTTTGCGGGCGGTATAGTCGGAAACTGCCAAAGCCTGTCGGGGGCGTCGCCTAACGCTTCAATAGAAATAAAAGACTCGTCGTCGTTTGCGACTGTCGTCGCGGAGGATTCGCAAAACGGCACATCTGCTTATATGCAGGGTGTCGCGTCGGCTGTTATATCATACATTTACACAGGGAATGTTCTTAAAATAACAAATGTTATCGCCGGTGGAGCAGTCAGGGCGGCAAAGCACTCCGCGGGCATAATCGGAGCAATCGACGGCGGCACGATCCAGAACTATTCCGAAACACTGATATCAAATTGTGTCATTTCGGCTAAAATACGATACACTGCAAATAGCAGGCAGCCGGAGGGATGCAGCCTTGGGCTTGCCATCGCTTCCGTTACGACGTCTGTCTTGCCTTTAGGCGTTTCATATGTCAAGGCGCCGTTTGCAAACCTCTATTATTCAAGCTACCAAAACAGTTCTGTTTCGCTTACGGGCGACAACGCCATAAACTCCTCTTCCGCCCCCAATTTTGGCGCGACATTGTGCAATCTTCAAGAAAAGGTCTTTTACTTCGACTCCACCGGTCAGCCTTCCGATATAACGCTTTCGAGCGATCCGTTGGCGCTCTCCTCTGCAAACATGAAGGTCGAAGCTTTAAACGGCTCACAAATCGGCGCCGGTGAGGATTTCACCGAATTTAATGCGCCGACAAATGTCAGCTTTGAGCTTTCCGGAATTGCGAGCAGGGACGAGTCGGGCAGCAGCAGCAACCTTTTCTCCTACAACTTGCTGACAAACGTAATGACGCCGGGCGACATTGGCAGCGGTTATGCCGTTTTGATGTACAGAAACGGCATAGAGATAGGCGTCGGGATTTCTGTGAGCAGCGGCGGCGGCAGCGGCACAGCTGACGACCCATACACTATTAAAAACATTCCGGATCTCGAAATGATTCGCATAAATGAAGAGGGCAATCGAAGCTGTTACTATATTCTTGAGGCGGATCTTGATTTCACCGGTTACAACTCCGGAGATCCCTCCCAAATATATGAGCTTATTCCGCAATTCACAGGCCATCTGAACGGTTCCAATCATGCGATTATAAACTTAAACATAAGCAATTACAGCACGACCGAAACAGGATTTTTCGGGACGGTGACATCAGGCGCGGGCATTGAGAATCTTGCTTTTGAAAGCTGTTCCGTTACCGGAGTCGGCAATGTCGGCACAGTTGCGGGCTTGTCGTCGGGAGCGATAAAGAATGTCACGGTAAGCGCAAGTGATGTTTCGGACACCTTTTTCTATGTGCCGGACGGCGGCTATTCCTTGGGCGATGTAGTTTGCTATTACGCGTCAAGCGACGACTATTCGTTTTATTCGTGCAAGCAGGCATATGTTTTTGACGCTGCAAACGCGCAGGATTATCTTCCGAACGCGGCGTCAAGCTCCTATTGGACAAAAATAAGCAACTGGTCTCCCGAAAAAAGCTTTTCGGCGGGAGAATATTGTTGGTATTCCGACACAATTTATGTGGCGTCGAGCGCGATAGCCGCAAACGCGACCTTCCAGAGTTCGCTTTGGTCTGCTGTCACAGTCGCGGCGACAGTGTCTAATGTCGGCGGCATTGCCGGCAGCTCGTCTTACGCCATATCCGATTGTGAAGTAAACGGACAGGGCGGCGGCGGCAGCTCTGTAAAGGGCGGGCGCAACGTCGGCGGCATTGTCGGCAAAGCGACCGCGGGCATATCCGGCTGCATCGTCTTAGACGGCACATTGATAAAAGCATCTGATTCATTTGAGGGCAACGCCGGCGGCATCGTCGGCAGATCAGACACGGGAGCTTCCGACTGCCATGTCGAATCAGCCTCAATATTCTCCGAAAATTTAGCCGGCGGTATTGTAGGGTACACTGAAGCGTCGTCAAAAAATATGGTGTTCAGCTCCTGCTTTGTCGGCGGTGATGAAACGTCAGTGAGCGTTGAAGCCGTGGGACACGCGGCGGGCATAGCCGCAAAGGCAAGGGGAAGCAGCGTGCAGCAATCATATGAACTGCACATTACGGACTGCATCGTATATTCCGACGTTGATATAAAATCATTAAGGTCATCCGCCGCCGGAATTCTATCTTATCTAAACCAATATTTAAGGGTTGTCGGCATAACGGGGTGTGAAAGCTATGCGTCCGTGCAGGCGACGCAAACGGCCGACACAGTCTCCGAAAAAAATGCCGCCGCGGGCATACTTGCTTACACAGACAAAAACAACGTAAACGTAAGATACATCAACATCCAAAACTGTGTCGGCGGCGGTTCCTTGCAGGCTTATTTTTACATAGGCGGCATTGTAGGATACTTCCAAAGCGCCCCGGAGCAGGAATCTAATAAAAAGGGCGACGCCGCAAGGCGCGCGCCGGGCAATGCCGACCCAAGGCTTGTCAGCGACTGCATTGTCAGCGCGTCTGTGCATACATGGAGCGGTTTAAATGAAGGCGTCGGTATACTTGTCGGCTACATCACGACAAGCATTGTAACGGACTCTCCCGCGACTCCGTTTATATATGCTTTCAACAACAATTATTACACATCCTATGTCACCACTCTTAAAAATGACGGTGTTGACATTAAGCCGCTGGGTCAAAACCTCACAGAAAATCAATACACAGGTCTTGTTGTATATGATGTCGCCAAAAACGTCCAAAACGGCTCGTTCACAGTCAACAACAACCAATGGCTGACAGGTGAAGGCTATGACGTCGGCGAGGTTGTTTTAAACGAGGGCAAATACTATGTCTGCGTCAATCCGCACACGTCGTCGGGTGCCCAATTTAACCCGTCGTCGTCCGATTGGAAGGAGGCCGCGGCATGGATTTCCGGACAATCATACGCGTCAGGAGACATTTGTCTTTACGGCGACACAATATATTCGGCGCTGTCGGGATACACTGCGCCGGAGCCGCCCTCGGACGACAATTCTGATTGGGATATTGTAACAGTCGTCAAAAACGACTATCTTTGGATTCCGCAAAACAAATATATTGCCGGCGATATAACTTATTTCAATGGCGGGTTTTACATCTGCGCGGCAGCGCACACGTCAGGCGTTTATTTTGCCGACGACACCGCGAATTGGACTGCCGTAAGTGAATGGGAGCCGACAGCGTCCTATTCCGAGGGCGGCTATTGCTCGTATGGCTTCGCTGTTTATTCAGCACAGGCGGCACACACATCCTCCGCGTCTTTTGCCGCCGATGCCGACAAATGGAAAATTGAAACCGAGGTTTTGTTTGGCTATTCGCACACAGCGCTTGTCCTGCCTTACAGCGGGACGTCAAGTGACAACTCTTTTAAAAGACCTGTCAGCGTTGTGTTTACATCCGCCGTTGGCACGGACGACATGGCGTTGACTTCAGCGCCGGACATCACCGTTTACACAGACGGCGCTTCTCACGTCAGAACAATCAAGATAAACGACGTTTACGCGACAAACAGCGACCACTATTCCGACAGCCTCATTGAAGTCGGCGGCAGGAAGACATCTGTCCTCACCGCTGTCGAAAATGACCATGTCAGCCCGGAGTGTGACTTGATTGTCGATCTCGGTCACGGACTTATTGTCGGCATACCCGTGAGCGCGCTCAAAACGGGTATGGTGAGCAACGGCAAATTTGAAACGCCTTACCTAATCAATAACGAGGACGATTTTGTCAAATACTTCTTTGGCGAGCTTGCTAAAGGAGCATACTTAAGTAATTATTACAAACAGGCGGCAGACCTTGATTTTACCGTGATATTGTCCGGCATTTCCGATTTGGGCAAGTCGTTTAAGCCGATTGGCGCGACTGAGAACGCAATGTTCACAGGAGGATATGACGGCGGCGGCTATACGATTCGCGGATTTGAATACAACGGCGGCACATCTGATTACTGCGGCTTGTTCGGCTATGTCAGCGACAGTTCTCTCGGAAAAGACGACAGCATGCTCAAAAATATTCACATCGAGCTTGGTGAGGGCGGTGTTTCGGGAGGTAAAAATGTCGGAGGGCTTGCAGGTTATTATTCTTCAAGATGTGTGATAACAAACTGCTCGGTTGTTTTTTCTTCCGCTTCGGGAAGCGACAGGGTGGGCGGACTTGTCGGTTACATGAAGGACGGGGCGCTTGCCGGGTGCTTTACATCGTGCGACGTCAGGACGTCGGATCACACCACAGAAAGCGGTAGCTTAAAATCAGCCGGCGGCTTAATAGGGTTTTATGACTACTCGACGACCGACGGCGTGATACTCATCAAAGAAAGCTTTTCATCATCAGATGTAATAGCCTATTATTACGCTTCCGGATTTGTGGGCAAGGTGGCGTATTCAGACATTTACAGCCACGGAAACATTTATCTTGTCGACTGCTATTTTACAGGTTCTGTTTGCGCCCATTACTTATTTAACAATGTGAGCGGAGCGGACCATCCGGTGTCGATACTTGTCGGTCACCCGGAGGTGTACAAACAAAGCATATCCAAAGCCGCATCCGTTGACAACGAATATGTCCTTGCGCAGGATGTCTATGTCGCGGGGACAAATGTGACGCAATATGTCGGCAACATAAGCAACGATAAATACTATCCCGTGCTGTTTGGCACAAGCCAGGAAATATCGTCCGGCATTTTAGACGGGGTCGAATACGAGTCGAGAAACGTGTATTATGACGCGACTGTATTAGGCACCATCTCTGTTGATACCGCTTCAAACACGACGGGAAAACCGGACATCATTATTGCCGATACCGGCGAATTTACAGACAACTACAGGGGAGACATATCTAACGATGCCAAGGGAAGCATGGAAGAAACGGCGATCGAATACGCCAAGACATCAGACCTTGTTTCAACCGACGCAAAGTTTGGCTCGTCTGTATGGGACTATTCCGACACAGGCTCTTATCCGTCACTTGAGATGCTTGACAGCTACTCAAACGCTTTTTCAAGGATTTCAGCCATGCCGCTGTTTATTGACGAAAGGGAAGCGCGCGATGTTTCCGATGTTTCATATTGCGGAATCCAATACAGCACGAGCGTTGCCGACGTTGTTTTAAACAGCGACAGCACCGAATCCTCCGTCAGCGTCTCGTCGTCAGTTTACTCGCAGGGCAGCGACACTGTGCCATACAGTGACAAATATGACATAAACCTTTACGGCAACGGCTCGGGAGGCTCGGCTGTGAAGTCAACCGATCTCCTATTCAGAGATAAGTCTGACGAAGAAAGGATTATGATACTCAGAAACTGCTGTTTTACAAGCGACAAAGGCAAATCAAGAAATATCCAAACGCCTTATGTCACGCTCAGCGCCACTGTCAACGGTTTTGCGGTCAGCCGAAATATAAGGCTCACCTTCAAGGCGCTTATCAACTCTTATTACATCTCGACAGAACGTCAATTAAGAGCGATTATGAACGCCAAGCTGCCATACGGGCAGCCGTACAGCGAAAATGACAACAACTCGTCCGCTGTCGCAAAGTTTGAAGTTTTTCACTATGATGACGGCACCACCACCCATTCAGCTACGGCCGGTTCGTCAAACATTTATCTTTGTTCCGACATTGAGCTGAACGGAAGCGAGGCGTTTAATCCGATATCAGGATTTGAGGGAAATTTCAACGGCATGGACTGTGTCGTCAGCAATCTGTACATAAATAAGCCCGGCGTAAACAACATAGGCTTCTTCACATCACTTTCCACGAATCAAAAGAAAATAAACAGCATTGTCCTGGAAAATGTAAAGGTGATCGGCGAAAACAATGTCGGAGCTTTTATCGGCAACCTTGACGGAGCAGTTTATATTAACGACTGTGTTGTAAGCACTAACCGCATTGAGGCTTTTGAACATGAAAACCCCGACGGCACGCCAAAGGGAGCGGGCAGTTTCACAGATAACAATGCTTATATCCCAGTCTCGGAGTGCATCGTATCGGGCAATCAAAATGTCGGCGGTCTTATCGGAATGATGACGCAGGGTACAATAGGAGATTGGGCTGATATCAGCAAGAACAACAGCGAGCAGGCAAGCGGCGCTGATGTCGGAGTTATGGGGCAAAGGTGTGTCGGCGGGTTTGTCGGCGCCATTACCCCCAATACGGCAAATGACACGACAAGCATCACGAACTGTTTTGCCAAGGGCAACGTTTCATCGGCCTCAAAAGTGCAAGTAAACACAAACGCGCCAAACTACTATTCCTACGGCGGCTTTGCAGGCTCGGCGAAGGGGATTGCAGGCAACACGACGTCGCTTATCAATTACGCGTTTGCCACAGGCAAGGTTGAGATAGATTTTGACACAATAACAAACACCACATACACATACAAAATCGGCGTCGGCGGATTCTGCGGCGTCACGGAAGTCAACCTGCAAAACTGCTTTTCAAGCGGCGCCGTGAGTGTCAGTGCCGGCAATATCTCATCATTCTCCGGTCAGACCTTGCGTCTCGGAGTCGGCGGCCTTGCCGGATACAGCAGCGCAGTCATAAGCAACTCATATTCAGGCTCGTCAGTCGGTTTCGATTACGGCTCGGATTTATTTGACGCCACGGGTTTCTCAATTGTCGGCATCGGCGGAGTTTGCGGGATTTCATCAGAAAATGTTACAAAGGTTTATTCCTCGGGGAATATCGTAATGTCTCACATCGGAGCGTCGGCATTTAAATTCATGTTCTATGGCGGTTCTGTAGGCTATATCGGCAGCTCTGCAAATGTCAGCAAGACATATTATGACACATGGACAAACAACATTGCAGACCTCACCGCGCTCGGCGGCAACAGCTCCGACAACGACATGAGAGACGGCGGCGTGGCGGATTTGCCCGACAATGTGTGCAGTTACACCACCGACCAGTTCAGCGACGGCACTGTAATAGGCTCGTCAAAGCTTCCGTCCGCCGACTGGGGCACCAACAACAACTCATATCCCTACCTGAAGGCGATGTTCGACAGCGATGTTTCCAGCTATATAAGATATCCCTCCGTTCTTAGCGTCATAGCCATCAGGCCAAACGAGCGCGATACAACCGCCCGTATGGAAAACAGGGGATACAGCATGGCTCTTACGATGCCCGACAGCATTGTCATTGAGGATACAAATGGGAATATTGTCGAATACAGTATCAGCTGGAACGTTCCCGAAACAAAGGGCGCAGTCGGCGTAATCAGCTCCGGCGGCAACATTTACGCGCCTGTCAGGACGAGCAACGTCGCGCAGTATTTAAGCCTCATCGCCTGGATAACAGGCTATGAGGAAAACGAAGATTACAACGGCGACGGCGTGACAAAGTATGACAACGACGGGGAAACAGACGGATACAGAAAGTACGCGGAGAGAGATGTCGACAAGCTTTATCAAAGAATGGACGGGACGGCGGACTACCCTTACTTAATCTCGTCTGTGCTTGACCTTGAATATATCAACTTCACCACCGGCTCCGGCTGGGATTCATCAAGCACAAATAATTTCCGCGGTCAATGGTTTTCGCCGCTTATCGGCGGCGTTAACGGTGGCGTCAACACAGAGGGCAAGGTCTATTTTAAGCTGATAACAAATATTGACATGACTCAGGATGTGCATATCGACGCGGCCGGAAACACAGTCATAGGCGCTCATGGCAGCAACGCGACACCCTATGTTGTGAACGCGATTAACTCTATGGCGGGCAACACATATTATCCCGACCTCGGCAACATGGGCAACAGCATTTCATTCAAGGGGATTTCTATTGACGGAAACGACTATATAATCAAAAACTATGATTCAACAGCCCCGTTTATAAGCACTCTCGACTCAACTTCAGAGCTGAAAGACATCCTTTTCATGGACGTCAAAATCAAGAACAGCGGCACAGGCGACTGCGCCCTTATCGGAGAAAACAACGGCTTGATTGACGGACTGACAGTTTATAACAACGGCGCGGCCGAAAGAGTTATATCGGCTTCCGACGGCAACGCCGCCGCCATTGCCGCCGTCAACAACAGCACAATCAAAAACTGTGTCGCCAAAATTGACGTCGCGGCGGCGGGTATAGATTCTTACGTCGGCGGGATTGCCGCCGTCAATAACGGAACAATTCTTCAATCGACATCGGCGGGTTCCGTGACGGCAGGCGCGGGTACGCTCGCGGCAGGCGGGATAGCGGGCAAAAACAACTACGAAAAGTCAATAACAGCAAGCTTTTCATCCGGCAGTGTCTCCGGCGCCTCGTCGTCGTTTGTCGGCGGATTAGTCGGCAGGAATGAAGGCCATATCGCCACGGCAAATTCAAGAGCGGCTGTTTCCGGCTACTATGACACATTAAATTCAGTCAACACGACAGGCAGTCTTGTCGGGTTTAACTCCGGGACAATTTCTGACACTTTTGCGGCAGGCTTTACCACAATCAGGGACATCCCGACCACCGCGCAAGGAAGCGCGCTTGCGGGTGTCAACACAGGCGAGATTACAAACTCCTTTGCTGACAAGTCTCTGCTCGGATCGCCGACATATATGCTTCTTGGCGACACAATAATGACAGAAATCCTTTTCGACACAGCCTTTGATGGGTTCACAAGCTCCGCAAACGGCGCATACCCGCAGATAACCGACATAATCAACATTCTTGAAGTCGAGGAGTTTGACCCGGAGGAGTTCGGCGGATACGAGCCGCTCAAATATCAGCTCCTCAAGGCTTATTCCACGCTTGGAACAGTGACAGTCGATTCGGAGTATGCTCAATATATCGACACCTTGACAGCAGGAGCAAGCAACACGGTGACTGCGCTTGACACCGACATCTACAGCATCACGGCCGGTTTGGCGGATGTTAACGGAGGTGTCTTGCAGACCGGAACGGGGACTGTCACCTCCACAATAAAGGAAGTCACAGTTTACGGAGTGCAGGTTTCTCCGATTCGCACAAAGGTCACGGCAGGTGAGACAAACGTTGCGGATGAAACGAGCTTCTATCCGACGCTAAGCTTTGATTTTGCCTGCGGTGTGCAAAACCCGAACTTCCAGGGCGGCGACGGCTCCGAGCTGAATCCTTATAAGATTGGCTCCGCCGAGAGCTTTGAAAGCCTTGCTTATTACGGCGCCGCGCCCGAGGCAAGCTTCGCAATGATAAATGATATTTCTTTTGACGGCAGCGAGCCTCATGAGGCGATAACACACTTTGCGGGCAGTCTTGACGGCGGCGCGCACACAATCAGCGACATTGAAATCAAAAATAACAACGCGCTCATAGGTGAGGTCACAGGCAAGATAAAAGACCTGGGGCTTGTGGGAATAACGCTTGAGACGGACGCCGCGGACGGAGCGAATTACGGACTGCTCGCGTCAAAGGCTGTCGGCGCCGAAATCAGCGGCACTTACGCGGTAGGAAACCTTATAATCAACGAAAGCGAAACGGCGGTTTCTTCAAATGTCGGCGGGCTGATTGGCTATATGAACACGTCACAGGTCAAAAACTGTGTCAGCTCCGGCAAAATAATCAACAACTGCACAGGCGCAGGCTCGACAGTCGGCGGAATCGCCGGACTTGTAAGCGGCGCCAAGGCTATCGGGGAAAGTATGTTCTCAATAAAAGACAGCATATCCACATCTTATGTTTACGGATTTGCGGCAGTCGGCGGAATCGTCGGCAAGGCAGGAAGCTCCGCCTTGATTGATAATGTCATTTTCGCGGGCACAGCCGCCGACAACGGGCTGCTTTCGACAACTGCCAGCGGCGGTGTTACCGTTCCGAGCAAAACGCCGACAGCAAACGTCAGCAATATTCTCGGAGTGAACGACAGCTGCACAGTGACAAACGCTTACTTTGACAGGCAGACGGCGCTGCTCGACAGTGAAATCACATACGAGGGCAAGTCAACATTTGACATAATCAGGCTTGTCGGGATGTCGGGCGCGTTCACAACGTCAAACGGCTGGGTTTCTGACAGCGGCACAGTGAAAAAATATTATCCTTCGCCCATCGCGAAAACAGGAAGCGTCAAATTTATAACAGGTCTGAATTTTGCGACGGTCAGAGTGTCTGTTTCGCTTGCGGGCAATGAAGGCTCGGTTTATTGCTATGACAACATCAACGTTCCCACGCCTGTCAACACAGTGAACGATTTGGTTTATTTGACTGAAAACAGAACGGGATTTTCCGACGGCAACTTCTATCTGTCACCGACAGGAGCGAGCGACTCAAAGGCTCCGGGCGCTCATATATTCGATTTCACGGCGATAGACATAAACCTCGACACAGGAACGGGAACATCGTTCGCCGGCAGCAAAAATGACATTCAAAGGTATATGCCGACTTGGATTGTGAAATCTATACTTGTCGAGTATGAAATTGTATCTGTCGCGGGCAGCGGTTTCGGAGCGTCAGAAAAGCTTGTGTTGCTTGTCAGTCCGACGACAGACGGCTTTGGAGTCACGGCAAACGCACAGACAAGCGTCAACCAGTCAACAGGCGCGGGCGGCGCGGTTCAGACTGTGTTCCGAAAGATGGTTCTTGTCGACGACGGCGGCACCGAGGGCGTATATATCAGCTCGGTTTTGCCGAAGGGGTATGAAATTGGCGGCATTGTTTGGCATCCGGACGCAAGCATAGGCGAAACGCAAAACGCCGCAAAAATCGGCGGCAGATATTTTGCCGACTTGTCCGGCAAGTCGGTCGAGTCTGTCCACATGACCGTCACGATAAAAAAGAGCCCTGTAAAGTGGGGTGTCAACCGTGTTTGGAACAGCATCACTGACGCGCTTGATTAAAGCCGCAAGTCTTAAACCACAACTATTTAACGGAGGTTCGGCGCTATGAAGAAAAAAAGCCCGTCCACAAAGGAACTATATAAAAACTTCATTTTTCTTGTGGCGTCAGGCATTGTTCTTGTTGCCGCGACTGTGGCTTGGTTCGGGCAAAACAGCAGCTCAAGCGCAAGCCCTATAGGCGCGTCAGTGCAGGCATACAACCCGATACAAATAGATTATTATATTTCCGCCGAGGACTATGAAACAATGGCGTCGCACGACGGCGATTCAAGCGGCATCAGCCTTCAGGACAGACAAAGCACGACATGGTCGCCGTCGTTTAGCAGCATCGACATAAGCTCCATTTATCCCGGTCAGTTTTTTTCATATAAAATGGTGGTGACAAACTCCACAAAGAATTTAAGCTTAAAATTTGACTCTGTTTATTGCGCCGCGTCGGATCCGCCGACGCCGTCCGCCAACGAGACAGACACCGCCTTGCTGCTCTCCGCAATCAAGTTAGACGCGCTTGCGACTGTCAGACAGCCTCCCGGTTCTGAAACCTTAAATATAAGTCTTGTTTCAACCGATCTTTCAGCGCTTTCGTCAAATGCCACTGTCTTGACGACGACAGGCTCGGCATCTTCCGGCGATATAGTCACTTTTTATTTCGACATATTTCTGCCGGGCGGCGACAGCTCGATTGACTACGAAGCTTTCAGGGAGAGCGGAGCGGTTATAAGCATTTCGCAGGTTATGGCAGAGTAACTTTAAATTGAATCGAGGGTGTCCGATTGCGCAGTTTTAAGAAATTGCTCCGTAAGACGGCAAGTGTTTTGCTTTTGCTTGTTTTTGCCGTGGGTATATACGTTTTTATATCTGTTTTAACTTCAGGCAGCAAGGTTCCGTCGATTTTCGGTTA
The DNA here is from genome assembly GCA_012523185.1 of Clostridiales bacterium. Lineage (GTDB taxonomy): Bacteria > Bacillota > Clostridia > Oscillospirales > Acutalibacteraceae > UBA1425. Next base: position 85,448 of record JAAYIY010000037.1, read on the forward strand.
CAGCTTTCTAAAGGTTTCGTCAGGCAGCATGGAGCCGGAGCTTGAAACCGGCACAGTCATAATTGTTAAAAAAATCAAGGCGGATGCCGTTAAAGAGGGCGACATAATTTGTTTTTATTCGAGGGATCCGCAAATTTTCGGCATACCAAACACGCACAGGGTCAGTGAAATCGGTGAGGAAAACGGGGAGCGCGTGTTTATCACAAAGGGCGACGCAAACCACATCGCCGACGAGCAGCCTGTTCACGGCGAGGACATTGTCGGGATTTACTTTTCGACCGTCACAAATTCCGCAAAGATTGCGTCAGTCATCAAAAGCAGACAGTTCTACTTTTTTGTTCTTTTGATTCCTTTGTGCTTAGTCGTGTTTTTTGAAGCTTTGAACGTCTCAAAAGCCGTTAAGGAAAGAAAAACCAAAAACAAACAGGATGAAGCAGATGAGCGAAAAGACAATGGGGGGTAAAGCTGTAAAAACGGCAAAGAAAGTCGCGGCTCAAATTGTGCGCATCATACTTTTACTAATTTTATTGTTTAACATTGCGTTAAGCTTTGTGCTTGGCTTTGAGGGGTTTTGCGTCAAAAATGATTCAATGTATCCCTTCATCAAAAAAGGCAGCCTTGTTCTTACAAAGCCGATTGATTTTCAAGATATACATACAAACGATGTTTTGACATTTTACGACAGCAACACATCCCGGTATTTCACGCATAGGGTTGTAAGGATTTTTTCAGACTCGCAGCAGCTTGTCACAAAGGGCGATGTGAACAAAAGCCCCGACCCGAAAACGACGCATTATTCATGCGTTAAGGGCAAGGTGGTTCATGTGTTACCGTTTGCCGGCTATCCGTATGCTGCCGTAAACAGTCTGCCGGGCACAGTTATTTTATCTGCCGCGCTCATATTTTGGGCGGCATTTGAGATTGAAGGTTTAAGAACAGGCAAAAAGGGGGAAACGCGCGAATGAAGCTCAAAAGAATTTTGGGTCTTGCTTTGATTTTTGCCGCCGCTATCAGTATGTTTCTTGTGAGGGACAGTGTCGCCTGGATAGACACCAGCACAGGTGTTCCGTTAGGGCAGGAAATAACGGCAAGCAATATGTTTTTTGAATTTAACGGCAATCTCGGCACCGACTTAAAGTACGAGGATTTAATCGGCGCGGACGGCGTGACGGGCGAGTTTATCATCCCCGGTCAAAACCTTATCGCCGACAACGGCGGCAAGCTCACGGCGACAAACTATTCGACAATAGATACTGAAATAAGAGTGCTTGTCGAATACGACAAATACGACAAATCAAATTCAACAATGTATAAAACGCAATACACAGGCACGGGCGACGACATTGTTGTTGAATTTGGCGGCGGCTGGTCAAAAGGTGCGGCTGACAATTATTTTTATCCGGCGTCAATCCTTCCCGCTTTGAGCGCATCTCAGGCGGCGGAGGGAGAGGGCGACGAGTTTGACATTATTAACGGAATATATTATGATGTTGACGATTCATACAAAGCTCTTGATGCCGATATCACAATAACAATTCAAGCAAAGCAGGCCGACCATGTAAGCTGGTCAACCTTGAGGACATGGGTGGCGTCACTGCCTTAAGATATTATGAAAAAATCAACATTCAAAAACATTTTGCAAAACTTTTTCATAATAACCTCTGTCTTGCTGTTTGCTTTTGTAACATTTCTTGCAGCTTCGGGAGCAAAGGCGTTTGCCGTCCGAACAGACAGTATGTCGCCCCTGTTCAAAGAGGGGAGCGTTGTTTTTGTCAGGCGTGCCGATTTCAGCGACCTCAAAGCGGGCAATATTGTTTCTGTGAAGTTTGCCGACGGCAGCGGAGTTTTCACACACAGGATAACGGGGATTGACGCCGAGAATAAGACGATTTCAACAAAAGGCGACAACAACAACAGCGATGACCCCGAGCAGTCCGGCGCGGCACAGATAATCGGGAGATATTGGTTTTCGCTGCCTGTAATTGGGTTTTTATCGCTGCGCATCAAGAGCGACGCCATTGTTTTTTTCCTTATAGCGGTTGCGGCGGCGCTTTTTATAACAAGGTTAGTAATTCAATCAAAGAATAAGGCCAACGGCTGAGGTGATAATATGAAGAAAAAAGTGAGGGGGATCTCGCTGGTGATGTCCGCTGTTATGATGGCGGTATCAATCGGCTATTTTGCGCTTCTCGCTCCTACCACAGCGTGGTTTTATCAGGATGAGGAAAAGGCGCATCAATTCACTTTCGGAGATTTTGATGTAAACCAGACGCCGCAGTCAGCAAACATCATTGCCGAACGGCTTATATTTCCCGCCGCCACAAGATTTGCCGACACAGACGAAATATTGTTTGACGAGGTGGCGCATGTTATTGAAGTTGATGTTGAAAACAGGGGAGATTTGCCGGCAAAGCTTTCTGTCAGTGTCGCAGGTGCCGTGGGGTCGACTTCATACGGAAACGCCGGACTTAAATGGTGCGTAATAAACAAAACAGTCAGCAGCTTTTCGCAGGAGCCTTCATCTGTCGAACACACGTCACAAATATCAAAAGGCGTCTATAAAAGCGCGATTGAAAACATTCTCACAAGCGAAATGACACTTCACAAATACGGTGATTTCAATACCTCTGACATTTCCGCCGCAGAGTCGGAATATGAATCCTACAATGCCGGCGCAAAAACGATTCTCAACCAAAACAACGGTGCGCCGATATTGATTCCGGGCAAGGGTGCCGGCGGCTCTTTAAAAAAGGTCTATATTGTTTTTTGGATAGAATACGGTGAAGTCAGCGAATTGCTTTTGCCCGAGTCAGTGACAAAGCTTGATGATTACGGCGTTTCGATTCAGCTCACGGCTGCGCCCAATATTGAGGGAGCCGACTTGACCATAACAAACAATTTCGGCGCTTCTGCGACTGTGCTTGTCAGCTTTGGCAACACAACTTACAGCGGCGGCTATACAATCGGCGGTTCGACATTTATAGCCGACGGCGGAAGTATAACTCTTGCAGCCGGTCAGTCCGCAACCATACATGACATCGCTTTGGGGACATTTTACACTGTTGCACCGTCGTCGGGGTCATACAAATGCTCCGATGCCCACGGCACAATCACATCGTCCGGAGCGGCGGTTGAAATAAGCGCGACTTGACGCGCAACTTAAAGCCGACAGGGGAGATACGATTGAACAAATCAAACTCTAAAAAGAATATGCCGACAATTTTAATATTAGCTGTCGCGGCGTTTGTTATGCTGCTTGCGGCGACGATTGCTCTTTTTCTGACAGTCGAGGACTTTTCACGATTGTTTTCTGTCTCTAATTTCACTTGCAGGGGAGACGTTTATTTTTACGACGGCAGCACCGCAAGCGCCGCGGTGAAAAATGCCGACGGCATGATATCTGTTGATTACAGGAATCCGACAAGCGGCAATTTCATCGAAAATTTAAAGGTGAATGTGAAATATTCGGGCTACGGAGTCGGGCTGATAAGGGTTAGGGTTGTTGAGGAATGGAGCCAGACATCGGGCGGGACAAAGACTGTAATGCCCTACACCTTGAAAATGCCTTACACCATAAGCTCACCATATGAAAGCTCATCGGGCAATCAAAAGAAGTGGTTCGACAACAGGGACGCCGACAATTTCTATTACTTTGCGGCGCCTGTCTATTCATCTGCGGACACAGAGGTTTCAATCCCGCTCATAATCGGCTTTGTCGCCGACGAAATCGACCTTGGCGTCATATCAAGCAGTGCGGCGCTTAATATTGCCGTTGAAGCAGACGCGGTCCAGGTAAACCGCTATCCTCAGTTTTGGGGCATCAATTCGCTTCCGTGGACAAACGCCTTGTCAGCCGTGTCGGAGGATATTTCCGGCTGACAGACAACTAATATTTGACATTTAAAACTGCCGTAAATCTGGCTGCAAGCACTTTTTTCTATTTGTGCGGCGTCCCGTTTACGGCATTTTTTAGACAGGAGCAGATACCGAGTGAGCAAGAAAAAAACAATGTCTCAAAAAGAAAAAGATGCCTTGAAGGCAAAAAATGAAAAAGACGCCTTAAAAGCAAAAAGAGAAAAAGAGCGCCGCGCCAAGGCAAAAAAGTCAGCGTCTGAAAGACATGCCAAGCTTAAAGAGGCGGATAAAGCCAAGAGGCAAAATCAAAAAGAAAAAGCAAGGCTTCAAAAGCAAAAGAAAAAAGAGCAAAAGGCAAAGGAAAAGACCAAGGCCAAAGAAGTCAAGGTCAAAGCGCCGATGAAAGAGACTGTTAAGACGGCGCCCGCTAAAAAAACAGAAGATATAAAAAACAACAAGGAAAAGAAGGCGCCGAAAGCCGAAAAGCCGACAAAAAAGACAAGGCCTAAAAAAGACGGCAGGCTCAAGGGTGTCTTTTCCCGCGCGGCGCAATTTACAAGAGAAAAGGTGTTCAAGAAGATAAGCCTTCTTTTTAAAAAGTCATTTTGCGCCAAACACAGAATCACATCAATATGCGTTATTGCCGCCGTTCTTGTTGCGGCAGTTGTGCCCGCGTCAATTTTTTCATACCGCAGCCGTCTTTTATCTTCCGCCGCCGAAGGGTATGATTATTACGGGAGCATTGACGACAAAGAAAGAAAAATAGAGATATCCGAGGACAAACAGCTTGAACGCGCAAATGCCGTCAAAAGGCACGGGCATAAAAATAAATTCACCTTTTTTACAAACACGGAGATTGATTTTGAAAAATGGTATTCCGGCGGAAAACTGATTTTCGGCAATGTATCACAAAATGCGTGTGATTTAGTCGTGACAATTTTCAGCGAGGACGGCAAGACAATATTATACCGCTCCGACGGCATTGAGCCGGGGCACTATATTTCAGAAATTCGCATGTTTGAGCAGCTTGCCCACGGCAGCTATAAGACAAGGATGTTTGTGGCGGGCTATGAACACGACAGCAACAAACTTGTCGGCATACAATACGTCAAAATAAAACTCATCGTCGGAGGTGGACAAGATGAGCGGCAGTCGTAAATCGGCTGATGCTGCTGTAAAAACAAAAGAAAAAAGCGGCAAGCCGTCAAAAAGAATAATAGTCATAACTGCTATGCTGATGGTTTGTGTCGTCGCTGTGATGACATCGGGTCTTTGGTCAAACACAACCGCCGCCAACTGGGCGAAGGGCCTTTTTGTCGAGGGCGGCAAGGTCGTGGACGGCACGCTTGACCTTGAAGGTGTCGAGGCTATCAAAGATGTGCCGAAAGGCGAGGTTCGCTTTTATATTAACAAAAACATTGTTTTTAAAAACGCATATTCACAAGGCAGCATAATAATTCAAAACCCGGAGCAATGCGAATTTGTCCTTCAATTCAAGTTTTATACGGTGGATGAATTCGGCAAGGGAACGCTTGTTTACACATCCGATAAAATTAAGCCGGGGCAATACATCGAGGGCGACAAGCTTGATGCGAGGCTTTTTGAGGGAACATATGACGGGACATATACAGTGCTGGCTTACCTGCCGAATACACCCGGCGGCGAGCCGATTGGCAGCACAAGCGGATATTTAAAGATAATTGTTGAAAATTGAGCCGATTTGCTTTTAAGGAGCCGCAGCGGATTTTCGCGGCGGCTCTTTCAGATATTATGAGCAGGGGGAGCGGCATTTCTTAAACAAAATCTCACGCATGCCGCCGTTACAGAAGATGTACCAACCTTTTAAAATAGTCGCCCCGCTCCTCATAGCTTACGAATTGGTCAAAAGAGCTTGCCGCCGGAGACAAAAGCACGACATCGCCTGCCTCCGCCGCCTCCGCCGCCTTTAAAAGCGCCTCGTCAATTGTTCTTACGACAATGCCGCCGTCGCCCGCAAGCTCTTTAGAAAGCCTTTTTGCGCATTCTCCGAAGCCTATAACCTTTTTCACATTTGTCAGTTCTTTTTGCAGACCGTGCGCCGGCAAACCCTTTTCATGCCCTCCCACAAGCAGGATAACCGGTTCTTTAAACGCTTTGACAGCAGTGGCGGTCGCGTGGGTGTTTGTCGATTTGGAGTCGTTGTAATACATAACTCCGTTTAATTTACGCACAAACTCTATGCGATGCTCAACGCCTTTAAAAGAGGCGATTGCTTTTCTTGCGCAAGAAAAATCAATCCCCGCCGTGCTTGCCATTGCCGCCGATATCATAATGTTTTGCACATTATGCATACCGGCGATTTTTATATCGCCGCGTGAAATAACAGGAGTTCCGTAAGCACATATGGCGTTCTCATCAACAGTAAAATCCGCGCAGTCGGAAACAAGGCTGACAGTTTTAATCTTGCTTTTTGCGGGGAAAAGGTTCATATACTCTTTTATTATGGGGTCGTCAACATTTTTTATAAAAACAGAGTCCTCGTCCATGTTTTTATATATAAGCGTTTTAGACTTATAATAGTCGTCTAACGACTCCATATAATCAAGATGATCGGGCGCCATGTTAATTATTGTCGCTATTTCCGGCTTGAAGGTCTTAATGTGCAGCAGTTGGAAGTTTGACATTTCAAGAATAATAAAGCGCCCCTCTTTTTCCATCAGATTTTCTCTTAACACAACTTCGCAAAGGGGCACACCAATATTACCCGCAAGATAAGCGGCTCCGGGAAACGCGTTTTTAAATATGTTATAAGTGATTGTCGCCGTTGTTGTTTTGCCGTTTGTGCCTGTGATGGCTATGTAGCGCTGGCGTTTTGCCGTCTGAAAGGCAAGCTCTGTCTCTGTTATTATTGGTGTGCCTATTTCTTCCAAACGCTTTATAAATAAAGCTTTATAAGGAATCCCCGGGTTTTTGACAACAATGTCAAACCGCCGTGAAAAAAGCTCGTCGCCCTGACCGATAACCTCAACCCCGTTTTCGCAAAGCCATTTCAGCTCTTCTATCTGCTCCTTTGGTTTTGACTCCGAAAGCGTTATTTCCGCGCCCAATTTCATCAGGAGCTTAATTGCCGCCATTCCGCTCCTTGCAAGGCCGAGAACAAGAACCTTTTTTTTAAAATAATCCAATGTACATGCCCCCATAAAAGTTAATCAAATCGAAAGGCGCCGCAATATAAACATATGAGCAAAAATAGAATTTTATAATAAAACGCCGCTAAAATGTTACACAATAAATTAATGCCCGCCGTACTTTTCGTTCAGAAATCCGCGGCGGACACTTAATTAATAAAAGACATTATCATTTTCAGCTTGCTTGTATGCTTTTTCACGCTCAAGGTCAAGTCTGCACATCATCAGCGCGTGAATCTGATTTTTCCTATATTTTGGCGGCAAATAAAGGCGCCGCAGGTTAGTGTTTATGTCTTCTATCCGAGCCTTGAGGTACTGTTCTTTGTTCATGGATTTTGAAAACACTCCAATCGTATTGTGTTATAATTATTATCTGCACAGTATTAGCAATAATTCATGAAAAGGTGTCCATTTAAAACAGAAAAAACCATAGAAATATATAAAATACACAAAATAAAACAATAAAAATAATTAAATATATTCAGGATGAAGAATTTGCGGAAAACGGGCGTCAAACGCCAAAATGATGGTGTTTTGTGTAGATTTATCGGTCTGTATATGATACAATAACAGTGTAATTAATATGAAGATATGTTTGCCCGCAGCAATGCCGAACATATCGCAAAACTCGTAAAGAGGAGGAAGTTTTGATTGAAAAAGCGCATCAGTACCCTTCAGTTTGAAGGAACTGAAAGACAGGCAAGGCAGCTCGGAAACATCATTGAGGGCTGCAAAAAAGACAAAAGTATGTTGATGTATGTAATGCAGCAGGCACAGTTGATTTATGGCTATCTTCCGTATGAAGTCCAGGTTATGATAGCCGAGGGGATGGATGTGCCGCTCGAAAAGGTTTACGGCATATCCACGTTTTATTCGCAGTTTACATTGTCGCCAAAGGGCAAAAACAACATTTCCGTCTGCCTTGGGACCGCGTGCTATGTCAAGGGCTCAAAACAAGTGCTTGACAAGGTGTGCGAGGTTCTCGGCATAAACCCGGGCGAATGCACAAGCGACCGGTTGTTCTCCATTGAGGAATGCCGCTGTATAGGCGCGTGCGGTCTTGCCCCTGTCATAATGATAAACGACGAGGTTTACGGAAACCTTGCTCCCGGAGATGTCGAGGGGATTATCGACAAATACAGGAACAAAAATTGATTACGGAGGTATCTGGATGAAATCACTCGATGAGTTAAATATAATTCGTGACCGGGCTAAGATAAAAATGAAGTCCAAAAAAGACAACACCGAGCTGATAAGAGTCGTCGTCGGCATGGCGACGTGCGGCATAGCGGCAGGCGCAAAGCCTGTGCTTGACGCGCTGAACGACGAGGTGTCAAAGCTTGGGCTTGGCAATGTGGCGGTCAAGCAGACGGGCTGTATCGGCATCTGTCAATATGAGCCTATTGTCGAGGTAATCGAGCAGGGAAAAGAAAAGGTCACATACGTCAAGGTAAACGCCGAAAAAGCAAGGGAAATTGCAAGCAAACATCTCAAGGACGGGAACGTTGTGTCAAAATACACAGTCGGGGGAACAATTGACTCCGTCGACGACGGCATCTGTTCTGTTGACGACACCGCTTTTTACACAAAGCAAAAGAGAGTCGCGCTTAGAAACTGCGGCATCATTGACCCGGAAAGCATAGACGAATATATAGCCGTCGACGGGTTCGCGGCTTTGGGCAAATGTCTGACGTCTTTGGAGCCCGATGAGGTTGTGGACATTGTCAAGGCTTCCGGTCTGCGCGGCAGGGGCGGCGGCGGTTTCCCGGCAGGTCTGAAGTGGGGTTTTACCGCGGCAAACAAAGCCGACAAGAAATATGTCGTCTGTAACGCCGACGAGGGCGACCCCGGCGCTTTTATGGACAGATCGGTGCTTGAGGGCGACCCATACTGCCTGATTGAGGCAATGACGATTTGCGGCTATGCCACAGGCGCCGACGAGGGATACATATATGTCCGCGCCGAATATCCCGTTGCCGTGGCGCGGCTTGAAAAAGCGATTGCGGAGTGCAACGAAAAAAATCTTTTAGGCAAAAACATCTTTGGCTCCGGATTTGAATTCAATCTTCACATACGTCTCGGCGCCGGCGCTTTTGTGTGCGGTGAGGAGACGGCGCTCATGACTTCGATTGAGGGCAACAGGGGAGAGCCGCGTCCGCGTCCGCCCTTCCCGTCAGTCAAGGGGCTTTTCGGAAAGCCGACGACTGAAAACAATGTCGAGACATTTGCTAATATTCCGCAAATCATTCTAAAGGGAGCGGAATGGTTCTCGGGCATGGGAACAGAGAAGTCAAAGGGTACAAAAGTGTTCGCGCTCGGCGGCAAAATCATGAACACAGGTCTTGTGGAGATACCGATGGGTGTTACGCTGCGCGAAACAGTCGAGGAAATCGGCGGCGGCATACCAAACGGCAAAAAGTTCAAGGCCGCCCAGACGGGCGGACCGTCCGGCGGGTGCATCCCGGCCGAATACCTTGATATTCCGATGGATTATGACAATCTTCTGCAAATAGGCGCGATGATGGGTTCCGGCGGTCTTATTGTCATGGACGAGGACAACTGCATGGTTGACATCGCGAAGTTTTTCCTTGAATTCACAGTTGACGAGTCGTGCGGAAAATGCACGCCCTGCCGCATAGGGACAAAGCGCCTTTATGAGATACTTGAAAAGATTACAAACGGCGACGGCACGCTTGAGGACCTTGATAAGATGGAGGAAATCTGCCATTACATCAAGGAAAATTCACTTTGCGGGCTTGGGCAGTCGGCGCCGAATCCTGTTTTGTCAACATATAAGCACTTTAAAGATGAATACATTGCGCATGTGGTCGAAAAGAGATGTCCGTCGGGAGTGTGCAAAAACCTGCTTTCATACGAAATTATTGCCGACAAGTGCAGAGGCTGCACAGCCTGCGCGAGAGTATGTCCTGTCGACGCCATCTCCGGTTCTCCGAAGAACGTCCACAAGATTGATAAGGCGAAATGCATCAAGTGCGGCGCCTGCATGACAAGGTGTAAGTTTGACGCCATTATTAAGAAATAAGGGGGAAACGGAACAATGAAAAACATAAACGTAAAGGTTAACGGCATAGCTGTATCCGTTCCCGAGGGAAGCACGGCTCTTGAGGCCGCGCGCGCCGCCGGCGTCGAGATACCTACGCTTTGTTTCCTGAAGGGGATTAACGAAATAGGCGCCTGCCGCATATGTGTTGTTGAGGCAAGCGACGCGAGAGGGCTTGTGGCTTCTTGCGTATATCCCGTTAAGGAAGGCACGGAGATTACAACAAACAGCGAAAGGTTAATCAAGTCAAGAAAAACGACACTTGAGCTTATACTTTCGGATCATAACAAAGAATGTCTCACCTGCATCCGTTCAACAAACTGCGAGCTTCAAAAGCTGTGCAGGGAATACGGAGTAGAGAATCAAGAGCGGTTCGCGGGGGAGATGAACAAATACGACATCGACCAATCCGCGGCGCATATGTACCGCGACAACGAAAAATGTATCCTTTGCCGCCGCTGCACCGCGGCTTGCGAAAAGATGCAGTCTGTTTCTGTCATCGGCGCGAACGACAGGGGATTTGACACGCACATAGCTTCCCCGTTCGAGCTGCCGCTTGGCAGCGTCGCGTGCGTATCCTGCGGACAATGCATAACTGTCTGTCCGACAGGCGCCCTCTCGGAGCGCGACGACACACAAAAGGTAATAGACGCCATCATCGACCCCGAAAAGCTTGTTATTGTGCAGACGGCGCCCGCCGTCAGGGTGGGGCTCGGAGAGGAATTCGGCTATCCGCTCGGCACAATTGTCACAGGCAAGCTTATCACGGCGCTTAGGAGATTAGGCTTTGACAAAGTGTTCGACACAAACTTCTCGGCGGACTTGACAATAATCGAGGAAGCGGCGGAGCTTCTCGGCAGATACACAAAAAAGGAAAATCTTCCGCTCATAACCTCCTGCTCACCCGGATGGATCAATTTTGCCGAGTTTTATTATCCCGAATTTATTCCCAACATTTCCTCATGCAAATCTCCGCAGGGCATGTTCGGCGCCGTCGCCAAGACTTATTACGCCGAAAAGATGGGCGTTGACCCGAAAGATATTTTTGTCGTCAGCATAATGCCCTGCACCGCCAAAAAGTTTGAGGCAGAGCGTGCCGGTCATTCGGCTGTGCCGGGTCTGCCGGATGTTGACGCCGTGCTTACCGTTCGCGAGCTTGCAAGAATGATAAAGAAAAGCGGCATCCTCTTTAATCAGCTCCCCGACGGCGAATACGACGCCCCGTTTGGGCTTGGTTCGGGCGCGGGCACAATATTCGGCGCGACAGGCGGCGTGGCGGAGGCCGCTCTCAGGACGGCAGTGTTTAACATCACAGGCAAAAACGCTGAAAAACTGGAGTTTACGGAAGTGAGAGGCACTCAGGGCATCAAAGAGGCGACTTACGACGTCGCGGGCAATGTTATCAGAGTCGCCGTCGCGTCAGGGCTTTCCAATGCGAGGAAGCTGCTCGATATGGTCAAATCAGGCGAAAAGGAATATGATTTCATCGAGATTATGGCGTGTCCGGGCGGCTGCGTAAACGGCGGAGGTCAGCCCATTCAGCCCGCTTCAGTCAGAAATGTGACAGATATCAGGACAGAGCGCGCGGCAGGGCTTTACAAGGACGACCTCAACCTTCCCGTAAGGCTTTCGCACGAAAACCCGGACATAAAAAGGCTTTATGAAGAATATTTTGAATGTCCGAACAGTCACAAGGCGCACGAAATCCTCCACACGGGCTTTATCGAGCGCGACAAATATTGATTTAATAGCAGACAACGAAGCGGCCGCCCTCAAGAGGGGCGGCCGCTTTTTAATGAAAAACAAAGCTGTGACGTCCGACGGCTTGTGCGAAGCGGGTATTAACGCCAATCAATTGGACGGAGCCAGAAAAAGTTAATTTTTGATTTTTCGGGCATCGGAGCGGAGACAGTCGCGACGCGCGTGATGCCGTGAGATATGAAGTCGTCATATAGCTTTTCGTTTGCGGCGGCGCGCCCGAACAAGTTAAAAAAGCTGTATTCGCCAATCATTAGGTTTGCCTTGTAATATCGCCATGAAAGCTCTGATTTTTCGACTTCAAACCTTTCTCTTTCCGTAAGCTCGCAGGCCAGCGCATTTTTCCACATATTATCAATGCGCCTTATCTCGCCGAGCGAAAAATAGCACGATTGATAATGCCATTCAAAGTTAAAGGCGTGAGTCGTCGCCGCGACCTTCGCCGTGTAAAGGTCAATGTATTCCTTCATGTATTTTGCGGCGTCATTTCCGTAAAAGGCTTTGAGGAAGTCGTTCATATGGTATTCGACGTCGCAATCAACATCCCATTCTATTTTGCCCATCAAATAGTTGCGCAAATCATTGAAAGCCGCTTCATGCCCGTCTCCGCAATTATAAGTTATTCCGGTTATGCCCTCCTCAGCCATCCATTTTGCGTTTGGCTGAATAGTCGCGAAGTTTGCAAAAAACTGATGACTGTTCAGGAAATTTATTGTGTATTCATAGACATAAGTGCGGTCGGCTATCTCTGTCCATGTTTCGAGCGCGTTTTTGAACTCAAGCCTACCCTCGCCGAATCTGCCGATAAAGGTGCCGTCCTCGCCGTCAATATGACCGCATTCTGTGTAAGGATGGCTGTGGCATGCCTGGAAGCTGCCGCATATGACGGGTATTACACGCTCATTGCAGACAAGCCCGTTTTTAACAGGCGGGTTTCGCGTTTCGTTATATGCGTAAAAGGTGACATACATATCGTCGTAACCGTCCGCCGCAAGAGCCTCTTGCAGCTTGTTAGCAAACATCACAGTCGGCGCGGACACGCTCCCGTAATGGTCGTAAAGCTGCTTACAGCGCTCACATTCGCAGTAATCGGTGTTGTCTTTTTGCCCGATGTGGATGTGCTTCGCGCCAGTCGTGTTTCTGTCAATATGCGCTTTGGCGTTTTCGACTGCAATGTCAAGTATATCCGGGTTTGAAAGGCAGACATGCTGTGTGGAGCGTTCGCCGGTTGAGGGCAGGAAAGCAAAATAATCCGGATGCTCCGCGAACAGCGCGTCCGGCACAAGCTCTGTGAGTGTGACATCCCAAAGCACATATGTAAGCGCTCCGCCGTATGCGGGATTGTTTGTCCAGTATGATACGTTGCTCTTTTTTTGGGCAAGATACCTTTCGGTGCTGCCTATGGCGTTGTTTCGGCGAAGCTCAAACGAAGGATTTTGAATGTCGTCAAGACAGGCGTCTATTTTCACAGTCGCTTTGTCGGGAATTATCGAAAGCTTTGGCGAAAACCAGCGGCAGCCAATCTGCTCCTCAAGAAGTGTGTAAACACCGTATAGCGTCCCTCTCGCGTTGCCGCCCGCAATAAAGACATTGCCGCCGACGGCCTTGAGTATAAAACCGTCGTGCCGAATTGACGCCCTGTCAAGGCAGACAGACAGCTCTGCCTCGCGTGAAGTGGCGCCGATAATGATTTCTTTCATGGTAGGCTCTTGAAAACTGTCACGCACAACAGGGAGTGTCGCTCCGCTTATCTGCTCAAGGTAACTCGAAAGCTCGTTTGCCGCTGTCAACTCCGCCGGCTTGGCGTCTTGCGGGATAACAATGGAATAATCGCTTTCGCCTTCGCTTATAAGTGTCAGCCAGCTTGAGACGGAAGGCTCAACATACGGATTGCCGCCGTAATCAATGTCGGTCTCGTAGGGGATTACCCCGATTGATGTAAAGATAAATTGTAAAAGCGCCAAAAACGCCGCCGCGAATGCTTTCATTTCCGCTCCGCCTTTCTTTTTAAAAAACCTTGGGCAACACCGCGCAATAAGCGGCTGAAGCCTTTGTTGCATGCTTGCTTGCATCTTTTCCGCCATGTCGCCCAAAAATGCTCGGCAATACACAAAGTATTGCCTGCGCTTTTTAGACAATCTGACGAAAAATCTGACGGCGCAATCGCACAACAATCATTGTGCGGTGTTGCCCTTGTTTATAATGTTAAATGCATAATTCCATCATAAACTATAAACGGCAAAAATTATGTAAAGATTAGAAATTTAAGTAATTATATTTATAAAACACCTCAAATTATTATAAAGGTGCATCGTGTCCTTGCGCAAATGGCTCTTTTCCTAACTCCGTGAAAGTGGTATAATTTTCTCGGTGATGAAAGATGCAAGGATTTGAAAATTATGAAAGTATGTTTGCCCAATCAATAGGAATAACAGAGCCTTGGCGAATCGATCGGA
>JAAYIY010000038.1 GCA_012523185.1 Clostridiales bacterium
CCACCACGCCGCCGACATATTCTGAACCCGTAACGCTGCCCGTGTTATAGCAGTTGCTGACTGTGCCGCCGCTATCCCCCGCCACGCCGCCGACATAGTTACCGCCTTTTATATAAGAGTCGACAACGCCGACATTCTTGATTGTTCCTTTGAAAACATAGAAAACATATCCGAACAGACCCTGATAATCACTTGCCGTGTCAATATATATACCGCTGACAGTGTGTCCGTCACCGTCAAAGTTGCCGTTGAAACTATTGTTATAGCTCGTTCCTATCGCCGTCCACTCATTAGGCGTTTTGCCAGCCGCTTTGCCTGTGATGTTCCCGTCCCCGTCATAAGCAAACACATACGGTGAGTTGAGTTCAATGTCATCAGTGAGTTTAATAAACTTGCCGTCGTAAGTCGTTCCGCTGTTCACAGATGAGGAAAGAAATGCGAGCTGCGGCGCCGTTTCGATGATGTAAGGATCACCCTCTGTGCCGCTGCCGGATGCGAAGCCTGCCGCGACACTGCCGTCCCAAACGCCGCCCGCCGCGCTTGCACCAAGCGAAAACGGGCTTTTCAACCACTCAGGCAACTTAAAGTCAAACCCTGCCAACGCACCCAAAGGCGCACCGCCGAAAACCATGATGAACGCAAGTGTAACTGCCAATGCCTTTTTTGCAAATCTCTCCATTTTGTTTCCTCCCAAATTTCATGTTTTTTAATACCGCAACGGCTTATATTATACCGATTCGGCATGCCCTACACTTATAAGACAGTCAAGCTTACCGTTTGGTTGAGGTTTTTTAAAAATTATTTTATTTTTTTTGTAAATCACGTTTAAAAACCTCTCCCTCACTCTCCGCATGCCACCTCTCCTGCCACAGCGGCTCTCCCTCACCCGCGGCTCTCCCTCACTGTGGCTCTCCCTCCGGGAGAGCTGTCGCGAAGCGACTGAGAGGGGAGTCTTTCCGCAACATCTCCCGCAAAGAACCTCTCCGACTCCGCTGAAGCGGAGCCACCTCTCCTAAAGGAGAGGCAATGCGTGGCGGCTCTCCCTCACCCGTGGCTCTCCCTCCGGGAGAGCTGTCGCGAAGCGACTGAGAGGGGAGTCTTTCCGCAACATCTCCCGCAAAGAACCTCTCCGACTCCGCTGAAGCGGAGCCACCTCTCCTAAGAGGAGAGGCAGTGCGTGGCGGCTCTCCCTCACAGTGGCTCTCCCACCGGGAGAGCTGTCGCGAAGCGACTGAGAGGGGAGTCTTTCCACAACTTCTCCCGCAAAGAACCTCTCCGTCACGCTGACGCGGAGCCACCTATCCTAAAAGTAGAGGCGATTTAAACGTGTGCCGTCGAAAACTATAATGAATACTAAAACAAGGCCGAACCCTGCTTTAATGACTTTTTCACTTTAAAACAACTCCCTTTTATTGTGTATTCACTTATAAGACGATTTGAAATGACAAATGATTCACTTTTTATAAAACAGTGCGACTCCAACAAAAAACGGGTTTTGCTAAAACATAATCCTTAATGAAATTATCTTAACATATATTTTCACGTTTGTCACCATCAAGTGTCACATATATTTCAATGCCAATCTTTTGGTTCCTTACGCCAAAAAACGCAGATTAGGCACCAACCGCTGTCGATATATTCGCCACAAAACGTTATTTTACAGTAACTTTTGTATAAATAAACGTCAAACAAACATCAGTCTGGGCTTATCATCGATCTTTATGATTCTTTGAAAAAGGGATGCAGACTTTAGTCTTATGTGCATAGTCACGAAGGTATCAACAATAAGCTATCTATCCTTATGCAAGTAAAACAAAAAGGCCGGACAAAATCCGGTTTTTTAATACACAGAAAAAAGACGCGTCAGGCGCGGGCGGACAGGCTGTAAATAAGAAAAACCCGCAGTGCGCGAAATGCCCACCGCAGGGTGCAATCCACCGATAAAAATGCGCGTCAGGCGCGGGCGGACAGGCTGTAAATAAAGAAAACCCGCAGTGCGCGAAATGCCCACCGCAGGTAGAATCCACCGATAAAAAATGCGCGTCAGGCGCGGGCTGACAGGCTGTAAATAAAGAAAACCCGCAGTGCGCGAAATGCCCACCGCAGGGTGCAATCCGCCGATAAAAAATGCGCGTCAGGCGCGGGCGGACAGGTTGTAAATAAGAAAAACCCGCAGTGCGCGAAATGCCCACCGCAGGTGTGGCGCGCCAGGAGGGACTCGAACCCCCGACCTTTTGGTTCGTAGCCAAACACTCTATCCGGCTGAGCTACTGGCGCACATCAACTCGGACATATTATCACACTTTGGCTGAAAAATCAATAAGTTTTTAGAAGTTTAAGACTTAACATTTTTAGAAGTTTGAGGCTTAACAAGATTGAGGTGACTTTGTGTCGTTCGGAAAACTTAATACCCCCGATATATTGTCTCTTTTGGGCACGGCAAGGACAAGTACGGCTTTGCAACCGCAACCAAGCCTATGACGGTTAGAAAAGCAACGTCCGCTTGTGATTTTTTGGGCATAGAATCTGATTATAAGGATGATGATTTTAATGGAAAACATTTTGTTTTTACCGGCACTCTTCTTTCTATGGCTTGTCCCAAAGCATATGAGGTGGCCGCTACGGGCGGCGGAATTCCGCAGGATTATAGAGTGCTGAACAGAAGCCATGGGTAAAGAGCGAATTCCTTTTTGTGCCTTTTCAGGTTTACTTTATTCTTTTGCTGTGATAATATGTTTAAGGCACCACCGCACAATGATTGTTGTGCGATTGCGCCGTCAGATTTTTCGTCTGCTTGTCGAAAAATCGCCCTGCTCGTCAGCGAGGACGCGCAGGGCAGGTATGTCAAACTGTTGAAAAAACTGAATTGAAAGGAAAGTTTTAAATGGAACAAATAATCGCATTCATAATGGCGGCCGTCTCGTTTCTCTCAAGCCTGTTCGGCGTTTATCCGTCCGGCCTTGCCGACGGCGTCAACGCGGACACCCGTTTTTTCCTGCGCTTTAAGGAGTATAAGGCGTACATCTACAAGGACGGCGACGTCGAGCTGCCGTTCCGGCTGCTTGAGCCGACATCGTCGCAGGACGGCGCGCTTTATCCGCTCATCGTTTACCTGCACGGCGCGGGCGAAACGGGCAAAAACAACAAGGATCAGCTCCAACGCTTTTTCGCAAAGGGTCTTGAAAACAGCGGCGAGGCGTGCTACGCGTTCCTGCCGCAGATCGAGGACGACTGGTTTTGGGGCGACGCGCACGTCGACGCCGTCCTCAACAAATGCATCGACGACTATCTGCTCGCGGCATATCCCATCGACACCGACCGGATCTATGTCACCGGTCTGTCGCGCGGCGGTAACGGCGTCTATGAGCAGGTTTACCTGCATCAAGGAAAATACGCCGCGGCGTTGCCGGTGTGCGGCTACCTTTACCGGTTTGACGAAACGGTTCTTTCAAATTTCCAGCCCTTTGCAGACATCCCGATGTGGATCGCCCACAACGCCGGCGACCCGACCGTTTCGGTCGAGCATTCGCGCCTAATGTATTCCTCCGTCCTCGCGCTGGGCGGCACGCAGATCATCTACACCGAATACGCCAAAAACAAACACGATGCGTGGACAGCGTTTTATTCCGACCGGGACATCTGGACATGGATGTTCGCGCAGCGGCTGAGAGGGGGAGAAGCACCTCCGTCATCCTTCGCGCGCCACCTTTCCTGAAAAGAGGCCGGAGCGTGTTTGGCAATTGACAAACTGCCTAAAAAAATTGATAATATTCCGGGTGATGGAAATGACGATACCAAGACGCAGATATGAGATAAGCGATGAAGAATGGGAGCGTGTCAAAAACCTGTTGCCGCCGGAACGGACAGGGAAACGGGGCAGGCCATGCAGAATGGGTAATCAAACAGCATTGAATGCAATGCTTTGAATCAATCGAAGTGGACAGCATGGCGGGATTTGCCGAAACGGCATGGCAAGCGGCAAACGCCCCTATGACCGTTTTCGTGCGTGGTCGGAATCAGGGGTGCTTCAGCAGGCGTTAATGAAAAATAAGACATGTCCACATAGCCTTGATATATATTGCCTATGTCGTAATGTGGATATTTTTTGGCAAAATCAACACGCAGTTTTCCAATGAACTCCGGTATCCCCTTATATGCAGGCTGTATTTCATCTTGTTGAATTAAATCCGGTTGTTCACAAAGATTTTCTGAAAACATAGAAGATAATTGCGATGTAAACTCATCAATGTCAATATTGTTATTTAACCACTAACAAATAACCCTGTTGTTCTGACACAAATTGAAAGCACTAAAATGATTGATAAAAATTTATTAGACTTTTTTATGTTATACCGTTCATTTCGTTCACATCTTTGGCAGAACAATTGATTTATGATCTCATCCAAATCCACCCGAACAGGAAAATCCGCAGAATCCACTGTAACCAACCGGGCAGCTTTTCCCAACACTTGAGATCAACCGGATCCGGATCGGGGTCAGTGGTGACTTCGGGCGCCGCGCTCTTAAACACGGGATAGCCGCCGTCATCGGGCATGACCCAGATCTTTTCAAAGTCGAAATCGACGAAAGATTCCTGCTGACGCATTTGCTCATCAGAAAGCTTGGAGGGACTGTCTGTAGCACCCGAACCTCCTATGAGCGGAATATTGTCGTTTGAGTAGTAGCAATTTTCCACACTTGAGTCTGTTTTAACGGTACTCGAATGATCGATAGACATGGGAACAAGACCATAATTTATCACATGACCCATGATTCCGCCTTGACAAAGCTGTTGCTCCGCAGTTGCCACAATGTTTCCTGTGTTATAGCACTCCACGACACGACCATCTCTGCCGGAAATTCCGCCAATATATAATGTGCCCTCAGAAATACCCTCAAGAGCGCCTGTGTTGTAGCATTGCTTGATGTTGCTTTTAATATATTTATGACCTTCGGAATATCCGGCAATGCCGCCGACGCCTACGGAAATATTTGATTCTGTAACAGAGCGAATTGTTCCTTTGTTATAGCATTTTTCAATGTTCGCGCCGATACCCGCAATACCGCCTGTATGAACCGAATATATATATATACTTGGCATGATAGCGTTTGTGGTTGAGATAATATTAGTTAGATTACAGCAAGATGATATTTCCGTATACTGTGGTGTCGTGGTTATCGCCGCTGAATCGTCACTGCCCATAACGCCGCCGACAAAACTGATGAAAGTTCTGCCATTTAGCTCTTTAGAAGTTGATATTTTAATAGAACCGCTGACAAAGCAGTTGTGAATAGTTGAGCCTGTTGCCCTGCCTGCTATGCTGCCAACCGAAATGACCGCTGCTTCTGCCGTGATGTCAATGTTTATGCTGCTTAGTCCAAGATTTTTGACAGTTGCCGAGGACATTACGCCAAACAGACCAACACCGTAATTGTCGGGGTCAAATTCGAGAATGTTCAAGTTTTTGATAACAAATCCGTTGCCGTCAAATACGCCTGTGAATGGTTCTGAATTGCCGCTTGTAAGTAGATTTGTATCGATGCCAATCGGTATCCAGCTGCCAAACTCTGCAAGGTCAATGTCGTTCATCAAGATATATTTGCCGGAAAGATTGCTGCGTACTGCGTCTAAATCTTCGGGTGTGTGAATTGCCGTGAAACCTTCCGGAATATCATTTTCATGCTCTACGGGTTCAATAAAGTCATAGTTGACTTCGTCGACTGCCACAGAGGCAGAAACAGGCAAAAACAAAAACACCCCGACAGTTAAAACACTTGCCAAAAACAGCGTGAAGGATTTCCTTAATAAATCTTTCCTCTTTAACATTTATATGACCTCCTTATTGCATAATGTGAAAACAACACCAAAAACGACCGTCAACCAAGGGCTTACACAACCTTTTTACTTTTCCTTTTAAGCTTGATGATAATCAATCCCAAAATCGAAAAAGCAATCAGCACAATTATTGACACACATTGCCAAAAACTAAGGTGCAGAAATAAACCACCTTCTTCTCCGCTCAACGACTGAGAGGTCACAGAGACATCATGAACATTCGCACCCATTATAACCAAATTATGCACAAGACCGCTGTCCTTGTCAACACCGATATTTGCTTTGCAGCCAAACCGTTATTCATTGCCCTTCTTCGTTTGGTGTGCGTCAGGGTCACGCTTTTTCTCCTTGTTCTTTGTTGAATTCGGCGCGTTTATGATTATTGAATAATTCTTGTTGCATTAACCCGGTATTTAATCAAATACAGTCAATCCCCGCGCTGGCAGTTTGTCGGCATGCGAGTTGCAAAAGTGAGTTACCCCCATCGGGCATAGCGCTCGGCGGGGCGTTTTTTGACTTGCATCTGACTTGCGCTTTTGATTTGTTTTAACCTTTATTGTTCCGTTTTGTTCCGCACGTCAGATTTATATATGAAAATAAAAAACCTTGCAAGCGTTATGCATCAACGTTTGCAAGGTTTTCCCCTTGGAGCGGGAAACGGGACTCGAACCCGCAACTTTCAGCTTGGGAAGCTGACGCTCTGCCATTGAACTACTCCCGCGAAACGTGCCATGGCGGCACGATTTAAAAGTCAAAAGCTTGTGCTACATCAGGCCGTCAGGCCTGCCGGAAGTCGCTCTCATGCTTTGGCGCGCCTTGCGGATTTCGTTGACGCTTGTGATAAGCGCGTCGTCAGCGCCCTTCATGATGTCCTCGACAAACTCGCTTGCCGCCGTGCGGATTTCGTTTGACCATTTGTTTGCCTTTGCCATCATGTCGTCAATGTGCGCCTGCGTTTGCGCCGTCAGCTCGTCCGCCTTTCTGCGGTTGTCGGCGACCATGTCGCCAATCCGCTTTTTCGCGGCCTCCATCATGTTGGCGCAGTCCTCGTCGGCCTGCGACCTTATGCCCGCGCTGTATTCCTTGGATTGTCTGACAATTTCGCTCTCCTCGACCATTGCCGCCGCCCTTTTTTCAGCCTCCGCGATTATGTTGGCGGCTCTCGTTTCGGCGTCGATTACAGTCTGCTTTGCAAAATCATCGGCTTTTCTGACAAGCTCGCGCGCCTTGTCCTCGGATCTTTCGGAAAACTCGGCGACCTTTTTTTGCGCGTTTGATATGATTGCGGCGGAGTCTCCCTTGGCTTTTGAAATGATGTTATTCCTCTCGGCGACGACGTTTCGCGCCTGGGATATCTCGACGGGCAGATTGAGGCGCATGTCCTCAATGCAGGTTTTTATGGATTTTGCATCGACAAGCGTTTTGGACGTAAAGGCGACATTTGTGCCGGCGTCGATAGCTTCCTCTATTTGTTCGAGTAAATCTTCAAACTCCATAACTTTCCCCTTCTTAGAATTTACAGTTTATTCTCTTAACCACATCGCCGCATATTTCTTCGGGCACAAACTCGGAGATGTCGCGGTTAAGGGCGCATATCTGCTTAACAATGCTTGACGACAGAAACATATATTCGGCGTTTGCAGTGACAAAAACAGTTTCAAGCTCAGGGTTGAATTTTTTGTTTATCAGGGCCTGCTGAAACTCGTACTCAAAATCGGAGACAGCCCTCAAACCCTTAACTATGGCTACCGCGTCGTGATCACGCGCGTATTCGGCAATAAGCCCGTCATACATATCTATGACGACGTTAGGTATATTGGCGGTGCTGCGTATGAGCATGTCGACGCGCTCGGCCGCCGTGAAGCAGCTGGCGGGCTTGACAAGGTTGTGCGCGACGACGACAATTACACGATCAAACATATTCGCGGTGCGCTTTATGATGTCTATGTGACCTTTTGTGACGGGATCAAAGCTTCCGGGACAAACAGCAATCTTCACGAAACCATCCCCTTCACGAATATATTACAGTATATCATATAATCGTGTCTCTGTAAACTGTTATTTTTGTTTTTCCGTGCTTATATTCCCTGAAAAGCTTAAAATTGCCTGCTTCTTCGGGCAAAACCTCGTTGTGCAAAGCTTCGCAAACAATGACCCCGCCGCGGTTTACCTTTGCCGCGATGAGCGGTATGACTTTGCTTTGGATGTCTTTTCCGAAAGGCGGATCAAGAAAAACCACATCAAATCTCTCATCTGTGGAGGCGGCGAAGGACAATGAATCGGTTCGGAGGACAACGGCTCGGTCTTCAAGCTTTGTCGACGCAAGGTTTTTTTGCATGACCTTCACAGCGTCTGCGCAGGAGTCGGCGAATGTCGCGCGCTTAGCGCCCCTGCTCAGCGCCTCAATCCCAAGCTGGCCGGAACCGCCGAAAAGATCAAGCACGTTCCTGCCCTCAAGCTCAAACTGAATTATGCTGAAAATTGCCTCCTTGACCTTTTCGGAAGTGGGTCTGACATCGATGCCCGACAAGGTTTCAAGAGCTCTGCCGCGCGCGGAGCCTGTTATTACTCTCATTTTTGATTGTCCTTTCGTGCGATTTGAAAAAACAAGTGACGCCGCAAGTATATTTTAACCGCTTAAGGCTCATAAATGTAGCGGTTCGACTCATATTCCTCCCTGTCAAGGAAAGGAAAAAGGTCTTCATAGTCGGAGGATACAATCTCGCCCGAAGGCAAAACCTTTGACGAAAGCTTCGGCACAAAAAGCTGGTTTTCATCTACAAAAACCTCACAAAGCACAGGGCCGTCCGCGTCAAGAGCTTTTGTTATCGTTTCAAGCTCCGAATCGTTTTTAAGGCTTGTATAGCTTATGCCGAACGCGTCCGCCAGCTTGCGAAAGTCGGGGAAAGACACGCCGTTGTCGGGCCCGACTCCGACTAAAGGAGGATCGAAAAAGCGTGACTGTGTCTGGAGTATTGACAAATATCCGTTGTTGCTGATCATAAAAATCTTTACATTGAGCTTGTTGTGAGATATGGTCTGAAGCTCTTGAAGATTCATCATTATGCTGCCGTCCCCGTCTATGCAGACGACTCTTTTACCGTCTCTCGCGACGGCGGCGCCAAGAGCGGCGGGCATTCCGTAGCCCATAGAGGCACAGCCGCTGTTTCCGAAAACCCTTTGTCCCTGCTTCGGCCTGCACGACTGAAAGGTCATGACACAGGCGCTGCCGTTGGCGCAGGCGACGACATCGTCGCTCCCGAGCCTGTCGAAAAGAGCCTCAAGGAACACATAAGGATTCAGCTTTTCGGTGCCCCTGTATTCGTCAAGAACAAGGGGGTATTTTTCGTTTATTCCCTTTGCCCACTTAAGCCAGCCGCTGTGCCGCCCGTCGGATTCATAGTCCTGCATAAGGAGGGCGCGTATGAAATCCCCGGCGTCAGCGCATATCGGCATATCCGGTATTATCGACGGCTTTTTAAGCTCCGCGTCGTCTATATCAACAACTATTTTGTACGCCTTTTGGGCAAATTCGTGCTTCGTATAGCCTATCATTCGTATGTTAAGCCTGCATCCGATGCTAAGCATCAAATCGCAGTTTTGAACAGTGAAATTGCCGCCGCGCGTCCCCATTGTGGATGGCACGCCCGCAAAATAAGGGCTGTCGGGCGACAATATGTCGTTGCCCGCCCACTCTGTGGCGACAGGAATCTTAAGCTTTTCAGCCAGCTTCAAAAAGTCTTCACAAGCGCCGCTTAATGTGATGCCCGTGCCGGCGACAATCATGGGCGCTTTCGCGGACTTGATTTTTTCAATGACAGCCGCGGCGGTTTCCTGAGAAACTGGAGAAAAAGCGTCGCTTATCTCATCCGGTGAAAAGTGCTTTAGATTTTCGGTGTCAACCATGGCGCCCTGGATATCGAGCGGAATATCGAGCCACACAGGCCCCGGCCTGCCGTGACCGCAAAGGTAAAGCGCCTTTTCAAGGTGATATGATATATCGTCGGCGTTTGTCACCATGGCGCAATATTTTGTCATGTTGGCGACTGTGCGGACGATGTCAAACTCCTGGTCGCCGAGCTGGCGGAGCGGAAGCTCCGGAACAGACCAAATTGTCGTTTCACGCTTGACCTGACCGCTGACGACAAACATCGGTATCGAGTCGAGCCATCCGCCGACTACGCCTGTAATCGCGTTTGTGCCGCCGGGACCGCTCGTCACGCAGCAGACAGCCGGCCGTCCCGTCACACGCGCGTACCCTTCGGCGGCAATGGCACTGCCCTGTTCGTTGTGGTTGTATGTGCAGCGCATGCCCTCCTGATGACCGAAAGCATCGTTAAGGTGCATCGCGCCGCCGCCTGTTACTGAAAATACGGCGTTGATTCCGTTGCGTACAAAAAAGTCGGATATGTAATTTGAGACCTTGATTTTCAATGCATAAACCTACCTTATTTTTCACAACTTGTAAACATATCTCAAAAGCGGCTGATTGCCAAAACGGCGCAAAAACTAAACATTAAACCTGAAAAGCACGACGTCGCCGTCTTTTATGACATAGCTTTTTCCTTCGCTTCGCACAAGTCCTTTTTCTTTCGCGGCGGCCATCGACCCGCACGCCATAAGCTCGTCAAAGGAAATGACCTCGGCGCGGATGAACCCGCGCTCGAAATCGGAATGGATTTTCCCGGCGGCCTGCGGCGCTTTTGTGCCTTTTGTGACAGTCCACGCACGTACCTCCGGCCCGCCGGCCGTGATGAATGATATCAGACCCAACAGGCTGTAGCCGCGCTGTATAAGCAAGTCAAGACCGCCCGTCCCGACGCCCAGCTCCGCCAGAAAAAGCTCTTTTTCAGACGGCTCAAGCGAGGCTATCTGCGCCTCAAGCTCCGCGCAAATCGGCAAAACCTCATCGCCATCCGCCGCGGCAATTTGCCTAACGGCATTGTATCCCGCGTTAGACTCGACGCCGCGCTGAAAATCGCTTTCGCTAAGGTTGCACGCGTATATGACCGGCTTTGCGGTGAGGAGAGACATTTCGGACATCAGCTCTTTTTCGCCGTCGTCCGCCGGGGCGCGTCTGGCGCAAACGCCTTTTTCAAGCTCCGACCGAAGCCTTTTTAAAAAATCGACTTCCTTTGAAAGTGACTTGTCGCCCTTCATCGCCTTGACGCTTTTATCAATCCGCCGTTCGATTGTTTCGAGATCGGCAAAAATAAGCTCAAGGTTTATTGTGTCTATGTCCCGCGCGGGGTTGACACTGCCGTCGACATGGACAATGTCGTCGTCCTCAAAGCACCTCACCACATGGACGACGGCGTCTGTGCCGCGGATGTGTGACAAAAATTTGTTGCCGAGACCCTCGCCGTGTGAAGCGCCGCTGACAAGTCCGGCAATGTCGACAAACTCCACGACAGCCGGTGTTATCTTTTTCGGATGGTGCATTTCGGCAAGCCTGTCAACTCTCTCGTCCGGAACAGGAACGACTCCGACGTTAGGCTCGATGGTGCAAAACGCGTAATTCGCCGACTGCGCACCGGCGTTTGTGATGGCGTTAAAAAGAGTGCTTTTGCCGACATTGGGCAGTCCGACTATTCCGAGCTTCATTTTGAAATTCCCCCGAAAAACTTTATTTCCGGCATTGATTATATCATCACGGTTAAAGATTTTCAACGATAAATAAAAAAGATTTGTTAATAAAAGGTGATTTTTCTTGCAGTCGGACGGGTATTATACTATAATATGATGAAACGGCGGTTTATCATTGCAAAACAATTAAAAGAATATCGGTGGTTTTATGAAGCGCAAAAGCTTTTTCAATATAGTGTGCGCTGCTGCCGCATTTTTAATCTTTCTGTCGCTGCCCGCTTGCGGCGGAGGCGACGGAGGCGGCGAAGCGGCGGACAGCGGAGAGGGCACGACAGGCACGGGAGATTTTGAGATAAAGTACAACGAACTTCGTCTGCCCTACTCAAAGTCCGACACACTTGACCCTTTCAAAGCCGAAAGCGCTATGAACAGAAGTATCGTGCCGCTCCTTTACGACGGGCTTTTCAGTGTCAATAAAAAATATGAGCCCGTTCCCCTGGTGGCGGAGAAATACACGCTTGACGGCACGGAGTTGACTGTGACGTTAAGCGGCGGGATAGTTTTCTCCGACGGAGTTTATATATCATCCGACGACGTCGCATACTCCTTTGACTGCGCGAAGAAATCAGCGGCTTACGGCGGCAGGCTTAAAAACTTTGAAAAGTCAGTGCGCATAAACAGCGGCACGATCATTTTCAAGCTTTACAAAAAGGACAAATACGCGGCGTCATGCCTTGACTTTCCCATTGTGAAGCAGGGCACGGTGCAGGAAAATTATAAAACCCTGTCCAAGGTAAAGCCCCCCACAGGCAGCGGAAGATATGTGTTCACGGACGGTTCGTCGCCGTCCCTTGCCGTCAACAATTCCCGCATGGGCAGCTTTTGGCCTGTCATTTCAAACATGCGTTTAGTCAGCGTCAGCGATTCCGCGGCGCTGTTTTACAGCCTTGAAATAGGAAACATAAGCTTTGCTTTCGACGATTTGAGCGGCGGCCGATACAAGCGCGCAAATGCCGAAAGCGCCGAATATAAGATGAACAACATGGTCTATCTTGGGTTTAACGCTGAAAACGCGTCCCTCGGAAGCCCGACGGTGCGCAGGGCGATAGAGCAGGCGATAGACAGGCTTGACATAGTCGAAACAGGTTTTCAAGGACACGCCTCACAGGCGTTTTCCCCGTTTAATCCGGAATGGTTTGCGGCGGCCGACGGTGATTTCACATTTAAAGGCGATGTAAAAAACTCAATAAAGGCGCTTGAAGCGGCGGGCTTTGACAAAATAAACACATACGGCATACGAAACGACGGCTCAAAAAGCCTCACGTTTAAAATGATTGTCAACAAAGAAAATGACTTCAAGCTTGCGGCGGCAAAGCTGATAGCCGCCTCCCTTTCAAAGGCCGACATACACGTCTCTGTGTCGGCGCTTTCCCCGAAGGATTTTGTCGAGGCATACGACGCGCTCGACTTTGATATGTATTTGGGAGAGGTCAGTCTGACAGCCAACATGAGCTTGGCACCTTTTTTCACAGGTTCGCTTTCAAGCGGGATTTACTCAAAGTCCGCCGAAGAAGCTTATTTCAGTTTTGCGTCGGGTGAGACGACGATTTCAGAATACGCCGCGGCGTTTCGCAAGGAAAGCCCGTTTATTCCGCTGTGCTTCAGAAAGGGTGTCGTCGCAAGCTCGCGGAACCTGATAGGCGCCACAGGCGCGTGGGCGGGCGATATATACGGCAATATTGAGGAGTGGAGATTTGAGTAGCGTCATTCGGTCATTAGCGGCCGTCGTCCGATATCTTAAATTTGGAGGTAGTTTTATGATTGGGTTGGAAACACATCTCGGTACGATCGAGATATCTCAAACTTATTTTTCAAGGCTCATAGGAAACGCGGCGTCGTCGTGCTTCGGAGTAGCGGGGATGGCAAACAGCAACGCGCGTCAAGGTTTGCGCTCGCTTATTTTTCGCCACAACACATACCTTGACAAGGGTGTCGGCGTCAAGGGCGACAATGAGGGGTTGCTCATCGACCTGCACATTATCGTCACATACGGGCTGAACATCTCGGCGATTGTCCAGAGCATCACAAACAAAGTGCGTTACACAGTCGAGCAGGCGACAGGACTTACCGTCAAAAAAATCAACGTGTTTGTAGACGGAATGATAACCGAATAAACGAGGTGTTTTATTTGAACGACTTAATAACCGGAAAGATGCTAAGAGACGCGATTATCTCCGCTTCAAACAACGTGTCGGCGCATCGCCGTGAAATAGACGCGTTAAACGTGTTTCCTGTTCCCGACGGAGACACAGGGACAAACATGTCGATGACGCTTGGCGCCGCGGCAAGAGAGGCGTCGGTTTTGCCTGACGACGTCAATGTCGCCGACGCGTCCGAGAGGATAGCCTCCGCCCTGCTAAGGGGTGCGAGGGGCAACTCCGGAGTAATCCTCTCCTTGATTTTCAGAGGCATTTCAAGAGCGATCAAAGGCGTCGGCGCCGCAGGCGCTAAGGACATTTCGCGAGCGTTGGCAAGCGGCAAAGACTCCGCTTATAAGGCTGTCATGAAGCCCACGGAGGGCACGATATTAACAGTCGTCCGCGTCGCGTCCGAGGAGGCGGAAAAGGTAGCCTCCGATGGCGGCGACGTCCGCGCGACTTGCGCGGCGGCATTTAACGGGGCGAAAAGGGCGCTTGCGCAGACACCGGATATACTTCCCGTGCTGAAAAGCGCAGGTGTGGTTGACGCAGGCGGACAGGGGCTTGTTTATGTCTTTGAGGGCATGAGGAGCGTGTTTTTTCACAACACCATCATAGGCGCGCCCGACGGGGCGGCGGAGGCGGCAGGGCATGAGGCGGCCGCTTTCGGTTCGGTGCGGATTGCCGCCGAGGAAATCAGATTCACTTACTGCACCGAGTTCATAATCAACAGGGACAGGAGCAGCGCCGAAAGCCCCATTAAGCTGCGGGCTTACCTTGAATCAGTCGGCGACAGCGCCGTCGTTGTTGACGACGACAGCATAATAAAGGTGCATGTCCACTCAAACGAGCCGGGCAACATCATCCAAAAAGCCCTTTTATATGGCGACCTTGTCAGCATAAAGATTGAAAATATGAAAGAACAGCACGAAAACGCCATGTGGGGCGCAGTTTCCGAGCAAAGTGAAAACGGCGATTTGCCTGCCGCCGAGGCGATTGCGGAGCCGCTCGGCGAAAAAAAGCGTTACGGCATGGTGGCAGTGGCGTCCGGCGAAGGCTTTGAGGAGATGTTCCGCGAAATAGGCGTAGACAAGGTTGTTTCGGGCGGACAGACAATGAATCCGAGCACGGAGGACATTTTAAGAGCCGTCCAGATGATTCCGGCAGACCATATATTCATTTTGCCGAACAACAAAAACATCATTATGGCGGCGGAGCAGGTCGCCCCCCTCACAGAAAAGGGGATAAGCGTTCTGCACACCAAAAGCCTGCCGCAGGGCATAACTGCCGCGCTGAATTTTGACGAGACGGCCGAGCCGGGTGAAAATCACCTTGCGATGATGAAAGCCGCCGAAAAGGTGGGCACGGGGCTTGTCACATTTGCCGCGCGTGACAGCGTCGTAAACGGTCAAAAGGTCAAAAAGGGCGAAATGCTCGGCATGGAAAACGGAAAGATAACAGTTACAGGCGCGGACATGGTAAACACTGCCTTCAAAGTCGCGCGGCACCTTTGCAAAAAGGATTCCGCGGCATCCCTTGTCACGATTTTTTACGGCGGCGGGGCTGACGAAAAAAGCGCGGATGAAGTCGCCGCCATGCTCAGGGCAAAGCACGGTTCAGATTTGGATATATCCGTTGTCGACGGCGGTCAGCCTGTTTATTTCTTTGTTATTTCAGTAGAATGATAAGACCTGACAGCGACATAAAATATTTAAAGGGTGTCGGCGAGCGGCGCGCACAGCTTTTTGCTAAGCTTGGCGTGCCGACAGTCGGCGCCCTTTTGCGCTTTTACCCGCGCGCTTATGAGGATTGGAGTAAGATTATTCCGATTGACGAAGCGCCTTTCGGTGAAAACTGCTGTGTCAGGGGCGTCGTCGTCAGGAAACCTGAGGCAAACCTGATAAGAAGAGGTCTTACGATATATAAAACAGAAGTCACCGACGGCAAAAGCTTGATGCGTATAACGATTTTTAACAGCCGCTATGCCGCCGACAAGCTTGTTCAAGGTGAGGAATATCTTTTTTTCGGCAAGGTTACGGGCAACTTGTGGGGCAGGGAAATGGCGTCGCCCGCCATCGAAAGGGCAAGCGGCGGCGACAGAATACGCCCGATTTACCGCTGCACCGAGGGCTTGAGTTCAAACGTGATTGAGATGCGGACGGCGGCGGCGATTGAGGGCGCCGCCGAAAGCTGCGCCGAGGCGCTGCCGCGGGATTTGCGTGAAAAATACGACTTGCTCGGCATAAAAGACGCTTTGACGCAGATTCACTTTCCGAAAAGCGGCGGCGAGCTTGAAGCGGCCCGCAAAAGGCTGATATTTGAGGAGCTGCTGACGCTTCGTCTTGGGCTTTCCCTGATGCGCTCCGGCAAAAGGGGCAGGGTGGGAGTTAAGATTGAGCGCGATCGCACAGGCGAGTTTCTTGACTTGCTGCCTTTTCGCGCGACAAACGCTCAAAAAAGGGCTGTCGCGGATGCGGCGCGCGACATGATGCGCGACGAGCCGATGAACAGGCTTGTTCAGGGCGATGTCGGCTCCGGGAAAACGGCGGTTGCGGCGGCGCTTGTTTACAGCGCCGCAAAAAACGCTGTTCAAAGCGCCGTAATGGCGCCTACGGAAATACTTGCGTCACAGCACTTCAAAACCTTTTCATCCTTTTTTGAAGGCACGGGGATAAAATGCGCGCTTTTAACAGGCTCGTTGAGCGCGTCCGAAAAACGCGCCGTAAAGGAAAAAGTCAAAAACGGCGAAATAAATCTTCTGATAGGAACACATGCAGTCATTCAAAAGGATGTGGAGTTTTTAAGGCTTGGGCTCATCGTCACTGACGAGCAGCACAGATTCGGTGTCGCTCAGCGCGGGGCGCTTTCAAAAAAAGGTGTGAACCCTCACACGCTTGTGATGTCCGCGACGCCGATACCGCGCACGCTTGCGCTGATGATTTACGGCGATCTTGACATATCGGTTATTGACGAAATGCCGCCGGGCAGATTGCCGCCCGAAACATACCTGATATCAGGCGACAAGCGTGAGCGCGCATACAATTATATAAAGCGTCACCTTGACAGGGGGCTTCAGGGATACATTGTCTGCCCGCTGATTGAGGAGGGTGAGTCGGAGCTTTTTGCCGCGCGTGAATATAAGGAGATGCTGGAATCAAGATATTTTGCCGACAGAAAGCTGGGACTTCTCCACGGCAGGATGAAGCAGGCCGAAAAAGAATCAGTCATGTCAAGCTTTGCGGCGGGCAAAATTGAGCTGCTTGTTTCAACAACAGTAATAGAGGTGGGCGTGGACGTCCCGAACGCCGCCGTGATGCTTGTCGAAAATGCCGAGCGTTTCGGACTGTCGCAGCTTCACCAGCTGCGCGGCAGGATAGGCAGGGGCGCGGCAAAATCCTCGTGTATACTCGTTTCCGACGCGCAGGGGAAAGAGGCGCTCCGGCGTCTTAAGATTATGGCGTCGACATCGGACGGTTTTAAGATTGCCGAGGAGGACATGAGGTTAAGAGGGCCGGGCGACTTTTTCGGCTCACGTCAGCATGGCCTGCCGGAGCTGAAAATTGCCGATATGATGACAGATACAAAGCTGCTCGCGCTTGCCGTAAAGGCGGCGGAGGAAATCCTCCGAGACGACCCGCGCCTTAAGGATGAAAAAAACAAAGGGATTCGGGCAAATGTGGCGGAGCTTTTCAGGAGCGGCGGCGTGAGCAACTGACAGCGGCCGTCAGCCCGAAGCCGCGGCGCGAAAGCAAAAATTATCACAGCACGGCTTGTCATAACATGACAGCTGTTTAAAACCGAAAGGAAAACACAATGAACATGAACTTTAAAATGCCGACGACACTTATAACGGGATTAGGCTGCGTCGGCAGGTCTTCCGCAAATCTGGCGGCGCTTGGGAGTGCCTGCCTTATTGTCACCGGCGCTTCTTCCGCAAAAAGGAGCGGCGCTTTGGCGGACATGGAAACGGCGCTTAAAAAGGAGAATATCCGATATGAGCTTTACGACAAAACAGAGCAGAATCCGACAGTCCTCACCTGCCTTGAAGCCGGGGAAAAAGCGCGCGCGGCGGGAGCTGATTTTATTGTCGGCATAGGAGGCGGCTCTCCTCTTGACGCGGCAAAAGCAGCCGCCGTATTTGCAGCCAATCCGGGAATGTCGGAGCGAGAGCTGTTTTCAGGCGAGTGGAAAAACAGTCCGCTGCCCGTCGCCGCGGTTGGCACAACTGCCGGAACGGGGAGTGAGGTCACGCAGGTTTCTGTTCTCACGACGTCTGACGGGCTGAAAAAAAGCATACGCGACGACAGGCTCTTTCCCGCTCTTTCGCTCGGCGACCCTGCCTATACGGCGACTATGCCCGTCTCTTTTACTCTTTCGACGGCGGCGGACGCCATGGCGCATTGTGTCGAAAGCTACTTTAACAGACTGGCAAACGATATATCAAGGACTTTTGCCGTCAGAGGCGTCTCGCTGCTTGCGGACACCTTTAAAAAGATTTTAAAAGGCGGCGCGGACTCTTTGGGGTTTGACGAGAGAGAGGCGCTTTACAACGCGTCGATATACGGCGGGCTTGCGATAAGCGTCACGGGCACGGCGTTTCCGCACGCTGTCGGATATTTTCTTTCGGAGCGGCACAATGTTCCGCACGGCACCGCCTGCGCTGTTTTTTTGCCGCTGTTCATACGCCACAACATCAAGTGTGAGCCGGAGCAGGCAAAGGAATTCTTTTTGAAAACAGGCATAAGCGGAGACGAGCTTATATCGCTCGTTGAAGCGGTGACGCCAAAATGCGATGTTTCAGTGACAGAAAAGGATTTGCGGGAGCTTGCGCCGAGATGGACAGACAACGCAAGCATCAAAAAGTCTTTTGGTGTGTTTTCGCCGGAATTCACAACAGACGCAATCCGACAGCTTTTTAAAAAGGATTAAAAATTGTCATCATCCGGTGAGTATTTTTCGCCGTCCGTCCGAATAATAAGTAACAGCCTCCGAAACAAACAGCTTTTGTGCTGCGCCTTCGGAGGGCAAGAAATATTTGGAGTGATAACCTTGAAAAAAGCGGCTTTTTTATCTTTGGCGGTGATAGCGTCAACAGTGACAATATTGTCGTTCTTACTGTCCTCTTGCGGCGGCGGCACGACATTGATTGATTGGGTTGATTTTGTCAGGCTGAACGACATTTCATATGAGTCCGACGGGACGCTGCTGTCCGGCGAGCAGATCGGCGAAAAAATCGGTGAGGTTTCGGGGAACGTTCCGAACGAGATTTCAGGAAAATATAAAGGAAATATAGAGAAAAACGGCGACGCGGCTTTCCTGCCTGTCGGCACGGAGCTTTACGAAATAAAGGGCTATTCGTCGGAAAAATATGTCGCGGCTTTTGTCGACGGGAAATACAAGCTTTATAAGGCGCGCGACAGCGAGGATTTGTCCGCCGCTGACGATTCTTCCGCAACCGAATCAGACGGGCGCGACGAGACTGGAGGCAGCTCTTTGACGCGTGACCCGCGCTCCGACTCGGCAAAATATTCCGGCACGATGGGCGGCACGGACGACGGCACGAAAAACAGCGCGTCATCCTCAAAAAACGGCGCCGCTTCATTTGACGCGGAGGTAATAAATTATGTGAGGACATTCGGGGAAGTCGGCTCATATGCTCCCGACGGCTCAATCATCTGTTCCGAAACAGAGGCCGAAAGCTTTTACAAATCGAAGGGCAGCGCGTCGTCGTTCGACAGCAGCGGAAGCCTTCGCGCCGCGCTCGTCAATTACGATTCAGACTTTTTCAAGTCAAAATGCCTTGCGGTAATAGATTGTGAGGAGCCGAGCGGCTCTAACAGCCATAAGGTTACAGATGTCAGCTCAAAAGGCGGCGCGCTCACAATAACAATAAAACGCATCGTGCCTGATGTCGGCACCTGCGACATGGCGCATTGGTACATATTAGTCCCTGTGGAGCGCGCGTCATACAGCACATTAAAAGTAATTGTTGACGGCAAGGAATACAAAATAAACTTAAACCGCAAAAATTCGTCGGCAGACGGAGAGCAAGCGCCCGGCAAGGGCGGTATAGAGCCTTTTATTGAAGACATAAACATAGCCGCCTTTTAGCCCGCCGTCGGGGCAAAAGGAGTTTTAAGGCAACACCGTGCAATGAGCGGCTGAAGCCTTTGTTGCATGCTTGCTTGCATCTTTTCCGCCATATCGCCCAAAAATGCTCGGCAATACACAAAGTATTGCCTGCGCTTTTTAGACAATCTGACGAAAAATCTGACGGCGCAATCGCATAACAATCATTGTGCGGTGTTGCCTTAACAAAACAGTTTATATAAGGGAGGTGCCTCAAGGGGCGCCTTCTTTTGCGTTTATAAGTTCGCCGTCAACTTAGGCTTTTGCTTGGCGGCGGGCAGCCGCGTGCGGGCGAGTTTTTCCTTTTTACTAATATTTTTTGATTTCTATTGCATTGCGGCGCGATGTCTGATAAAATTAAATTAATCCCAAATAAAGAGAATCGGCTTAAATTTACATGATGCCCGCGCTCGTCGGTTTTGTCTGACGCGCCACTTTGCGGCTATTGCCTTAAATCTTTTATATATGAATTGCGGAGTGTCAATATGTCCGACAAAAACTTGCTTGAGGCATATGCGCTGCTGCGAAGCGTGACGCCTTTTGAATTTGACTGCGGCAAGCTTTGCGGCGCGAGCTGCTGCAATGGCGACGAAAACACCGGCATGATTCTTTTTCACGGCGAAAGCGAAATGTTTTCAGGCGACGAGGGCTTCAAAATCAAATCAAACGGCGAAAATGACGTGCTTATTTGCTTCGGCAAGTGCGACAGGCAAAAACGCCCCTTGGCATGCAGGTTTTATCCGTTTTATCCTTTAATTCACGAACGCGGCGGGAGGATAAGATTTGACGTGGTTAACGACATTCGCGGCGCCGCTTCTTGCCCCGCCGTATATAAAGGGCTTAAGCCGAAAGCCGCGTTTAAACGCGCAGTCAAAAGGGCGGCGCTTTGTCTTGCGCGCGACGCGGAAAACCTTAAAATTTTGAGGGAGACAGCCGAAATGCTGCGTGATTTGACAAAGCTGCGCCAAAGCTTAAACGGCGGCCGAGGTTCCTCCCACCCTGTGCGTTTGACATGCCGCTTTTGCGCGCCGTCCTATCGGGACGGTTTCAGGCAAGTTTAAGGTTTTGATTAAAGCATAAAATCGCGTCGGAAAAATTCAAACGTAAAATTGTGACCGGCTGAAACAGCAAAGAAACTCAAAGCGAAACAGCAAAAGAATTTAAGGCAAAGCGGCAAAAAAGTCAATGCAAAATGGGAGTTCCTGTTTTCATATATTTTAAGGAGGTTTTAAAAGTGAAAAAAACAAAAAAGGTTTTTGCGGCTGCAACAGTATTTCTTCTTCTCGTGTCTGGGTTTTCCCTTTTTGCCCGCGCCGAGGCTGCGGAAACTGTCGGTGATTACATTGTGTCGTCAGGATACGACCAAGGAATAATGATAAGTAAATATATCGGGAGCGAAACAGACGTTATCGTTCCGTCCGAGCTGACATTGTCGTCGGGAGTGACGCTTAGCGTGTTTGGAATCGGCGAAAGCGCCTTTGCCTCAAACCACACCATAAAGTCTGTCACGCTTCCCGATTCAGTTACATATATAGGTCAAGAAGCGTTTTCAGATTGCATTAATATTGACAATTTTGTATTCGGCGGTGTCGAGGAGATTGGGATTTCGGCTTTCAGCTCCTGCGAAGGCTTAAAAGAAATACGCCTGCCCGACAGCCTTAAGGTCCTCGGCGCGGGCGCGTTTCAATATTGCTCCTTGCTTGAATCGGCTGATACAGGCGACGGAATAGAGACAATAACGGGCGGCTCTTTTTCAAGGTGTGAAAAATTATTTTCAGTAACCATCGGAAAAAGTGTTACGACAATAGCAGAAAACGCTTTTTTGGGGAGCCGCCGGCTTGAGGATGTTCGTTTCAACGACAAGGCCTCAAACATAAGCCAAAACGCCTTCGACAGTGAGTTCACAGGCGTGATATATTGCTATTTCGGCAGCGCGGCTGAATTATACGCGCGTGAAGGGTCTTATGAGTATGAGAATTATGTTCTTTCCGGCACAGTCGCGGAGGGGCCCGACAAAACTGTTTATTACGAAGGTGAAAGCGTCAGCACGGCGGGATTAAAGGTGACGGCGTCATATGAAAACGCCCCCGCGCGTGAAGTGACTGAAAACTGCACGGTCAACACCGCTTATTATGACGACGAAGACGGACACTTCATAGAAGTTATTTACACGGAATTGTCTAAATCAATCACCAAATATATCCCGCTCACATTTAAAAGGGATTCCATAACGGGCATTTCCATTATAAAGCCGCCGGACACTTTGACATACCGCTACAAGGACAATCAAGGCGTCAGCCTTAAAGGGATTAAGCTTGAAGTCTCACACGAAAGCGGCAAGAAAGAAACAGTCTCCGACACGGAGCTTATGACTGTTTCCGGTTTTAACAGCACAAAGAGAGGCTCTCAATCCTTGTCTGTCGCCTACGGCGGAAAAACCGCAAGCTTTGACGTCGAGGTCAAAGTTTTGTGGTGGCAGTGGATTTTGCTGATATTTCTTTTCGGATGGATATGGTATAAATAATGAGCCGTGACATACAAATCGCGGGACTTCAAAAAGTGTCCCTGATAGATTACCCCGGCAAGATTTGCGCCACTGTTTTTCTCGCGGGCTGCAATTTAAGATGCCCTTTTTGCCACAACGCCTCGCTGGTTCTGCCTGAAAGAGAGCGCGCCGCAATCAGCGAGGACGAGCTGTTCGAGTTTTTGACAAGAAGGCTTGGCCTGCTGGACGGCGTGTGCGTGACGGGCGGCGAGCCGCTTTCATCGCCCGGTGCTTTGCGGCTGCTCGGGAAAATACGCGGGATGGGGTATGCCGTAAAGCTTGACACAAACGGCACCTTTCCCGAAAGACTTTCCGCAGCGATTGGCGGCGGGCTTGTGGATTATATTGCGATGGACATCAAAAATTCGCTGCGCAAATATCCCGAAACAACAGGCACGGCCGACTTCGACATTGGAAACATCATCGAAAGCGCCGACGCGGTCATGTCAAGCGGCGTTGATTATGAGTTCCGCACAACTGTCGTCAAGGAGCTTCACACGCTTGACGATATCAGCCAGATAGGAGTTTGGCTTTCCGGCGCCGAAAAATATTGCCTTCAGGCGTTTTGTGATTCCGGCGACTTAATCCAAAGCGGCTTTCACGGCGTGACGGCCGGCGAGATGGAGATGTTTGCCGAAACGGCGCGCCGGCACTTTAAGCACGTATGTATAAGAGGAATTGATTGAAGCTTATCTGTATGCCGCGATTTCGCCGCAGCCCATCTTTCCTCCGGAGTCGCCGGCGGGCTGTGTTCTGAAATCGTCAGGTTTTTCATGGATTACCACAGTTCGCCCGATTACTTCCTCGGGGACAAACCTGTCAGTATAAAAAACAGAATAAGAATATCCGTTATTTGAAAAAATAACGGGCAAATCGCCCGCGTGGGCGGGGTGCTGTGCGCCGGAGGGATTATAATGCCCTCCGGTTTTTTCAAAGTTACAGCAGCAGCTGTCGCCTTCGTGAATGTGAAAACCGAAAGGCGAGCCGGACTTGGGCAGGTTTACAAGCTCGACGCAAACTACGGAGCCTTCGGCCCATGGAAAAAACTTGACAGTCCCGCTTAAATGGCGGTTTTTGCCGTTGCCGGTTATTACGGCGAACGCCTCGGGCGGCGAGCGGAGCAAAGAGGAAATGCTTTTGCAGTTCATATCAAAATCCCTTTCACTGTTATATTAAAAAATGATATATTGACCGGCGCGCGCCGGTGAGCGGCAAACAGCGAACAGAAGCGCGCCGTCGCTTATAAAAGCCTGTATAGCCGCGTGCGGAGACGTGATGAAACACGCGGATGAGTTGCTGAAATCTGCAAATAACGCATTGTCGCTGTCAATACATTTTATGCAAAAACAGCGGCTCTGCTACATTCCTTTTTGAAACAATGGGTGAAAAAAACATAATAAAACAGATTTAAAAGCGCGTTTTTTCAAAAACTTTTGTAATCCCGCACAAAAAACACTTGACATCGGCAGAAAAAGGTTCTATAATTAAAAACTGTATCATTATAATGGACGCTTATGCGCACCGGAGAATTACACGCTTTTCGGAGCGTCGTGTCTATGTAAAAATATATCGCGATTTTTTCTTGCGGAGCCGCATTAAGCATTGTAATCCACTAATATATTTGTAAGTTTTCCATGTGGTGATGGACGATTAAAATGAACGGAGTGATTAGCCTATGAAAGTTGAACCTGTGGTAAGGGGCAATGTTACCCGCATGAATTTCGGGCAGATCCGCGAGGTTATGGAGATGCCGAACCTCATCGAAATTCAAAAGGATTCCTACAGGTGGTTCCTTGAAACCGGCCTAAAGGAGGTTTTCAGGGACATTGCGGAAATTAAAGACTATAAGGGCAACTGGGTGCTTACTTTTGTTGATTACCGTATGGACGACAAGCCGAAGTATACGGTGCGCGAATGTAAAGAGAGAGACGCGACATATGCCGCGCCAATGCGCGTCAGGGCGCGTCTTCTTAATAAAGAAACGGGCGCGATAAAGGAAAGCGAGGTCTACATGGGCGATTTCCCCATTATGACCGAGAGCGGAACCTTTGTCATTAACGGCGCGGAGCGTGTAATAGTTTCACAGCTTGTCCGTTCTCCCGGTGTTTATTTCGACATGAGCCACGACAAGACGGGCATAAGGCTTTTCACAAGCACGATAAACCCCAACAGAGGCGCTTGGCTTGAATATGAGACCGATTCAAACAACTTCTATTATGTCAGGATCGACAAAAACAGAAAAATCTATATCACCACATTTATCAGGGCGATTTGCGACGAGCTTGGGACAGACAGCGAGATACTTGATTTTTTCGGCGACGACTTGAGGATAAAGGCAACCCTCGACAAGGACGAGACAAAAAACACAGAGGAAGCCCTCATGGAGGTGTTCAAAAAGCTTCGTCCCGGCGAGCCGGTGACGCTTGAAACGGCGCGGCAGCACCTTGACAACCTTTTCTTTGACCCATACAGATATGACATATCAAGAGTCGGGCGCTACAAATACAACAAAAAGCTTGCCATGTCCTCAAGGCTTGCGGGATGCACTTTGGCAGAGCCTGTTATCAACCCGTTCACGGGAGAGGTGCTTGCCGAGACGGGGGAAACTGTTTCAAAGAAAGCCGCTTACGACATCGAGCAAGCGGGCGTAAAGCGAGCTGTCGTCACTGTTGACAACAAGGAAGTCGTCATCATATCAAACGCCATGGTCGATCCTCTCACGTTTGTCGAGAGTTTGGGCATAACAAGGCAGGAGCTTCTTGAAAACGACATCAACGAAAGCGTCCGCGTAAATGTTATGCACGAGATACTTGCCGGCTTCGAGGGAACAAACGAGGAGATATTGGCGCTTTTAAACGAGCGCAGAGACGAGCTTATCCCTAAAAATATAATCATAGACGATATTTTGGCGTCTATAAACTATATCAACTGCGTCGCCAACGGGATTGGAAATCTTGACGACATAGACCACCTGGGCAACAGGCGTATACGTTCTGTCGGCGAGCTTCTCCAAAACCAGTTCCGCATAGGCATAGCAAGAATGGAAAGAGTTATCCGC
Source organism: Clostridiales bacterium (assembly GCA_012523185.1). GTDB lineage: Bacteria > Bacillota > Clostridia > Oscillospirales > Acutalibacteraceae > UBA1425. Next base: position 25,353 of record JAAYIY010000038.1, read on the forward strand.
GAGAGGATGACGCTTCAGGCGCAGGAGGACGAGGACAAAATAACACCGCAGACGCTGATAAACATCAGGCCGGTTCAGATGGCAATCAAGGAGTTTTTCGGTTCGTCTCCGCTGTCGCAGTTTATGGATCAGACAAACCCGCTTGCAGAGCTTACGCACAAGCGGCGCCTTTCGGCGCTCGGCCCCGGCGGACTTTCAAGGGATCGCGCCGGATTTGAGGTTCGTGACGTCCACTACAGCCACTATGGGCGCATGTGCCCCATAGAGACGCCGGAAGGCCCCAACATCGGGCTGATTTCATATCTTGCGACATTCGCGAGGATAAACGAATACGGCTTCATCGAGGCACCGTTCCGCAAGGTCGACAGATCAACAGGCCGCGTATTAAGCGAAGTCCAATATATGACGGCCGACACAGAGGACAACTTTGTCGTCGCGCAGGCAAACGAGCCGCTCGACGACGAGGGGCGGTTTAAAAACCAGAGGATTATCGCGAGGCATCTTGACGAGTTTGTCGAGGTTGACAGCAGGATGGCGGAATATATGGACATTTCCCCAAAGATGGTCGTTTCCGTCGCCACAGCGATGATACCCTTCCTCGAAAACGACGACGCCAACAGAGCGTTGATGGGCTCAAACATGCAGAGGCAGGCCGTCCCGCTTTTGAAGACAGAGGCGCCGATTATCGGCACGGGAATGGAATATAAGGCGGCGGTGGACTCCGGAGTAACAGTGATAGCAAAGAGTTCCGGGGTCGTAACGCACATAAGCGCCGACACAATAGAAGTCGTTTGCGACAGCGGCGAAACAGAAACTTACGAGCTTATAAAATTTCTCGGCTCCAACCAAGGCACTTGCATAAATCAGCGCCCGATAGTTGATATCGGTCAAAGGGTTGAGGAAGGCCAGGTGATTGCCGACGGCCCCGCGACAGACAAGGGCGAAATAAGCCTTGGCAAAAACGTTCTTATAGGCTTTATGACATGGGAGGGCTACAACTATGAGGACGCCGTCCTTGTCAACGAAAAGATTGTCCGTGACGATGTTTACACATCAATCCATATAGAAGAATACGAGATAGAAGCCCGCGACACTAAGCTCGGCCCCGAAGATATAACGCGCGATATCCCGAATGTGGGCGACGACGCCTTAAGCGACCTTGACGAAAGGGGAATAATCCGCGTCGGCGCCGAGGTTCATTCCGGAGACATACTTGTCGGCAAGATTACTCCCAAGGGCGAAACGGAGCTTACGGCGGAAGAAAGACTGCTGCGCGCCATTTTCGGCGAAAAGGCAAAAGAAGTCAGAGACACTTCCTTGAGAGTCCCCCACGGCGAATACGGCATTGTCGTAAACGTGGAAGTTTTTACAAGGGAAAACAGCGAGGAGCTGTCTCCCGGCGTCAACAAGGTCGTGCGCTGCTATATTGCCCAGAAGCGCAAGCTTTCCGTGGGCGACAAAATGGCGGGCCGCCATGGCAACAAAGGCGTCGTGTCATGCATCCTGCCGCAGGAGGACATGCCGTTTTTACCCGACGGCACTCCGCTTGACATTGTGTTAAACCCGCTCGGAGTTCCCTCGCGAATGAACATCGGTCAGGTGCTTGAGGTTCATCTGGGCTTTGCCGCGCGCCATCTCGGACTCAAAATTATGACGCCCGTTTTTGACGGCGCTCACGAGAGCGACATCAGGGAAGCCCTGCGCGAGGCGGGTCTTAGCGACGACGGAAAAACAGAGCTTACAGACGGGAGGACGGGGCGCAAGTTCGACGCTCCGATAACTGTCGGTGTCATGTATTTCCTTAAGCTTCTCCACCTTGTGGACGACAAAATCCACGCGCGCTCAACAGGGCCTTACTCGCTTGTGACGCAGCAGCCCCTCGGAGGCAAGGCGCAGTTCGGCGGCCAGCGTTTCGGCGAGATGGAGGTTTGGGCGCTTGAGGCTTACGGCGCCGCTTATACTCTTCAAGAAATTTTGACTGTCAAGTCCGACGACGTCGTCGGGCGGGTCAAGACTTATGAGGCGATAGTCAAAGGTAAAAATATTCCGAAGCCGGGAATACCGGAATCCTTCAAGGTTCTCATAAAGGAGCTTCAGTCGCTTGCCCTTGATGTAAATGTTCTGGACAGCGAAGGCAAGGAAATAGACCTCAAGCAAAGCTTTGACAACGACGATTACGGATTCAGAGGCGCTTCTTCCGACGACAAGGCGTTTTCTCATGTCAACGACGCCGATAAGGCTGAGGGCTTCACGCTTGAGGACGAAAACGGCGAGGCTGTCGAGGACGACCAAGAGGAGATCTCGGACGGCGATGAGCTTGACGACGACTTTGACGACGATGCGGACGAGGATCTTATTGACGATGAATACACGGCCGATTCAAGAGCCGCCGTCAAAGGTTCCGTTAATGCTGTCGGCGAAGAAGAAGACGAAGACGACGAAGACGAGGATCTTATTGATGATGAGTACACCGCGGATTCCAACGAGGACGATGATGAATAGTCCCCGCTTTGCGCTCAACGGCAAAAATACTGAAAAGGGGCTTAGATTATGGAAAACAACACCTTTGAAGCAATAAAGATAGGACTTGCGTCCCCCGAAAAGATCCAAGAGTGGTCATACGGTGAGGTCAAGAAGCCCGAAACAATAAATTACCGCACGCTTAAGCCTGAAAAGGACGGACTTTTTTGTGAAAGGATTTTCGGCCCCACAAAGGACTGGGAGTGCCATTGCGGCAAGTACAAGCGTATGCGTTACAAGGACAAGGTGTGCGAGCGCTGCGGAGTGACTGTCACAAAGGCGAAGGTTCGGCGGGAGCGCATGGGTCACATAGAGCTTGCGGCGCCTGTGTCCCACATTTGGTACTTTAAAGGCATACCGTCAAGAATGGGAATAATCCTTGATGTTTCCCCCAGAAACCTTGAAAAGGTTCTTTATTTCGCGATGTATATAGTCATTGATCCCGGCGACACTCCGCTCCAAAAATATCAGACGCTTGACGACAGGGAGTGCGCCGAATATAAGGAGAGGTATGAGGACGACTTCAGGGTGGGCATGGGCGCCGAGGCTATAAAGGAGCTTTTGTCCGAGATAGACCTTGACAAGCTTTCGGTCGAGCTTCACGAGGAGCTTGAAAACAGCACCGGCCAGAAAAAGCAAAAGGCACTTAAAAGGCTTGAGGTTGTCGAGGCGTTCCGCCAGTCCGGCAACAGGCCGGAATGGATGATCCTTGACGTTATCCCGGTTATCCCGCCCGATATCCGCCCGATGGTTCAGCTTGACGGCGGCAGGTTCGCGACATCCGATTTAAACGATCTTTACCGCAGAGTAATAAACAGAAACAACCGCCTCAGCAAGCTTCTGGAGCTTGGCGCGCCTGAGATAATTGTGCGCAACGAAAAGAGGATGCTCCAGGAGGCTGTCGACGCGCTTATAGACAACGGAAGAAGGGGGCGCCATGTAACAGGCCCCTCCAACAGAGCCTTGAAATCACTTTCCGACATGCTGAAGGGAAAGCAGGGACGTTTCCGTCAAAACCTTTTAGGTAAACGTGTCGATTATTCCGGGCGTTCAGTTATTGTCGTCGGTCCGGAGCTGAAGCTTTATCAGTGCGGACTGCCAAAGGAGATGGCGCTTGAGCTGTTTAAGCCGTTTGTGATGAAGCGGCTTGTCGAAACAGAAGTCGCGGGTAACGTCAAATCAGCCAGAAAAATGGTCGAGCGCTCAAAGCCGCAGGTTTGGGACGCGCTTGAAATAGTCATTAAGGATCATCCCGTCATGCTTAACCGCGCCCCGACGCTTCACAGGCTCGGCATTCAGGCTTTTGAGCCTGTCCTTGTGGAGGGCAGGGCCATAAAGCTTCATCCGCTTGTGTGTACGGCGTTCAACGCCGACTTTGACGGCGACCAGATGGCGGTTCATGTGCCCCTTTCGGCGGAGGCGCAGGCGGAGGCGCGATTCCTTATGCTTGCCGCCAACAACCTCTTAAAGCCGTCCGACGGGCGCCCCGTGACTGTTCCCACACAGGATATGGTTCTCGGCTCATATTATCTGACACTCGAAAAGAAGGGTTCCCCCGGTGAGGGAAAGGTTTTCCGCGACGTCAACGAGGCTGTAATGGCATATGACGAAGGCGATTTGGCTCTTCACGCCGTCTGCAAAATACGCATGACAAAGGAGATAGACGGCGAAAAAGCGACAAAGCTGATTGAGACGACTCTCGGCAAAGTGATATTTAACGATCCGATTCCGCAGGATCTCGGATTTGTTGACAGGAGCAATCCCGAAAACGCTTTCAAGCTTGAAATTGAGCAGCTTGTCACAAAAACGGAGCTTGGGAAAATTATTGATAAATGCATCAAAAAGCACGGCGTTTCCGTGGCTGCCGAGGTGCTTGACAAGATTAAGAGCCAAGGCTACAGATATTCGACGCGCAGCGGCATCACCGTTGCCGTAAACGACGCCACAATACCGAGCGAAAAAGAGAAGCTTATCGACGAAGCGGAAGCGCAGATTGCAAAGATAAGAAGAAACTACGAAAGAGGGCTTATATCAAACGACGAGCGCTCCGACAGAGTTATCGAAACATGGGAGGACTGCACAAAAAAAGTCGCCGCAGCGCTTAAAGAAAACTTTGACGAATACAACCCCATCAACATGATGCTGAGATCAGGCGCAAGAGGCAACGATTCGCAATTGCGTCAGCTTGCCGGAATGCGCGGTCTTATTGCGAACACGGCAGGTAAGACAATCGAGGTTCCCATCCGCTCAAACTACCGAGAGGGTCTTAATATACTCGAATATTTCATATCCTCCCGCGGAGCGAGAAAGGGACTTGCCGACACGGCGCTGCGCACAGCCGACTCAGGCTATCTGACGCGCCGCCTTGTTGACGTTTCACAGGACGTCATCATACGCGAGGAGGACTGTCACTGCGCCGACGGCATTGAGGTTTATGACATTTACGACGACAAACGCCGCATAGTAAGGCTAAGCGAGAGGCTGACGGGGCGTTTCCTTTTTGAGGACTATATCGACGCGGAGACAGGCGAAGTCGTCCAAAGCCGCGACAAAATGATGAGCGAGGACGACGCTAACAAAGTCGCCGAATCCTTATACAAGAAAAATGAAAAAGACATTTCCGGCGGCGCGGCGGATTCCGTCGCCAAAATCAAGATTCGTTCACTTCTCACATGCGAGGCGGAGCATGGCGTTTGCATTAAGTGCTACGGCGCGAACCTTGCGACGGGCGAGCCTGTCACAGTCGGCGAAGCCGTGGGCATAATAGCGGCGCAGTCAATCGGAGAGCCCGGCACACAGCTCACGATGAGGACGTTCCACACGGGCGGAGCAAAGGATCAGTCCGATATCACGGCGGGACTTCCGAGAGTTGAGGAGCTTTTCGAGGCGCGCAAGCCAAAAACGCTCGCGATTCTTTCCGAGATGTCCGGGACGATATCTTTCAGGGAGATAAAAAAATCAAAGCACGTCGTCGTCACGAGCGACGCCGTGGGCGAGGCGGACGAAAAAACTTATATGATACCTTACGGCTACCGCTTGAGGCAGGAAATAACGGAAGGCAATCATATCAACAAGGGCGACACGATAACAGAGGGCGCCCTCAACCCGCATGACGTCCTTGCCGTCTTAGGCATAAACGCGGTTCATGACTATCTTATCAAAGAGGTTCAAAGGACATACCGCCTTCAGGGCGTCGACATCAACGATAAGCATATCGAGGTCATTGTACGTCAGATGATGAGGAAGGTAAAGGTCGCGGATCCCGGCGACACATCACTCCTGCCGGGAATGGTGATTGAAAAGCACGACTTTGAAAAGGCGAACGAAAAGCTTCGCGCAAAGGCAAGCGAACAGGGCGAGGAGCTTAGGGAAGCTGTTTGCGTTCCCACGCTCATGGGCATCACAAAGGCGTCGCTCGCGACAGATTCATTCCTGTCCGCCGCGTCATTCCAGGAGACCACAAGAGTTCTCACGGACGCCGCCATCAAGGGCAAGAGAGATCCGCTGCTCGGACTTAAAGAAAACGTCATAATCGGCAAGCTTCTGCCGTCGGGAACAGGCATGAAATGCTACAGCGACGTGGAGCTTGAGCGCGACGCGGCAAACTACATGGCGGAGCTTAGCGAAAAGTTTAAGGTTGTTTCTTTGACGAATTGAACTAAAAAATAATTTAAATTTGTAGAAAGTGTTGACAAGGCGCTTTTGAAAGTGATAGAATACACTTCGGCTTTTGTCAAATCATGTCACGCGATCCCGCGCCGTGGTCAAATCACGGCGGATGATCATAAATTTTTAAAGAAAGGAGTTGTATTGCTTGCCTACCTTTAACCAGCTTGTCAGAAACGGCAGGGAAACACAGGAGAAAAAGGCGAAGGCGCCGGCATTGTTAAAAGGTCTTAATTCAAAGAAAAACATTATGACCGACGACAATTCACCGCAGAAGCGCGGTGTTTGCACAGCGGTCAAGACCGCGACACCAAAAAAACCGAACTCGGCTCTTAGGAAAATCGCAAGAGTCCGCCTCACAAACGGCATTGAGGTTTCGGCTTATATACCCGGTGTCGGTCACAACCTTCAGGAGCACTCGGTCGTCCTCATCAGGGGAGGCCGTGTCAGGGATCTTCCCGGCGTCCGTTACCACATTGTGCGCGGCACGCTTGACACACAAGGCGTCAGCGGCAGAATGCAGGCGCGCTCCAAGTACGGCGCGAAAAGGCCGAAAGCCGCTAAAAAGTAATTCCTCTTTAAAAGGAAAAACATGACAGACAGAATCTTCTTGCAGGCAAAGGTAATAATAACATATTGCCGACACCCGATGTGAGAGTGTTATATATTCATTTATATTTCGCCTCTCCGTTGGCGCCACGGGAATTTTGTCACTCGAGTACCTATGATATCATTAATATGAAGGAGGGAAGCGAAGTGCCAAGAAGAGGCCAGATAGCAAAACGTGACGTTTTGCCGGATCCGCTTTACAATTCAAAGCTCGTCACACGCTTAATTAACAGCGTGATGTACGACGGCAAAAGAGGTATCGCGCAAAGGATTGTTTACGATGCCTTCGACATCATAAGAGAAAAGTCAGGCAAGGAGCCGCTTGAGGTTTTTGAAGCGGCAATGGAAAACGTAATGCCGGTGCTTGAGGTTAAGGCGCGCCGTGTAGGCGGAGCGACATACCAGGTGCCGATTGACGTCCGCCCCGAAAGGAGACAGACGTTAGGCTTGCGTTGGATAACGCTTTACAGCCGCCTGCGTTCGGAAAGAACGATGAAAGAAAGGCTTGCCAACGAGATACTTGACGCTGTTAATTCAACGGGCGCGGCTCACAAAAAGCGTGAGGACACACACAAGATGGCGGAAGCCAACAAGGCTTTTGCACACTTCAGGTGGTAAACCGCCTGACACAATTTATGCATAATTTTTCTCCGCCGAACAGGCGGATATGGAGGTTAACATGCCCAGGCAGGTACCGTTAGAACTTACAAGAAACATCGGAATAATGGCCCACATAGACGCGGGAAAAACAACCACGACAGAGCGAATCCTGTTTTATACAGGCAAAACGCATAAGCTGGGCGAGGTTCACGACGGCGCCGCCACGATGGATTGGATGGAGCAGGAGCAGGAGAGAGGAATAACGATAACATCGGCAGCCACAACCTGTTTCTGGCAAGACCACCGCATCAACATTATCGACACTCCGGGTCACGTTGATTTCACGGTGGAGGTCGAGCGCTCGCTTAGAGTCCTTGACGGTTCGGTCACAGTGCTGTGCGCAAAGGGCGGCGTCGAGCCGCAGTCGGAGACGGTGTGGAGACAGGCAGACAAATACAACGTCCCGAGGATGGCCTATGTCAACAAGATGGACATCATGGGCGCCGACTTTTTCAATGTCGTCGACATGATGAAGGATCGCCTCAAATGCAACGCCGTCCCCATCCAAATACCGATAGGCGCGGAGGCGGATTTCAAGGGCATCATCGACCTTGTCGAAATGCGCGCGGAAGTCTATTACGACGACATGGGGTTTGACATACGCGACGAGGATATACCGTCCGAGCTTTTGGATGTCTCGGCGCGTTACAGGACCGAGCTGCTTGAGCACATAGCCGAGCAGGACGACAAGATACTTGAAAAGTTTCTTGAGGGCGAGGAGCCGACTGTCGACGAAATAAAAAGCTGCATCAGGAAGGCGACTCTTGCCAACCTTATTGTCCCTGTCGTCTGCGGCACGTCTTACCGCAACAAGGGCGTGCAGCTTCTCCTTAACGCGATTGTCGACTATATGCCGTCTCCCGAGGACGTCCCCGCTATTAAGGGAATTAACCCGAAGGGCGGCGAGGAAGTAAGGGAGTCTTCTGAAAGCGAGCCGTTCGCGGCGCTTGCTTTTAAAGTCGCCACAGACCCGTTTGTCGGCAGGCTCGTTTTTTTCAGAGTTTATTCCGGCAGCGTCAAGGCGGGCAACACTGTTTATAACTCGACAAAGGATTCCTCGGAGCGCTTGGGGCGCATTCTTCAGATGCATTCAAACCACAGACAAGAGCTTGAATGCTGCTATGCCGGGGATATCGCCGCGACAGTCGCGCTCAAAAACACGACGACAGGAGACACGCTTTGCGACGCGAAACGGCCGATTATACTTGAATCCATGGAATTCCCCGAGCCGGTTTTAAGGGTTGCCATTGAGCCGAAAACAAAGGCGGGCCAGGAAAAGATGGGAATTGCCCTTCAAAAGCTGGCGGAGGAGGACCCAACCTTTAAGAGCTACACGGACGAGGAGACAGGCCAGACAATCATTGCCGGCATGGGCGAGCTGCACCTTGAAATAATCGTCGACAGAATGCTTCGCGAATTTAAGGTCGAGGCAAATGTCGGACGTCCGCAGGTCGCATACCGCGAAACAATAACATCCGTCGCCGAAAGCGACAAGAAATATGCGCGCCAGACGGGCGGTCACGGTCAATACGGTCATGTAAAGATAAGAATAGAGCCAAACCCCGGAAACGGTTTCGAGTTTGTCAACAAAATTGTCGGCGGAGCTGTTCCGAAGGAATACATCACGCCTGTCGAAACGGGAATCAAGGGAGCCATGCTCTCTGGTGTGCTTGCCGGGTTTAATGTCGTAGACGTCAAGGTGACTCTTTTTGACGGCTCTTACCACGAGGTTGACTCATCGGAGCTTGCTTTTAAGCTTGCAGGCTCAATGGCGTTCAAGGAAGCGATGAAAAAGGCGTCGCCTGTCCTGATGGAGCCCATAATGAAAGTCGCAATAACAGCGCCCGACGAATACATGGGCGACGTCATGGGAGACATCAACTCGCGCAGAGGCATGATAACGGGCACTGAGACGCGCCCGGGGGTGACGCAGATATCAGCCTGCATACCTCTTTCAACCATGTTCGGCTATGCCACGGCGCTGCGCTCCAAGACACAGGGCAGGGGTCAATATTCGATGGAACCAAGCCATTACACGGAGATTCCGAAATCAATCGCCGAAACAATAGTGAGCGAAACTTAAAGCAAATCATTTATTTTAAAAAACACTTGAATTTTCAAAAGAAAATTGATAAAATGATTCCATGCGGCATGCATGGAAAACACTTGTTACCATGAAGGAGGATAAATTCAATGGCAAAAGCAAAATTTGACAGAAACAAAGCCCACGTAAACATCGGAACAATCGGTCACGTTGACCATGGCAAGACGACTCTTACGGCAGCCATAACCAAGACCCTCGCGATGAAGGGCGGAGCGCAGTATATTGACTACTCCCACATCGACAAAGCCCCCGAGGAGAGAGAGCGCGGCATCACAATCAACACGTCGCACGTCGAGTATGAGACAGAAACGCGCCACTACGCCCATGTTGACTGCCCCGGTCACGCCGACTATATCAAAAACATGATTACCGGCGCTGCCCAGATGGACGGTGCTATCCTCGTTATCGCCGCAACAGACGGCCCCATGGCTCAGACAAAAGAGCATCTTCTCCTTGCGCGCCAGGTCGGTGTGCCTTCAATCATTGTTTTCATGAACAAAGTCGACCAGGTTGACGACCCCGAGCTCCTTGAGCTTGTCGAGATGGAAATCCGCGAAACTCTTGACGAATATGAGTTCCCCGGCGACGACACGCCGATTATTCAAGGCTCCGCTCTTGTCGCCCTTGAGTATGCCGGCAGCGACATTGACGCTCCCGAGCTTAAGCCGATTTGGGACTTGATGGAGCAAGTCGACAGCTACATCCCGACACCCGACCGCAAGGTAGACATGCCGTTCCTTATGCCTGTTGAGGACGTGTTCACGATCACCGGGCGCGGCACAGTCGCCACCGGCAGAGTCGAGCGTGGGACACTCAAGACAGGCGAGGAAATCGAGCTTGTCGGGCTTAGCGAAGAAAAGAGAAAGATTGTCTGCACAGGCATCGAAATGTTCAGGAAGATTCTTGATTACGCAGAGGCCGGCGACAACATCGGCTGCCTGCTTCGCGGCGTTCAAAGAGACGAAATCGAGCGCGGTCAAGTTCTTTCAAAGCCCAATTCGATTCAGCCTTACACAAAATTCACCGGTCAGGTTTATGTCCTGACAAAGGAGGAGGGCGGGCGTCACACTCCGTTCTTCAACAACTATCGTCCCCAGTTCTATTTCAGGACGACTGACGTCACCGGCATCATAACTCTGCCCGAAGGCGTCGAGATGTGTGTCCCCGGCGACAACGTTGAAATGACAGTCGAGCTTATCACGCCTATCGCCATAGAAAAAGGTCTCCGCTTCGCAATCCGCGAGGGCGGCAGGACAGTCGGCTCAGGCGCTGTTATCGCCATCGACGAACAATAATAATAACAACTTGTTTTTTGACCGCTCCTTCGGGGGCGGTCTTTTTTTTGCCCACAACGGCGCACACACCCTTCGGCAGCATTTTTTTCGCTCAATAATAGAGTAACTATTGACAGATTAAAACATTTCTGCTATTATAAAAATATCAGAACAAATGTTCTGAGGCATTTGCTTTGCAGGAGGTATCGGCGCCGTGGCGATTATGCCTTTCAGGAGCGGCGCCGAAACAATTTTGCCGCGGTTACCGGCGATTCACAGAAAAAGGAGCAAAAAATGAGAATTCTCAACATTGAGTTAACGGACGACTCCGTCAATTATGTTGACGGGAGACTGGCGGGGCGCATAGGCGAGCATAACGCGACGCTGCTTGTGATAAGCCTGCCGGAAATTTTATTAAATAACGCTGATTACCACATCATATCGTTTGATACGCCGCACGGCTCCGTCGTGTCGCGAAAGATTACATCCGACAACACCAAGGAAGCATATCTTGACGACGGAAAGATTTACTGCACACTTTGGCAGGAGCTGACAAAGTCGCCTGCTGTTATGCTCACTGTCGAGTCATATTCAACGGAAGACGGAGAGCCTGTGATGATTGCAAAATCACCTTACATTGACGAACTTTACTTTGAGATGTCGGCGGACGGCTTTGCCCCGCAGGCGGAGATCGGCGGATACGGTCTTGCCTGTGAGGTTGACGCGCTGCGGCAAATGACTCACATTCATTCAAACAAGCCCCTTTTAGACGGCTATACGCAAACGGACGCGCTTCTTGCCGAGGCAGTCGAAAAAAGGCACGCTCACTCAAACATGGATTTTCTAAACAACATAAGCGAAAGTATCGGCGCAAAGGCCGACAAGGCGATACCCTTAAAAGAAGGGTCGTTTGCGAAGCTTGATTCGGATGGAAACCTCCGCGACAGCGGCTTGGATGCCGACAGCTTTCTAAATGTCGTAAATGTGCAGGGAAACGGAGAGTTTTATAAAAACAACTCGCTTGACAGCTTTCTGTCTGTAGGCAGATATATGGTGAGCTACAAAAACACGGCGGCAAATGCAAAACATTCAATCTTGCTTGACACAACCGGCACGGGCGGCGCCGTCTGCCAGTATGCTTTTGACAGAGGCTTAGTATTTTTCAGGCAGTGGGCCGGCGGTGTCTGGGGCGGTTGGAAAAAGACGGCTTTTGTTGACATACTCGACGGCTCAAGCCCCGACCCCATGCACATTCCCGTGTTTGCAAACAGCACTTCGCCCTCCGCGGGCGCCACTATTTCCGATTCAGGCTGCTGCGTGAATGACTTTGTTCTTAAAGTTGACGGCATGGGGCTTTCTTCAAATGACTTTTCACAGAACTACAAGGACAAGCTTGATTTACTTGACTCAAGAACATATTATCACAGCGGCGAGAACATTGACCTTAGCCTGTATTACACAGCCGGACTTCACATTTTTCACGGTACGCTCGACAACATTTCAAGACCTTGGAATAACAACGGCAATGATTTGCTGATGCTTGTCGCCGACACAAAAAGAGACGACGTGACGATGCGTGACACTTGCCTGCAATATGTTTTCGGAAACTCGACCATAATGTACAGGAGCCTTGCGGTGCTTGATAACGGAATAATTGCAGTCAGCGAATGGAAGGACTTTAGCGGCGGAGACAAGGTTGATAAAGAAGACGGGAAGTGCCTTAGCTCAAACGATTACACGGACGATGACAAATCACTGGTGACGACAATTCCGGAGCTGCAGCGGGTATGCGACGAGCTGCCGCGGGAGGCGGATGAGGGAGACATAATATATCTGAAGTCTGATTACGACGAGTTTTTCCCGACTTCGTCAGAAACGCTTGTAAAGAATGAGGGCGAGTATCGCATTTCCTTTAAAGATGGTTGGCAGACATCACAGCCTTCACCGACTGAATTGAACTATATAATCATGAAGAACTTGCAGACAGACGAGGGGGTGACAATCCAGGTTGTGGATTCCGAAACAGCTCTGGACGCGGTCGGAGTCGCTGTAAATGTCGTCGCTGTGTTAAAGGATGAATTAATATACATCTTTCCGTTTTCTTCTGTTCCGTCTCTTGGTTTGGTTGAGGGAAACTGGTATTCAACCAATAATGAATTTTCTGTGTTTACCGGCACCGAGCAGCCTGATATTAACTTTTCACATATGCGCCCGACAACGATTGCGGGCGCCGAGTTTTCCGAAATAGATAAGATTTATCTTTTGGAGACGTCTGTTTTCCGCAAAGCCGGAATGTACAAATATGACGGGAATCAGTGGGTGAGGGAAACCTTTGCAAACATAGAAAAAGTCGTATACAACGGCGTCACAATGCCGATTGACGAAAACGCCGTCCGCATTGAGCCTGACAGATACGACTCGCTGTCAGTCGTGCAGGAATCAGAGAAAAAGGTCATTTACCCGCGCGTGGATAAGGAATATTGTCTTGCGCTGTCAGATTATGTGACATTGATGTTGCCGCATCCCGGCTTGCTTGAAGATGAATATGCTCATAAAATCACGCTTAAAATATTTTGTGAAAACGACGGCGGCATGGAATTTTGCGGGAACGTGGTTTTCAAGGAAGGAGTAACGCCCGACATCGAGCCGGGAAATTATTACAGCATAAAATGCGACTTTTACCCCATAGCCGACAAATGGTTCGTCGATGTCAGCGCGTTTTCATAAGACCCGAAAAATACGCGTTCGCATTTTCTGATTTCGGCAAAAGGCGGCTTGTTGACAGCCGCAACCTGCGGAACACCGTAGATTGTCGGCAGTCACAGCCTCCGGGATTTCCCCGGAGGTAACTTTTATAAGGAGAAAAGCCATGACAACAATAACAAAAGATACAGCCCCCACCTGCGGCAAAACGCGGCGCGGCACGGGCGCGCACAAGGTCGGGTTCACCGACTATGTCAAGGGGGCGCAGAATTGATGGAAACGAGCCTTTATAAAATTCACAACAAAACTGAAAAAGGCAGAATAAGCATCAGCTCCGCCTGTGCGGAGGTGATAAAGTGACGGCAGTGCAATTAGCGGCTTCGTTTGTCGGCGCGGCAATCAGCGCCGCGGTCGGTATTATTGTTTGGCGGTTGCAGCGGCGTATAGACAAGGCGGAGATAAACCGCGGAGAAGTGGAAAAGTCGCGCAAGAAAAATGAGGTGCTGCTCATAAAAAGCAGCAGGGCGGCAATCGCTCTCGGAGAAGCGACGGCAATGGCTATTAAAAACGGAAAATGCAACGGCGAGACAGAAAAAGCGCTTGCCTACGCACGCGAAATAAAGCATGAGCAAAAAGACTTCCTGTATGAACAGGGAGTCAGAGCGATGTATTAATTTGACGGGATCGTATCAAATGCCGATACGGTCCCTTTTATATTTTACGCGCCCGCATAGCCGAAAGCTTTTCTTTGCGAAGCGGTAATTAATCGCTGCCATGCCATGCAGCCTAATGTCGGGAAAAGTGCGGTATGACGGTCTTTTGCGGCTCAACCTCTCCGTCTCCGCTGAAGCGGAGCCACCTCTCCTAAGAGGAGAGGCAGTGCGTGCCACCTCTCCTGCCACCGTGGCTTTCCCTAAAACATTATCGCAGGGATGCAGTGTTAAAAACGTCAGTTTTTAAATAGGTTCGGCAAAGGTGTTAAGGGGCTGTTATGCGTTTAGCTTTCCGGCAATGGAACAGCAGTAATTTCTTTTTGAAACAGACCTGTTAAAATTATAATTATGCCCGGCACAAACAATATTAAAGAAAAAAGAGCTGATTTGGAATCAAGGACAGTAAGAACATAATATGACATTATTGTCCCGAAAATGAAGGCGGAAAAGCGGATTGCCCAAAACAATACGGCTCTCCAATCGCCTTTTGCGATGTTGATTCCGATATCGGTAATGGGACCTGTTAAATGGGTCGTCCTGCCAATTGGCGTTAAGCTTGTGGCGGCGTTTTGCGCGCCCATACTAAAAGGTATGGCAACCAATGTGAATACAGCCGCCCCGCTCCCTAAAAACAGTATAACGGCAGATGTAATTATTATGGCAATCCCTGACAAATATAAGCCGGCGCACAATCCATTTCTTTTTGTAATGAAAGCGGAAAGGCAAGCGCCTATCATAAAAGACAATATAATAAACAGCAAGCTTTTTATTCCGTCTGCGTCGCCGCTGAAGATTTTTTTGCCCAATTTCGCAACACGGCCGGTCATAAACGAGATGTTTTCATCAGAAAAGATATGTAAAGCAAAAGTGTCAACCCATCCCGCCGCAAATGCCAAAATGAAACCTGAAATATTTATTGATATATAAAATGCATCAGCATTTTTCTTCACAAATTTATCCTCCTTAATTGTGCCGACGTATTGTAAAGTTTTCATAAAGCAAAACAAAAGCTTATAACATTCCGCCCTTTCCGAACAATGATTTTGCGATAAGACAACGTGTCTCCCCAAAAGAAAAAAGGAAATATGTTCTCATGGCTGATTATACCATAAAAACATATAAAATGAAAATTTAAAGCTTGGCTTTTTTTGAATCAAAAACATCGTAAAATATTTTTGAAAAGTATTGCAAAAAAAAGTTGTATATGATATTATGTTATTCGCTTGTGGGGAAGCGCCCATACGGCCCGGTAGTTCAGCTGGTTAGAACGCTAGCCTGTCACGCTAGAGGTCGACGGTTCGAGTCCGTTCCGGGTCGCCACGCTCACGCTGCTATGGCTCAGATGGCAGAGCACATCCTTGGTAAGGATGAGGTCACCAGTTCGAATCTGGTTAGCAGCTCCACGGCGCGTTTTGCGCCGTATCGAGGGCCATTAGCTCAGTTGGTTAGAGCAACCGGCTCATAACCGGTCGGTCCGGGGTTCGAGTCCCTGATGGCCCACCAATAGGGGTATAGCTCAGTTGGTAGAGCATCGGTCTCCAAAACCGAGTGTCCCGAGTTCAAATCTTGGTGCCCCTGCCAGCAAAAGAAGCTTCGTAATCGTTGATACATAATGATTTCGAGGCTTTTTGTTTTGGCGTCAACGCTTTGAGGCTTTGAGGCTTGCCAATGCTCCGCGGTTTTTCCGCAATCGGCCAAGGCAAAAGGCGCCGCCGTTTATTCTCCGCGCCAAGCGTATCTTTCCATGTCGACTTTGCCGTCGGGGAGGAATGAGACTCCCTCGTCCTCAAGCATTCGGCGCTGGATGCATTCGCCGCCAAAGGCAAAGGCTTTTGAGGTTTCGCCGAAGCGGTTGACGACGCGGTGGCACGGTATTTTGCCGGGCATGGGGTTGACATGCAGGGCAAAGCCGACGACTTGTGACCAGCGCGGATTTCCCGCCATTGCGGCTATCTGCCCATATGTCGCGACGCGGCCGGGCGGTATTTTAATTACAATTTCATATATTCTCTCAAAGGTGTTTCCCATCGGCATCTATCTCCTGCGCGACAAGTCGCGCCGCGTATTTTACGCAATCCTTGCATTTTCTTGTTTTGTAATATTCTTTTGTGCGCTCCACAGGCGTCGGCGAACAGTCCCCGGCGATTTTCGCTCCAAGCAGCTCGGAGCAAATTATGCTGCCGAATTCGGACTCGAACTTTTCGCAAAGCCTTCGCACAAGCTTGTAGCTCTCTTTTTTTGCGTCGGGCGAATCGTCGGCATAAAGAAGCCCGAGGACGATACCCATGCCGCTCACCGCTCCGCAGACATATCTCTTTCTTGCGAATCCGCCGCCCAGGGAGCAGGACAGCCTTAAAAGTGTTTCGGGCGGAATGCCGACGTCTTTTGAAAAGGCCGCCGTCACCGACTGCGCGCAGTTGTAACCCTTCAAAAAATATTCCTCGGCCTTTTTCTCATAATCAATATTATAACTCATAAATACATTGCAACCCCTATGACTTCTGAAAATTATTGTCGGCGCGCTTGCGCCGGAGCGGGTGCGGTGATTTTGAAAATTGCCGCCGCGCTTAAAAAACGTCGGCGTTTAAACTTGTGAAATAAAGGAAGAAAAAATGAAAAGGTTTATCTTTGCGGCTCTTGTGTTTTCTTTGGCATTGCAGCTTTCGTCATGCGGGCAAAACAGCGCACCTGTGTCGGACGGCGCGGACATTTCGCGCACCGAGCAGCACGGCGAACAATCTGTGACGAGCAGCTTTGAAGCATCCGAATCTTTTTCGGAAACAGAAACGGGCGAGTCGGATGAAACAACAGAGCCTGTTCCGATGGAAAAAGCGGATGTTTTAAAGCTTTATAACGATGCCATGGCAAAGGTGAAGGTCAAAAAGACAGCATTTGAAAAAATCAGGGAGACGGGCAATGAGTCGTACACATCAGACCTTGCCCTCAAGGCTTTTAAGGACACCGTCTTTAAATTTATCGGAATCGGCGGCGAAAACATATACTCAAAGTCAGTCGAAAGGAACGACGCGCGTCATACGCGCTACTTTAATGAAAGCACGTTGACGGAGGACGACATTGACGACGCCGTATGTGAAAAAAACGCCGAGGGTGTTTCAACCATCACGATTAAAGTGAAGGACGGCTCAAGCTCAATAACAAACGGCGCGGATTTAAAAATAAACGCGCCGATTGACAAGTGCGGTATAAGAGCGGGGGAGGACGACAAGGAATTTTACGACCACAAGTCGGCGCAAAACATTTTTGACGCCATAGACAAAATAGCCGCGAAAGCAACAGTCAATGAAAGCTATCAAAACGCTGTCGTCAAGGCGGAGACGGACAAAAAGGGAAGGCTGATATCGCTTGAGGTGGCATTTGACATAGACGTCGAAATTTTGGGCGTCTACGACTCCGGCTGCCGAGTGACTGCCGCGACTGTCGTCAGGTTCAGCGATTTCGCGTGGTGACAGGCTGTCAGTCGGCGCTGATCTTTTTTTCGATGCCGGCAATCGCCGCTGCCTTTCCTTCGACACAGCAAGCGTCGCCGACATCCAACACGTCGGAGCTTTCCGAAAGCAGCTTGTCGATGTAGTCCTGATAATCGCCGTCGGCAAGTCGGCTGTATTCCTCATAGACGCTTGTGTCTTTTGATCTTTTATCCATGAATGATTTTTGAAGCTCTTTTTTGTAGGAGCTTGAAATTTGACCGACTGTCAGCAATTTTTCAAAAAAGGTCGGGGTGAACTCGTCGCCGTAGTAGTCTGACAGGTAGTCCGCGAATGAGAGGTCTTTTTCGGACGCCGCGCCGCGCGCATGTTCAAGATTGTCGTTTATAGAGCGGAAATCGTTGCCGTCAAGCTCGAAATCCGCGTCTTTTGCCGCGTCGTTATAAAGTGTTATAACTCTGTTAAAGTCCTTGACGGCAAGAGCCGCAAACTCGTCGGACCAAAGGATGGGCGTGCCGTCTTTTTCCTTTAAAAAGTGTTGCTTGGCGGGTGAGACGTCGGGGTCAAAGTTGTCGCCGTAACCGAACTGGAAGCCGTCATTTTTCACGTTGGAGCAGACACTGTTCCAAACGCTGATGTAATAATACCTGAAAAACAGGCCGCGCTCATCGTTGGAAATGACGGGAAAGCCCTCTTTGTTTATAGCGGCGACCGTTTCTGAGCTTGTTTGCGGTTCATCGCTCTCCGTCGAGCAAGCGCTGACGGCGGCAAGGAATAAAAAGGAAATCAAAAGGCAAGCTATTGTTTTTTTCATGTTTATTGTCCCTTTCATTATTTATATCTTTGGGCGGACGCCGATAAAGCGCCGCGAAAGCTATTATATCACATTATTTTTAAGATTAAAACCCTTATTGTTGTTTTTTTAAGACCCATACACAGCAAAAGATCCAAACACTTGCACCGTCCCGCCGTCCCGCCGTCCCGCCGCGCCCCCCGCCCCTGCCGCCCCACGTCCGCCGCACCCCGCCGCCCAAGCCCGCACCCGCCTGCTCTGCGCCCGTACCCGGCACACCACACCCCGCCCCCCCATGTAC
>JAAYIY010000039.1 GCA_012523185.1 Clostridiales bacterium
CGCCGTGCAAGAGGATTCCGTACCATTGAGGGGTATGTTTCTGCTATTTTTCTTGCTGTGGGAAAACTCAAACTTTCCTGTCCCGCTCTTTTTGAGTAACTTTTCACGGAAACAAGAAAAGAACCTGTTTTATAAAGAGCATTTACAATCAGGAAGATATATGATATACTGAAATTGTCATAACTTGTATGTTTCAGCAGGCTGCTATGAGGCATAATACCGGCCGAATTTAAGGTTTTTGAAAGCTGTAAAAATGCTGCGCCGCGGCTGTGACAAACAGAGCCTGCTTATTAAAGAGACGGCTTGAAAAGGTTTGTCGGGATGGTGTGTTCATGTGAAAGAATAACGCCCGCTAAACAAAACAGTTATGAAGCATTGTTCTGAATGAGGAACAACAGGGCGGAAAAAAATAAGATTAAGCCTTCTTAACAAAAATACAATTTGAAGATATTGTTAGTTTATAGCATTAAGAATTTTAAAAAACTTAAATAGGCAGTTTTTCTTTACGCCATATGAAACGTTGTGGTTCGGTTTTGCATGCCTGTCAAAACTTCCGGTATTATACGAAAGGTTGATTTAATTATGAAAGGGATAATTCTTGCGGGTGGTTCAGGCACAAGGCTGTATCCGCTGACGATGGTCACGAGCAAACAGCTTTTGCCCGTATATGACAAACCGATGATTTATTACCCGCTTTCAACGCTGATGCTGGCGGGAATCAGAAATATCCTGATTATCTCGACGCCCACTGACACACCGAATTTTGAAAATCTTCTCGGAGATGGTTCACAATTCGGTTTAAGCCTTTCATACGCCGTGCAGCCAAGTCCTGACGGATTGGCACAGGCATTTATAATCGGGGAAAGCTTCATTGGTGATGATAATGTCGCAATGATTTTAGGCGACAACATTTTTTATGGAAACGGACTCGGCACGCTGCTGCGGGAAGCCGCGTCACAGAACAGAAAGGCTACAATTTTCGGCTACAATGTGGACAACCCCCAGGCGTTCGGCGTTGTGGAGTTTGATGATAACGGCAAGGCGATTTCCATTGAGGAAAAGCCGAAGGATCCAAAATCAAATTATGCCGTAACAGGCTTATACTTTTATGACAACCGTGTCGTTCAGTATGCGAAATCACTGAAGCCTTCAGCGCGCGGGGAGCTGGAAATTACTGATATTAACAGGATTTACCTGGAAAACGGAGAATTGGACATAAAGCTTTTGGGACGCGGCTTTGCATGGCTTGACACGGGTCTGTTTGATTCATTGTTGGATGCCTCGAATTTCATCAGGACGATTGAGCATCTTCAAAACATCCAAATTTCCGCGCTGGAGGAAATCGCATACAATATGAAGTGGATCAGCAGAGAACAGCTGTTGGATTCGGCGAACAGATACGGAAAGTCTTTATACGGACAGCATTTGCTAAATGTTGCAGAGGGGAAAATTCTATACGCGGACACAAAAAGAGGTACAAATCCCACATGGGGCAAAAGCTGACATTTACATAGATTTTTAAAAATTGGTTTTAAGGAGATAAACTGAAATGATTCCATTTAATGTGCCTCCTTTTGTCGGGAAAGAAAAGCAATACATTGAGGAAGTGATAGCCGACAGGAAAATTTGCGGCGATGGTTTTTTCTCCAGGAAGTGTCAAAGGATCCTTGAGGATATGACAAAATCTGAAAAGGTTCTTCTTACCACCTCAGGCACCGATGCTCTTGAAATGACGGCGCTGCTGACAAACATTCAAGAGGGCGACGATGTGATTATGCCGTCATATACATTTGTGTCCACGGCAAACGCTTTTGTTTTGCGCGGCGCCCGCATTGTGTTTGCTGACATACGCCCCGACACGATGAATATTGACGAAAAGCTGATTGAGGACGCAATCACGGAGAAGACAAAAGCAATTGTGCCTGTTCATTACGCCGGTGTCGGCTGTGAAATGGACACAATTCTTGACATCGCGAAAAGGTATCGGCTAAAGGTTGTCGAAGACGCCGCGCAGGGAGTTAACGCCTTTTATAAAGGGCGGGCTTTGGGTTCTTTAGGCGATTTCGGCTGCTTCAGCTTTCACGAAACAAAGAACTACAGCATGGGTGAGGGCGGCGCGATTCTGATTAATAATAAGTCAAACATTGATAGGGCGGAGATTCTGCGCGAAAAGGGTACGAACAGAAGCCAATTCTTCCGCGGTCAGATTGACAAATATTCATGGATTGATGTGGGCTCCTCTTTCTTGCCGAGCGAGCTGAACGCCGCATACCTATGCGCGCAGCTTGAGGAAGCGGAAAAGATTAACAACGACCGACTTGCAAGCTGGAATTTATACAAAGAGGGTTTGCGGACGCTGTTAGAAAAAGGAATTATTGAAACACAGCACATTCCAAAGGAATGTCAGCATAACGGGCATATGTTTTACATAAAGGTAAAAGATCTTGACGAGCGCACAAGATGCATCGCTTTTTTAAAGGAACACAAAATCGGGTCAGTGTTTCATTATGTTCCGCTTCATTCGGCGGCAGGCGGCAGGCGTTTCGGGCGTTTTCACGGAGAAGACAGGTACACTACCTCGGAAAGCGAACGCTTGCTTAGGCTGCCGATGCATTACGGTCTGAAGGAAAGCGAGATTCAAAAGGTTGTTTCCGTAATTTACAAATTCTTTGGAATGGCAGAGTAACATTATGAAAAAGATTGTGATTATCGGAGCGAACGATTTTCAAAACCGTCTGATCCTAAAAGCAAAAGACATGGGCTTTGAAACTCATGTCTTTGCGTGGGAGGACGGCGCCGTAGGTAAAGAGACAGCGGACTGTTTTTATCCTGTAAGCATTTTGGAAAAAGAGGAAATATTAGCGAAATGCCGCCAGATAAAGCCGGACGGAGTTTGTTCCATCGCGTCCGACCTTGCTGTGCTGACAGTGAACTATGTGGCTGAAGCTCTCGGGCTTATGTGCAACTCCTATGCGGGAAGCCTTTTTTGCACCAACAAATATGAGATGAGAAAAACGTTTGATGCATTCGGAATTGATGTCCCGAAATATAAAAAGGTTTCGGCGCCTTTGCGCCGCGATGAGCTTGACGGCATGGAGTATCCGCTGATTGTTAAGCCGACGGACCGTTCGGGAAGCCGATCCGTCACAAAGGTGTTCCGCTTTGAGGACATTGCGCCGGCGGCGCAAAGCGCAGTCGACAGCTCTTTTGAAAAGGCGTGCATCATAGAGGAATATATAAACGGAGACGAATACAGCTGTGAGTGCGTTTCATATCAAGGCAGCCATCATCTTCTTGCGTTTACAAAAAAGTTCACAACCGGGTCGCCGAACTATATCGAAACAAGGCATATTCAGCCGTCCGATATCCCGGCGGAATATCAAGAAAATGTGAAGGGATTAATATTTAAAGCGCTTGATGCTCTTGCGATAAAAAACGGCGCAAGCCACTCTGAATTCAAGCTTGGCGAGGACGGCAAGGTGCGGATAATTGAAATCGGCGCAAGAATGGGCGGTGATTGTATCGGCTCCGACCTCGTTCGTCTTTCAACAGGATATGATTTTTTGCGCATGGTTGTTGACGTTGCCTGCGGAAACGCACCGGATTTTACGCCTGTCTGTGAAGCAAAGCGGGCAGAAATCCGCTTTATTTTATCAGAGGACGACTTGAAAGAGCTTGAAAAAATAAAATCCAAAAGCCCGAACAGCATTTATCGTATCAGCGGCATTGACCCGATTTCACCGGGAACGGTGTCAGACAGCTCGATGCGATTCGGTTATTATATTATTACCGACACATAATGCTGCAAAGCGCAATTTGCGCCCATAGCCTTTGTCTATGGCATTATTAACACACAAAAGGAAGGCAAAAACAAATGAAGACATTGCTGGTGACCGGCGGCGCCGGGTTTATAGGTTCAAACTTTATCCGCATGATGCTTGTTAAGTATCCTGACTGCCGTATTGTAAACGTTGACGCGCTGACTTATGCCGGAAACTTGAAAAATCTCCGCGGCATTGAAAAAAATCCAAACTACGTCTTTGTCAAGGCGGATGTCCGCGACAGGAAAAGGATGGACGATGTCTTTGCGGAATACGGCGTTGACAAAGTCGTTCATTTCGCCGCGGAAAGCCATGTCGACCGCAGCATTACAGACCCGGAAGTTTTCCTGACGACAAATGTCCTCGGTACGCAGGTGCTGCTCGACACCGCAAAAAAATACTGGAAGACGGAGCCTGACAACAATCACAGCCGCGAATATAAGCCGGACGTCAAATATTTGCAGGTTTCGACAGACGAGGTTTACGGGGCTTTAGGCAAAGACGGAATGTTCACAGAAACAACTCCTATTTCACCTAACAGTCCATACTCCGCGTCAAAGGCCGGCGCCGATTTGCTTGTACGCGCTTACGGCGAGACCTTCGGTCTGCCGTTCAATATCACGCGCTGCTCCAACAACTACGGACCATATCAGTTCCCCGAAAAGCTGATTCCGCTTATGATTCACAACTGTCTCCGCGGTGAACCCCTGCCAATTTACGGCGACGGGATGCAGATTCGTGACTGGCTTCATGTTTCCGACCACTGTGAGGCAATCGACACAGTATTAACAAAAGGCCGCCCCGGCGAGGTTTATAACATCGGGGGAAACAACGAAAAGGCCAATATTGATATTGTCCGACTCATTATATCGCAGACAGGTGCGTCGGAAAGCCTGATACGCTATGTCGCTGACCGCCCGGGACATGACAGGCGCTATGCTATCGACAACACAAAAATAACCGCGCACCTCGGCTGGAAGCCAAAGTATACGTTTGAAAAAGGTATTCACGAAACCATCAACTGGTATATCGACAACAAGGACTGGGTTGAAAACATTATCAGCGGTGATTACAGAACAAATTAAGCACACATATAAACACCTAACCGGGGCTGTTGCCGGAGCCTTAGCCCTGCAAAATTCATGGTGACGTTTAAATTTTTTATCACACAACAATTTTCCCGTTTGCGGAGTGCGGCGGCTGATTATGCCTTGTGCTAAAGCAAACGGGAATTTTTATGTGCGCTCGGCAAACGGCAGACATTATTCCCGGCTTTTTGACCGTTGCAGTTGAAATCCGCGGCGCCGAATACCTGTGGTGTTGTCCGCTGTGCAACAAAAGAACTACAGCTCGACTGATGCGCGGCGAGGCTCAAAGCAGCAGCATGGGCGCATACAAACGATGCGTACACCGCTGGCTCGCTGCGGTCCGACTCGGACAAATGAGGCAAGGACACTATAATCGCCTCCCAGACCCAAAGCGCCGACTCCTGTCTCGTTAACTCTCTGTGTTATCTCACGTTCAAAGTCGTTTTGTTTCGCATAATCACCATCAGCCATAGCTTGAAGCATTAGCGCCGATGCCTCATAATGACTGCGCCCTATACCGATTGCCAATGTACACGGAGTGCAGCCTAACAAAGACACAGCCTCCTTTGCCCACATAACAATCTCGTCAGCAACAGTCTTTCGGCTGTGATTGTGAAAAACCCGATATGTTTTTGCCCTTATTTCAGGTCCGCCTCCCTGCATAAGCACAGTCAGACGAAGCGTTTCCGGTTCGTCAGAGAGATATCGCAAAAGGAGAGGCGTCGGCACAACCGCCTCGGACTTGGAATCTAATCCTGCACACTGCTCAATTCTCTGCATATCATCACCAAGGACAGCCATCGGTCTGCCCGGAAGCCTTCTAAGCCCCTCACGCACTCCCTCGTAAATCGCGTCAAGTGTCTCGCCTGAAAGCAGGCGTTTGCTTCCTATATCAACAATTAAGTGAGGTATTCCGCTGTCGTCACACAAAGGAGAGCCGTTAAGCCTTGCAGCGGATTCATTATCGCATAAAGTATTCATCACCCATTTTGACGATTCATTTGTTTCTGTATCAACAGCATTGTGATATGCTTTAATTTTGCTTTCGGAAAATGTCGAGCTTGCCTCAATAAGAGTCCGACTCACTTTTTCTATAATCGCATTGCGTTCCATGCTTATACCTCATTTATCATAAATCGAAGAGCCGTGCGCGGCGGCAATTATTATCGGATAATCAACCACATCAAGCTCATGCAGCGCTTCCATTCCTTCTTCGGGAAAGGCGGCAACACGGCCGGTGAGTGTCTTACTTACCAACAGAGCGGTCACGGGAGGTACCACCGCATACACTGAACCAAACCTATTAAGCGCGGCTATGGTTTCAGGGGACAGAGCGCCCTTGCCAAGATGCAGTCGAACTCCGAGCCTGCTAAGCTCGGGGATGGTGCTTTCAATTTCCGCTTTGTTGCTGGAAGTGGGTCCCAATCCGGCGGGACTGACGGCAGTATGAAAGATGACGCTCCCCTCAAGATAAATACCGCATTGTTCGGGAGTTTTTTGTGTTAGAATTTTGACAACCTTGGGCAGCACGGCATCACGCCCTGCAAAAATCCGTCCTGAAAGGCTCACCATATCCCCGACCTTAAGAGAGATAATATCGTCAACAGTCAAAGGAGTTTTAATGCTTTTCATATGTTTTCCCCTCATGCCTGCATGAGCATAAAAAAGTCGGATTCACTTTCCAACACACCATAGGCCCTTGCGCATGAAATAATTCGATTTGCCCAGTTTGTGTGCGGCTTAATCTCATTCATCTTGTTTAAATTATGGCTCTTTATTACACCGCCTGCCGTGTTAAGAATCTGCGTTGCGTCTTCGTATTCTTCTTTTGATACAGTGTGCAGTCCGTTAACATATCGGATATGCGAGGGATGTATTGTCGTCTTTCCTGTAAAACCGTTAGCCCTGTCAAGCAGTGTTTCGCGTATAAGCCCATCTATCGCGGGGTCGATAATTGTCTTTTTCTTAAGAATCGAATCATGTATGCTTCCCTTCATTTCCATCGGCTTAAATTTATTTTTGTACCTCCGCGACCAATTGCTTGAAAAGTATTCCCAAACAGAACCGGATACAACATAATCATTGTCACGAATAAATGTATTAAGAACATCAAGCAAACAGTCGCGCACTGTAACAATGTCATAAATTGTGTAATCAATTCCTCTGCGAACACCGAAAATAGAAGAAAAATCTGTTGCCCCCACACGAACATTAAGCACATACTTTCTGTTTGCGTCTATAATATCCTTTATGTGGTGCAGCTCGCCAATGCGTCCTTCCTTGAGAGCTAACTCACGCCCCTCAAGAATAGGCATACCATATATGGTGTGGTCGGCGCTCATATTTAAGCCGTTTAAAAACTCATAGTATAAATAACCTGTTGATGAATTAAATTTAGGAAAAACAAAGCCCGCCACCAGTTCATAGTATTTGCGGTCAATTTTTGCAGCGAAGCTTTTAAACTGGCTTAGGGAACGCACACGAAAGAACAACAGCGGCAAGTCCTCGACATCAAGATTGCCGTTATGGATTTCGTTATAAAGGCGTTTGAGGTTGTTTATGGAGCTTTCCTCCGCGCGAGGAACATCATCTTCGCTGACAGCGTCCTCAAAACACATGACCATAGTCGTCATGCATATGTATTTATGGTTAATAATGATAGATGCAAAATCCTGAAAGGCCGGCATATAAAGCGCGGCGCCAAGACAATACTGCAAAAAGTCACGGTCGGTGTCTCGATTAAAATCTTCGGGGTCGCGATAAAACTCAACAGACGAATTATATCTATGATGTCTCATTTGTTATGCCTCCCGCACATAAAATATATTTTGCCCCGCATTAACAAAGCTGTTCAATCGAAAGCGAAGCCGCAAGACGATTAACGTCTGCAATGACGGCGTCGGAAACATTGACAGTTCGGATGTTTTTGATTGAGTTGGCATGTGAACGTTCCCCCGGAAGAAACACACATCCGGGGTCACCGCAAGCTTTAATCTTATTAATCAGGCAGTCAATACGTTCCATATAGTCGTTGCGTTCGAGAAAAAACTCCGGATCGATTGCGCACAGAAAATGACCATAGCGAGAATATCCCTTAGGAGCATTGAGCGGGAGAACGTCGTCTGCAAAAGCGGAGCCGCTTAATATACCGGCCAATATCTCCGCTGCCGCGGCAAGTCCGAACCCCTTATAACCGCCTGACGCGTTCATTGAGCCGCTTAGCACCTCAAGCGGGTCGTCAGTCGGGTTGCCGTCGGAATCCAGCCCCCATTCAATGGGAATTCGCTCACCGTTTTTTGCGGCAAGCCGCACTTTTCCGCGCGCTGCCACCGAACAAGCCATATCAAATATTATATGCGGGTTTTTGTCAGTGCCGGGAAACGCAAAGCATATGGGATTTGTTCCAAGACAAGCTTTGTTCCCGCCGTGCGGAGAGAGTGCGGGAGAGGAGTTACCCATAACAATACCAATCATGAAATGGGAAGCTGCCGTCTCGCCATAAAAACCTGCCGCTCCGAAACTGTTGCTGTCCTTTACAACGGCTATGCCCACACCTAAATTTGAAGCCTTATCGATACAATGCAGCATGCCTTCATGAGCGGCTATCTGTCCAAAACCGTTGTGGGCGTCAAAAACAGTTATACAGCCTTTAGATCTGACAATTTCAAGTCGCGTTTCAGACTCCATCTGACCGCTTTTAATTTTTCGTATATATATCGGAAGGCGCCCCAAGCCGTGCGTGTGCTTTTCTTTTCTGTGCGCATCTACAATGGAAGATGCAATAATATCAGCCTGTGCAATCGGGACGCCCGCGGCGGAAAGGATATCCGATGACACCCTTTCGATGTTTTTTGTCAGCAATACAGCCATAACAACCTACCTTTTATTGCCGCGCTGAGAACAAACGGCTTCGGGATAATATGTGTCTATCACTCTTTTTACCATTGAAATTTGTTTGGCGCGTTTTTTTGCTTCCTCGTCGCCGGTGTTCCAGCTGTGAGTTTTTGCTACAGAGCCTCCGGTTTTAAGATATACCGGCGCCGCGACCCTGATCATTTCAGGAACCTCATAGTGGCGGATAAAGCCGCCTGAAGAAGCGGGATTTTCCGTGTGAATGTCTATGGGAATATCTACAGCCTGCCTCATGGCGGCGAGCATCTGCAGCTGGATATCGCGTACGGGATTAACTGAATCAGCCCCGTTTATTTCGAGCAGTCTGGCGGCACAAGGGTTTCCGTGACCGGAATGGGCAGACACCTTAAAATGGCAGTCAGCCGGTATTTCCCCCGCCTTGCGCGCTTCATTAAGAACCCACAAACATCCCTCGTCATATACGAGAAAAGAACGGCATCCAAATCCCGCGGCACGTTTGACATCCTCGATTGCACGGACTATTTGCTCCTGACCGCGCAGCCGGTAGCCCATGCGCTGTCCTTCCGGTGTGTTTACTGACGCGCTGGTGTCATAGACGGCACGCGGACCGATCGCAAGTATCAAATCTACTTGATATTGGATTGCAAGCTCGACCATCTTATATATTTCGCTGTCAGTCAGACACATAATTCCTTTAGTTTGTGTGACACGGTGAATAAAAATGCCGTATATGTCCAGCTCATCAAGCAATACCCGCATAGCGCCCGGCCCCTGTATCCCCGGAACCTCAAAGCGATACTGCGCTCCGTCCGCAAAACGTTTTTCAGAGGACGGCAAATCATAAGCGTCTCCCGAAGGCATTCCGATAGCTTTCAGAAACTCTCTCGTTTTGTCCATTGATGTCATGATATACACTTCCTATGTTTATTGCTGAATCACATTAAGCCAGTCAATGAGATTGCTGTCAATTTTGTATACGGCTTTATAAATTATGTCAAGCTTTTTACTGTCAATTCCTGAAAAGGCGCCCAGCTGATAATATTTGTCACGTATCTGTTTCTCTGACATGGGATTCTCAGGTTCACCTAAAGGATAGTCGACATCGGCTGAAAACATTTTACCGTCACACAGCTTGATTGTTACTGTTGCACCTCGTTTTTGTGGGAAAAGTGAGGTGTATTTTTCTGATTCCGCGATGTTAACACAACGCGCGATATTGCTGATTGTTTTGTTGTTAATATTCTTATCGTCAAACTCAGCAATACCGGCTGAACGGTTAAAAATGGCGGTGGCAACAGAGAAAGGTGTGCTCATTTTTGCGGCGCTGATCGAGTTAATTTCACAATCGGAGTGCCCCTTTATCGCGAGCTTATATGTTTCAACATCCACACGGGCAATGCTTTCAGGCTTGATATCATATTGATTGCACAGCGTCAACGCTCCCTCGATTGCAGGGTGGCAGTGACGGCAGGCTGCGTATGGCTTTGTATATCGCTGCAAGAGCTTCAATTCGGATTCTTTTGTCCACAGCGCATCTCGGTTGACATTATCGGCAAAGGCGTTGTAAAAGCCCCGCTCACCAAATAACGGATCGGACGGCCCCAAAAAACCTGACTTTGCCATACAAAAAGCAACAAATCCTCCCATTGCCGCGTTTCCGACATTATATGGTTTAAGCTGCGACGGTGAATCTATCATCTCAAGCAGGCCGGATGCAGATGCGGCGGAGGCTGAAAGAGCATTTAAAAGCTGCTCGCGTGAAGCGCCGACGGCAAAGCCGATTCCTAAAGCCGAACCTATCACGCCGCATGTTCCCGTTGCGTGAAACCCAAGAATTTTATGCCCCGGCTGCATAGCTTCAGCCAGACGGCATGCTGCCTCACATCCCATTGCAAGACCGCGAAGAAATTTGTTCCCGTCGACAATCATTTTTGCGCCTGCGGCGGAGACAAGCGCCGACAGCAAAGGCGCTTCCAAATGGAGCATCCCAAAACGGTGACCGTCGTCAAGCTCCGCACAATGTGCGCTCATTGCGTTGATGAGCGCGGCCGACGAAGGGGAAGCGGTGCGTCCGGCGCCGATAATCGGAACTTTCCCGCTGTCGCACAAAAGCGAGCCTAACGAGTGAAACCGCTTTTTCATGATTGTATGTCCGGCAAAGGTACATCCCAAATAATCCAAAATACAAGCTTTTGCATCACTTGCTATCTTGTCTATCTTAATTCGATTGTTTAAACCGATAAGAAAATCAACAAATCGCTCCGAATCATTCATCCGGCAACACCTCCTTTTTCGGAATCACTGCCATTTCTGTGTTTGCGAATGATACTCGTGTAAGAATGACAGATACAATCAATTTCAGCACATTAAGCACAAGGCATACTCTGATGAGACCTATGATACCGTAACTTTTTGTTAAAAAATAAGCGGCGGCAATATAAGACACACCCCACACTGTCTGAATTAATGTGTATGTTGTTGTTTTACCCTGAGACATTATTGCCGCGCAGAACAGTGACGCAGTGAAACCGGCAATAAGACCTAAATTGACTAAAAGACTGTATTGGATTATCTCATCGTAAAAACTGTTGTAGAAAATACGCATATAAATCGGCGTGGCAATTTGGCAAAAAACAAACAGGATTAAACCGCCTGATAAGCTTATAGCTGTAAAGCGGCGAAAAAAGTTTCGACCGGTTTTATATTCCTTTGCCGAAAGGTATGAAACAATCAAGGTGTTAACCGGCCCGATTAGCATTTGAGTTGACTTGCCAATCAAGGAAAGCGCGTTATATTGAGTAACGGTAACGGCACTGATGAGCATAAAAATAACAACCTTGTCATATTGATTGACACCGTCACGCAATAAAGTGGAAAACATGAGCATCGCGTTGTTTTTAAAGATTGACTTAAACTTACCCGTAGGCTGTTGTTTTTTAAAAATACTGCCCTTAAACAAGGAATATGCCAACGCCATCAGCTCGCCGGTGAAAAATATGAGCAGCCATATGTGTGTAACAAAATACAGACCAAGTCCGATTAAGTATCCGACACTGATTATGAGGTAATAAAAAAAGTAACCTTTAAAGTTGAGGGTGAGCCTGAACTCGACCTGAGCATACATTCTTACAGCATAGACAATAGAAAACAAAGCAAAGAACAACGAGAAAACAATGTCTTTCTCATGCATAAAGCCTATGAAAAAGCATATCAGCGCACAAACGGCACAATAAACAGAAAGAATGCGTGAAAAATCACCGTTTGTGGTATCGCTCGTTTTTCGGCTTATAAGCCTTGTGTTGCACAACGCCGTACCGACTGCTTGAGGGAATATATAAACGATACCGATAAAATACAGTATTGTCCCCGTTACATTATCACCAAAGAATTTATTAAGAGTCGGATAAAGTATAAGCTGAAGAACAATCTGCATAACCACCGTAGCGCCCGTGGTATAAATCATATCATTTGCCAGCTTAACACCGTTTTTTCTTTTATCGGCATTTAATTTCAAAAGTGTGCCGCCTCGCATTCTGATTTTTATAAATTTATGAATTTATGATTTATCGGCTGTTGTCTGAAGCGTTGCCGGAATTGTCCGTGTGAATGATTGTGCTTTCTGTTGTGCTTGCGCTTATTATTTCACGCACCTTATAAGGAGGAAGCTTGCATAAAATGAGATATATTTTACCTATGTAGTCACTCATAATGCTGATTACAAACATGATAATTCCGCTTAGCAGCAGCATCGAACACATTGTTGACGCATACCCTACAGATAAGTTTGGGTTAATAAGCTTTCTAAGCACTATTATGAACGCAAACAAGCCCCCAAGCAAGCTGCAGGTTATGCCTAACATCATGGAAATATTAAGCAGCGTTGTGTTGAAGGATGTTATGGATTTACGCCACAGTCCAAACAAGCGTTTGAGACTGTAGCCCGATTTTCCTTCTTTCCGAGTTAAATGAGGCATGCTGATATTAGTGACACGAGTTGTCAGCCGTCTCAAATATGCGGCGACAGCCACAACAGGGCAGCCGCTTGTCTGCATTGCTTCAATGCAAAACTTACTAAGAGCAAAAAAGCTGGAAAGATGAATGTCCTTTTGCTTTGACCCGATTAAATACATTATCTGATTATGCAAAGCGCTTGTTGCCCGCTTAAAGACGTTGAACCTTTTCTTCTCAAAATGGGCATAGACAATATCGTACCCCTCCCGCACTTTTTCAACCAGCTGAATGATGCCGGAGGTCGGGTGCTGACCGTCGTCGTCCATAAAAACCAAACAATCGCCTTTGACATAAGGCACCGCTGCCATTTTTGCCGCACTTTGCCCGAAATTCTTTGACAGATTTATTCCCGTAACCTTTGGATTTTTGTTGCATATTCGATGAATAACCTCAAACGTGTTGTCGGGAGAGCCGTCATTGACTAAAATAATCTCATAGTCGTATTCATGCTGCTTCGCAAAGACAGAAACAATTTCATCCACTACACCCTCTATTGTTTTTGCGGAGCGATAACATGGTATTGCAATTGAAATCAGCATAATATCAATCCTTTTTGTTTGTGGTAATGTCTGTTAAAGCTTATATAATCTGCTTGTGTCAAAGCGTGAAAAAATCATATCAGCGCCGTCGTCGGCTGTGATTTTTATTGTTTTTAGTATGAAATCTATTTTTTCTGAAACCTCGTCATAGCTGTTTACAAAAAATTTTATACGGCAGAAATGCTGATCAAGTGTACCTATATTTTCATCGGTGATTATGTCTCCCGGTTGATGATACTGTGTATAATCAATAAGCTCCAGCTCTTGACAGCATTGTTTTACACCTTCAAAGCTTTTGATGACACCTGCCCGCAGCGGTATACACAGGGAAGCGGCTACTTTTCCTCCCAAATTCGGATCTATGGCTTCAATCTCTTTTGGAGAAGAGAAATCCATTCCCAGGGAATAACGAAGCATCATAAGCAAATCGCTGACTCCCGTGGCCTTTTCTGTAATGGTATAATTAAGTCCACCGCTTAATCTTAAGCCCATTTCGTGAAAATAGAAATTGCCGTCTTCAGGGTCAACAAGCGCCTGCATAAATAAAGCGCAGTTTTTCAGCCCCAAAGCCTTAAACATACGTTTGACTTTCTCGTCAATTGTTTGTATGTATTTCTCGTTAAAACGAGAAGGGTAAACTGAGGCATTAGTAATAAGCGCTCTCTTTTTTACAGGATCAACCACATATCTGTCAATAGTCAAAAGCATGTATACTTCACCGTTGTAAACAACATATCTTACGGCAAACGTAAGGTCGCTCGAAATATATTTTTCGACAATAATATGTTTTTTATTTGAAAACATCAACGCGTTTTTGTAAGCGGCAATCAATTCTTCCCGACAGCTGCATACGGCAATGCCGCGTGAACTGCAAGAATCAACAGGCTTGACGATTACAGGGTACTTGATTTTAGCCATGTCTTCAGGCAAAAACTCCTCGGTGATGTGATATTCCGGCACACAAGGCACATCATGCTTTCTGCACATAGCCTTAAAACGAGATTTGTCGGAGCAGATTTCCCACTGTTCTTCAGTTGCATAAAACGGTAAATTTGCCTGTTTGCACAGCTCCATTACATTACGCAGATTGAACTCGCTGGGACCGCAGAACACACCGTCTATTTTTTCGTTCTTAATGATTTTAAGCAATGACGGGTAATCAGTCGTTGAAACTGTAAAAGACTTATCGGAAATAGACTTTGCAACACCCGTCTCATAATAATCGGCCGAAACAACATATGCTCCATTCTCTTTTGCTATTTTAACAACGTCATACGCGGCAAGCCCGCCGCCGAGAACAAGCAGCCTTTTCCCAATCAGTTCGTTCATAAACACAGTCTCCTTAAATTTGGGGCGCATTATGCGCCTTGTTTGCTTTAATAAAAGTGCCCAATACAACAACAAAGAAAAGAACAGAACACAAAAGATTTACAGAACTGAAGGCGAGACATAAATAAGCGCCCACAACAAATATAGTATCAACAGCGAACTGGGTTTTGATGAAATGCTGACATCCATATGTATAAATTCCCTGAAAATTATTTTCGACAGTGCTTACATGAAAACAGTCCATCAAGAATATTAAACCATAAAATCAAACAAATATCAACAAAAAAGAGGTAAAAGTCAAAATAAATGAAAAAGCTTCGGTGTGTCGGCATCTTATTTGGAATAAACGATAAGTGGCGTTTTTTGACGCACCCAAAGTAAAATAACAAGAACAGTCGTTTGATTTTAGATGCCTCCCGTATTTTACACCGAAGGCGTTTTGATAATGATATTACACGGGTAAATATATTCGCGGAGGACAAAAGAGGTTTTATGATTTATTGCAAGCAAAAAGCATAAAAAGTGTATCAGTTCAACAGATATCCTTTGCGCTGTTTCAAAAACCTAAGGCAACACCGCACAACAATCATTGTGCGGTGTTGCCCTAATTCAAACAGCAGCGGTAAAGTTTCAGCGTTTCGCGGAAGGTCAAGCTTAAAAGTTTGTTGACAAATCACACATGCCATGATAAAATGTGTATCATATGATACACAAGGTTGGTTTTTACAGTGGACTATTCAGAAAAGGCGATGTTTTTTCTTCGCAAAAGCCCTGTTTTTAAAGGCGCCGACGACAAGCTTTTAAAAGACGCGTTAAAAAGCGGCAGCATTACGGTTTTTCAAAAAGGCGAGCTTGTTTTTTCCCGCGCGAGCGGCGAAAAGCTGCTTGGGATGATGATTGACGGCAGCGCCTCTGTGCTGAAGGACAAGCTTGTCATAAGCAGACTTTTGCCCGGAGACATTTTCGGAGCCGTGACGCTTTTCAGCGGTGAAGAACTTTTTTTGAACGATATTGAAGCCGACGGCAGGTGCGCCGCTCTTTTTATCAGCGGCGGCGCGATGAGGCGAATCATTCACGACGAGCCGCCTGTCGCAGCCGGATTAATTGAATATCTTTCAGAAAGAATATATTTTTTAAACCGCCGAATCGAGGCGTTTACGGCAGGCCGCGCGGAGGAAATGCTGTATGTTTTCCTTTCTGTCAGCTCCGACGAGGAGGGCTGCTGCCGTGTGGGAAATTGCAGTGAGCTTGCGCGAAAGCTTGGCGTCGGCAGGGCGACGCTTTACCGCTCGCTTGACATTCTTGAGGAATCGGGGAGAATAGCGCGGGAGGGCAAAACCATACGCTTGTTGTAATCACAAACATTATTATCAAAAACGGAGGGTCAAAGATGAAAAGGTTTATATCAATTATTCTTGCGGCGGCTTTTATTTTGTCGTTTGCCGCCTGTTCTGACGGCGCGTCGGACAGCCAATCTTCAACGGAAGCCGGTGAATCCGCTCCAAAGTCAAAAATCAGCGTAGCGGCTTTAATAGGGCCGACAGGAATGGGTCTTTCAAAGCTTATCACAGATGTTAATTCCGGGGAAGAAAAGGCTAACGACTACACTTTCACACTGATGTCGTCGCCCGACGAAATAGTTTCATCCATCTCATCGGGAGGGTGCGACATTGCCGCCTGTCCGCTGAACCTTGCGGCGACGCTTTATCAAAAAACGTCGGGTGATGTTCAAATGATTGCCGTTAACACGCTCGGAGTTATGTATGTCGTTGAAAACGGAAGCGCAATCAATTCCATTGCCGACTTAAACGGCAAAACAGTTTATTCAAGCGGTCAGGGGTCGTCGCCGGAATATATACTGAACTATATTCTTGAGGCAAACGGTCTGGTTGTCGGAAAAGACGTCAAGGTGGAGTATCTTGGTCAGCACGCCGAGCTGACTTCAAAAGCCGCCGCGGATGATTCCGGCATATTTGTCATGCCGGAGCCAAACGTCACGACAGCAATGTCCAAAAA
Source organism: Clostridiales bacterium (assembly GCA_012523185.1). GTDB lineage: Bacteria > Bacillota > Clostridia > Oscillospirales > Acutalibacteraceae > UBA1425. The sequence goes on from JAAYIY010000039.1 coordinate 16,678, forward strand.
TTCTGATTTGCGCATTGCACTTGACTTGACTGACGAGTGGGATAAGGCGTGCAGGCTAAACGGCATCGAAAGCACTCTTGCGCAAGGGTGCCTGATTGCGCGGAAAAGCTTTGCCGCGGAAAACGCGGACGCAATAAATGCCTTTCTCGGCGAATACGGAGAATCGGTGGACTATGTCAACGCCAAAATTCCCGAGTCGTCATCAATGATTGCAGAGCTTGGGATCGTGCCGTCCGCCGCCATAGCCCAAAATGCGATACCTAACTGTAACATCGTCTGCATATCAGGCGCAGAAATGAAAAGGATTGCGGTGCAGAACCTTGAAGTGTTGTTCAAGGCTAAGCCGCAGTCTGTCGGAGGAGCAATGCCCGATGATGACTTTTGGTTTGCCGCGTAGCGAAAAACTTAAAAAGTTTGCCGGAAAGGCCGCCACCGCGGTGATATGGCTTTTGCTTTGGCAGGCGGTCTGTTCGGCGGTTAACAAGGAGATTCTCATTGTGTCGCCGTTGCGGACAGCCGCGCGGCTTGCGGAGCTTGCGGGCGAACCGGGCTTTTGGTCGAGCGCCGCCATGTCCATGTCAAGGATATTGGCGGGGTATGTCCTGGGTGTGGCGGCAGGCGCCGCGCTTGCGCTGCTGACATCTTTTATAAAGCCGCTGCGTGAGTTTTTCAGCCCCGCCATCAGCATCATAAAGGCGACTCCGGTGGCGTCCTTTATCATTCTTGCGCTTGTCTGGCTTCGGCGCGGCGCCGTGCCTGTTTTTACCTCGTCGCTGATGGTGCTGCCGATAATTTGGGGCAACGTCAGCGAAGGGATTTCCAAAACTGACAAAGGTCTTTTAGAAATGTCAAGGGTCTTTCTTTTTTCGAGGGCAAAGAGATTAACCGCCGTTTACATCCCTTCCGCCATGCCTTATTTTTCCGCCGGGTGTGTTACCTCCCTCGGACTTGCCTGGAAGGCAGGCATCGCGGCCGAGGTTTTGAGCCTGCCCGCTTTGTCAATCGGCAGAGAGCTTTATAACTCAAAAATATATATCGAAACAGCGGACTTGTTCGCCTGGACGGCAGTCGTAATTATTATGAGCATGCTTCTTGAGCTGGCTCTTAAACGGGCCTTGTCCGGTGGTTTCCGTGTGAAGGGAGGGCGCGGAAATGTCGGTAAAGTTAGACGGCATAAGCAAGAGCTTTAACGGCGTCAATGTCTTGAGCCGCTTTTCGCACACATTCCAAAGCGGCACCCTAACGGCTGTCACAGGCCCGTCAGGCAGCGGAAAGACGACGCTGTTGAGAATAATAGCCGGACTTGAAAAGGCGGACGGCGGAACGGTGCGGATTGACGGCGGCGGCAGGGTATCAATGGTCTTTCAGGACGACAGGCTTTTGCCGGGGAAAACAGCCTTTGAAAATGTGGCGGCTGTGACTGATAAAAAGAACGCCGCGCTGTGGCTTGAAAAGGTCAGACTTGCGGACGCTTCCGATTTGTTCCCCCGTGAGCTTAGCGGCGGAATGAAACGCCGTGCCGCCGTGGCGCGCGCGCTGGCGTTCGGCGGTGATGTCCTCCTTTTGGACGAGCCGTTCGCCGGACTTGACCCTCAATTGCGCGCCGATATCTTTGGGCTTATTTCAGATGCCTCAAAAAATGCCTGCGTTATTCTTGTCACACACTATATGGACATTGCGGCGCAATGCGCCTTTCATGTTGCGCTGCGGCCGGCTAATCCGACAGCGCCATAACTGATTTCAAGCAGTCACAACGTCAAAATATAAAAATCACGCTCGGGATTATACGGCGCGCAGCCGTCGTCCCGAGCGTTTTGCCTTAAAGCCTTTGAGCGCCTTGACCGTGTGAAAATCAACTCATGCTTAACGCCGCGCCCATAAACAGCGGCAGACCCGAGGAGTTGTCAATTATGGCAAAAACAAACGGTCTGTCCAAAATCACTGTCTTGACGTCCAAAGCCGCGCACGCGTCTTTCATCTCAACCTTTGTGACGGCGCCCGCCTTTGTGCCCAGCTCGTCGACAGAAATAAATGTCTTGTGAAGCACCTTGCCGACATATATATTTCCTTGCGACGACGTCGCCATTTTGCTGAAATCCGCGTCAGAAAAAGAAAACGCGTCAGTCATGCCCATCTCCTCAAGCAGATTGTTCACCACCAAGGTGTAATCAAACGAAAACTTCGGCATCGCCGCGGCGACCTCCGCGTTCTTTGCTTCGTCAATGACAGAAAGCAGCCTTGCGCCGGAAAGCGATGAGATGTAGTTGTCAATGCCGACGTCTTCATTCGGCAAAAGCGCGGCAAAGCTGTAATTCCCGCCGTCGTAGTTTTTGACGAACCCGACAGCCGAGCCGTCGTAAAGGTAGATTGATTCTGTGGAATACATCATCTTTACGTTTTGCTCTCTGCCGTCCGACGCTTTAAATATGCCATCTGATATGTCGGTTTTTTTGTAGACATTTTCCCACCGCGCGTCAAAGACAATGGCGTTTATGAGATACATTACCGCGTCGTCCGCTATGCTTTCGATGATTTTGTCAATCATGCCGTCCGTTTTGTCGTCGACCCATGAATTGATTTGCTTGATGGTGCTTTTATCAAAGGGCGCCTTAAAAGCACCGGCGTTGTAAAAGTTCGCGTTTGTCTGCAAAAAGTCCTTTTCCACAGTCAGCCTGTTTTCATCGTCGCGAAACCAAATAGAATTTGCGATTTCAAGCTTTGACTTTGAAGCGGAGGGCAAGCCTTTAACATAGCCGAGCAGATATTGGTTCAGCTCGTCTTGCGGAATGCCGCCGCCTATCAGCCTTGACATTTGCTCAAGAGTTTCGCCTGAAGCGCCGTTTGCCGTCATGGCAAGCGCTAAAACGACGGAAAGCGGAGATACAAGCGTGTTTTCCGAGTCGGCGGCAGAACGCTTAAAAATCTCTGCCGATATTTCCGCCATATGCCTAACAAAGCGGGTGTCGGCGTCTTTTTTTTCGACAATTTCAGGCGTGATACCTTTCATTAGGTCGGCAGCTTGAGCCGACGGCAAAACCGAGCCGCAGCCGTAAAATCCAAAAGCAAGCGTAAGGCAAAGCGAAAAACAGCAAAACAAGATTAAAGTTTTTTTCACAAACAACAGTCCCTTCATAAAATTTGGCACGCTTCAACTATTATTCGCTCCAAAAACAAGAAACACTCTTTAAACAGAAAAAAGTTTTGCGGCGTTTGCCGCTGTGATGTCAAGAATCCTTTGCGCGGAGCAGCCGCGAACAGCGGCTATGACCTCGGCCGCGTAAGGTATCAGTGATGAATCGTTGCGCTTGCCTCGAAAAGGAACGGGCGCCATGTATGGACAGTCAGTTTCTAAAAGCAGCCTGTCCTCCGCCGCAAAAGCCGCCACCTCAAGCGGCTTTCTCGCGTTTTTAAATGTCACTGCGCCGCCAAGCCCGATATACATTCCAAGCTTCAATATCTCCTCGGCAAGCTCGACACTGCCTGAAAAACAATGCATCACTCCCGCGGGCTTGTATTTTTTCAGTATATTTAATGTGTCCTCGTGCGCCTCTCGGTCGTGGACGACGACGGGCAAGCCAAGCTCCACGCTCAATCTCACCTGCTCTTCAAAAAAGCTTTTTTGCAGCGGGCGCGGCGAAAAGTCATAGTGATAATCGAGACCTATTTCGCCTATGGCGACGCACCTGTCATCCTGCCAAAGTGGCAAAAAGTCCTTTAAAATGTCGGCGGGCGAGCCGCCGTATTCGGCACATTCATGCGGGTGAATGCCGCAGGCGGCGTAAATAAAGGGATAGTCGCCCGCAAGCGAAAGCGACGCGCTGCCGGAATCGAGATCCACGCCGCAGTTAATGACAGCGCGGACGCCTTTGGAAGGCAAAGACGACAAGACACTTGAGCGGTCCTGCTCAAATGCCTCGTCATCGTAATGCGAATGTGTGTCAAAAATGTTGTCCATATCGAATGTCTTTGCCATAAGTCTTGTCATCTCACCTTTGAGCCTGCCGGGATGCCGTCGGCAAATATAACCGCGACGTCATCCTCGCCGCGGTCGGCGGCAAGAATCATGCCGTTGCTCTCAACGCCGCAGAGGACGGCGGGCTTTAGATTTGTGACGCAAATCACAGTGCGCCCGACAAGCTCGTCAGGCTTATACCACTGCGCGATTCCGGAAACGACTGTCCTCGGCGTTTTGCTCCCGTCGTCAAGCGTCAGCTTGAGAAGCTTTTTCGCGCGCTTTACAGGCTCGCACGCCGTAACATCCGCCGCGCGAAGCTCAATCTTTGCGAAATCCTCTATTCCGATTAAAGCAACACCCGCCGGGCTTTCTTTTTCCTGCTCCGCGGCGTCCTGCTTATACATTTCATCAATCTTTGCAATCATTTCCGAAGAGTCTATCCTGCCAAACAGCACCTCCGCCTCACCGACGCTTGAGCCGATTTCAATCATGCCAAACTCCGAAAGCGACTCAAGCGAATCTATACGGCAGTTTATCTGCTTCATAATCTTTTCAGACGTGTCGGGCATAAACGGCTTTAAAAGCACAGCCATGAAACGGATGCTTTCAACAAGATTGTAAAGAACTGTCGCAAGCCTGCCGCGCATCTCCTCATCCTTTGCCAGCACCCACGGCATTGTTTCGTCTATATATTTGTTGCTCCGCCGCGCAAGCGTCAAAACCTCGTGGCAGGCGTCGGCTATGCGGAAATCGTCAAAAGCCTTTGCCATCGACGGCAAAGCTTCCAGGGCGGTGCGTTTCAAATCGTCGTCAAACTCGCCTGTGACATTGTTCGCGGCAAGCTCTCCGCCGAAATATTTGTTAACCATGGCGACAGTCCTGTTCACAAGGTTTCCGACAGTGTTGGCAAGATCCGAATTGTAGCGCTCTATCACAGTCTCATATGTCAGCGAACCGTCCGAAGAGTGAGGCATCTCGGCCAAAAGATAATATCTCACGGCGTCAACACCGAACAATGAGACAAGACGGTCGGCATAAATGACGTTGCCCCTTGACTTTGACATTTTGTCAGCTCCGACAAGCAGCCACGGATGACCGTAGACCTTTTCGGGTAAAGGCTCTCCGAGCGCCAAAAGCATTATCGGCCAGTAAATTGTGTGAAAGCGGACAATATCCTTGCCTATAATGTGGACATCCGCCGGCCAATATTTTTTATAAAGCTCTCCGCTGCCGTCGGGGTCATATCCTAATGCCGTAATGTAGTTTGAAAGCGCGTCAATCCACACATAAATCACATGGTCTTTGTCAAAGCTCACAGGTATGCCCCAGTTGAATGATGTCCTCGAAACACAAAGATCCTGCAAGCCCGGCTTGATAAAGTTGTTCAGCATCTCTTTTTTTCGGCTTTCAGGGTATATAAAGCTCGGATTTTCTTCAATATATTTCTCAAGCTGCTTTTGATATTTTGAAAGCCGCAGGAAATAAGCCTCCTCCTTTGTTTTGACGACATCTCGCCCGCAGTCGGGGCATTTCCCGCCGTCAAGCTGTGAGCTTGTAAAGAAGCTTTCGCAAGGGACGCAGTAAAGCCCCTCATACTCGCTTTTATATATGTCTCCCTTTTCATAAAGCTTTTTGAATATCTTTTGAACAGCCTGCTCATGACTGCTGTCTGTCGTCCTGATAAACTTGTCGTAGGTGGTGTTGAGCATGTCGCATATTCCGCGAATCTCAGCGGCGACAATGTCGACAAACTCTCTCGGGGTCATTCCGGCGTCCCTTGCCTTTTCTTCAATCTTTTGACCGTGCTCGTCGGTGCCCGTCAGGAAAAAAACATCGTTTCCCTGCATCCTCCTGAAACGCGCGATAGCATCGGTCAAAACAATTTCATAAGAATTGCCGATATGGGGCTTGCCGGATGTGTAGGCAATGGCTGTGGTGATGTAATACTTCTTTTTATTCATATGATGCCGCTCCTTAAAACAGAGAATCATTTAAATTAAATTATAACAAAAATAAGCTGAAAATACAATATTTTTAAAACTTTCTTTCTTGATTCCCGTTTAGCATATAGATTCTCTGCTTTATTGCCCCAAAAGGACTTGTCGTTACAGATGATCTTTCAACCGTCAAGTGTGACACAACATGGCAAAAATGACGGCAAAAGCGGCGGCAAAGTGACGGCAAAGCGGCGGCAAATATTACGGCAAAGCGGCGGCATAATTAAAAGAAAAAGCGCCGCCGAAAAGAAAAACCTCAATCCTTTAAGGATCAAGGCTTTTTGGCTGGGATGGCTGGATTTGAACCAGCGGATGACGGAGTCAAAGTCCGTTGCCTTACCCCTTGGCTACACCCCAATATTTGATTTAAAATGAATTGCAAGGCTTCCGTTGAAGTGATCGCCGGCAACCTTGCAATTAATTTTGGGGTGGATGATCGGAGTTGAACCGACGACTTCCAGGGCCACAACCTGGCACTCTAACCAACTGAGCTACATCCACCGAATGTTGTTTTTGCGCACGTTACAGCAGCGGAAATCAGTATAATGTTTTTTTGCGCTGTTGTCAATAGCTCAAAGAAATATTGCGCTGTTTTCTTGTGTGGAATCAATCGACGGCTGACTTCAGGCGCATAAAATCCATGAACGCCCGCCAGTCTGAGCGGCTAAGATAGTGCGAGCCGCCGCGAAGGACATATCCGATGCCGCCCTCAAAAAACGTGTCGCCAATCTTCGGTATTTTATCAAAATGTTCAAGACCTTTGCCGCCAAGGAGGGAGTATGCGGGCGAAGCCGCCGCGCAGCAAAGGAATTCGGAGCGAGGGTCTGCCCATAAATCCTCCGCGGCGCTTGAGACGGCGACATAGCGGGGGGCGCAAAGAGCAAGCAGGAAGTGCTGGTCAAAGGGCATTTTGTTTTCGTTGTTTCTGTATTTTTCATATGCCGGACAAAACCAATAGTTGAATTTGCCGCAAATAGCGTCCACGTTTTCACCGATTTTTTGACGTGTTAAGGCGGCGCCCGCGCAGCCGGAATTGTTAGAAAATGTGAACTTGAAACGCTCGTCAAACGCACCGGCGACAAGCGCCGTTTTGCCGAGCCTGGAGTGACCGGCAACGGCGACATTTTTTTTGTCATATCCGCCGACAGCCTCAAGGAAGTCGAGTGTTTCGGACGCTGCCCAAGCCCACAGGGCAATCTTGCCCGCCGCGTCGTCTTTTGCTCTGTTTATGCCGAGCGCCCCGGCAAGACCGTTTGAAAAGTTGCCGTCGTCCGACGTGACATCTTTATAGCAAAAAGAAGCGACGGCAAAGCCGCCGTCCATTATTTCCTCGGCGGGGTAATACTTGTCGGGCAGGTCGTATCTGAAATTCATAAACACAAAAAGCGGCGGCGGTTCCTTGAGCTTTGGAAAGACTGTCCTGACAGGGAATGAAAAGCCGTTCAGATCCGGAAAGCTAAGGCGGTAAAGGGACTGCACCGCCTTGTCGGCAAAAGCATGCTCATCCCGTGAAACAAGCTCGAACTCAACATCAAGCTTTTCGGGAAGAATGCCGTAAATCTCCTTTTGCAAAAGGCTTTTTATTTCGCCCCGTCTTTTTTGAAAATCCGCGGCCGTGTGGACGGCTGAGCCGTCGCTGAACCGAAGAATATAAGGCAGGTTGAGGCTTTTTAGCTTGTCGTCTGTCAACGCAATGACCGCCTTTTTGCGCGATGAACGGCGTTCGCCGAACAAATGCGCTATTCGTTGTATGCTATCTTGCTGTCGTGTTCATAAAGGTGTGACGTGTCGTTTATAAAAGCCACCCGGCAGCGCCCGTCAGGGTAAAATTTGATTTTTGACAGCGATGTGTTATGCTGGCAAAATCCGAAATGAAGCGGAGAGCAAAAGCCCAGAGCGGCGGCGATTAAAAAGGTGTTAAAGCCTCCGTGCGCCACTGCAATTATCTTTTCGCCGCAAGAAAAACGTGAACGAAAATAATCGACAACCTCCTTTGCGCGTGAAAGATGGTGTTCGGCGCCGCGCTCACCGACGGGAATTTCTTTGATGTCGCTTTCGGGTGAATCCCTGTAAAGCTTTGCGCGCGGAAACGCACGGCGCAGTGTCTCCATGCCGTCCGGCGCAAAATCAGGGTGAATGTTTGTTTCGACAAGATTCGGAATGATTTCTATCAGAAGGGGAGACGGCTGCTTTTTGACAATTTCGTCAGCAGTTGAAAGAGCGCGTGACAAAGGGCTTGAAAAAACCGCGCTCAACTCTCCCGCGGACAGCCTTTCGCCAAGAAGCCGTGCCTGAAAAAAGCCTGTTTCCGTCAGCAGCGGATCCTCGTTTTCCTTGACTGTAAAGTTGTCGCGGCTGATTCCGGCGCGAAAAGCGACGTTCCTTGTCGATTCGCCGTGTCTTGCGACAAAAAGCTCAAGCACCGTGCCGTCGTTTGACATTTATAACACTCCTAAAAATTAATACGTATAAAAATCGCTGCCGAGCAGGAATATCTTTTCACCGTGTTTTTTGACAGAGTATGGCGCACCGTCCGCTATGTCGCCGACAATATTGTCAATTGTTTCAAGATTGTCTATCCAGTCGGAACGGTTGTTAACAAAGCTGTATGCATATTCAAAACCTGCCTGCAAAGTCATCATCGGGACAGAAAACTCCCACGAAGCCATTTTGCCCTTGCTGTCGGATTTTGAAATCTTATCGCTTGCGGCGGCAAGGATATGCTTGCTGTCAGTTTCATGCCCCTTTATATCGGCGCCAAAGGCGTTCGCAAAGCTCACCGGCGACAGCTCAGCAGTGCCGGCGACAATATAGCCGTTTGCGGCGGCAACCTTTACAAGCTCTTCCTGAATGACAGGGTCGGTTGAATAGACCGCTATATTTTCGCCGTATTTTTTTGTTTTCCTGTAAAAATCTTCGCCGACAAAGGTTTTGGCTATTTCTTCAGAGCTGCCGTCGACCAGCGGATCGATGGAGAAGGTTTCCACATAATTAAGCTCTTCCGCGCCGCAGGTGGCTTTGGCGATTTCTCGCATTTCCTTGACAAAGGTGTAATCGGCATGGCGCTGAAAAGTGTAAAAAACAAAGGTCTCCGCACCCATTTTCGCGGCGTTTTTGACCATTGATTCGGCTGTTTCCTTGTGATTGGGCAGAAGGACAATGTTGGCATCCAGAGAAATGGAGCTTAAATCCTCAACAGGATTGCAAACGACAATGCACATGTCGCCGCGAAGCTGCCGAACTCTTTTGACAGCATGAGCCGTGCCCTCCACGCCGTTTCCAAAGACAATAGCCTTGACGGTGTCGTCGCCCGCAAGCTCGGCCGCGGCTGTGGTGACAGTGAGATTGTCGCTTAAATAGCTGTCGCTGAACGAGTTGACAAGCAGGTTGTCCCCGTATTCGCTTCTTAGCGACTTAGCCATTTCAAACGTGTCGCCGTTAATGCTTGCGCTGCCGATTATGAGCGCGATTTTGTTTTCGGGCGATATAGTCTTTTTGGAAGGATCTTTTTTGCCGCCGCCTGTTTTTGTGCCGCAGCCAAAGGACGAAACAAGAATCAAAACCGCCGCGGCAAACACCGTGATTTTTTTAAGCATAACATAACTCCCTTTTAAAGTTGGTTGTTTTCATCCGTCGCGTTTTTTTGAAAATCGGCAAGCTTTTTAATGGAATCCTCGTCGCCGCATGAGGCGTGACGCGACGCCTGCTCCCTGCGCTCAAGAAGCTCCGCATACATACGCTCCCTTTTTTCACCTGACAAATCATAAAGAAACTTTGGGAAAAGGCTTAAAAGCGACGTAGCCAAAGGAAGCCCGGTCGCCATCGCAAAAAGGTAATATTTCGTGTTGTCGGACTGACCCATGTGAGCGGCCTTTTGGTCATATCCTATTTTGCTCATAATAATTGTTTTTATTGTTTGACCGAATGTCGAGACAAATTTGCTTGCCAGCCCCTTTGCGACGCCCGTCATTGCCTCCGTCCGATAGCCGTTTTTCCACTCACAGTAATCCATGGCCTCGTTGTACATCTCCTGAGGGATGACGCGGCGAACGCCGTAGACGACAAGGAAAAGAGTTTCCTGAATGGCGAGCGCGATAACCATCGGCACCGTCCGCTTATAAAAGCCGTGTTTTTTGCCGCCTATTGAGCCGAACAAAAAGACGCCGAACATCAAGAAATCTCCCCATGTGCTGCCGATTATCCACAAAAAACGTGTTGAAAACTTTCTTCGCATCCAAGGTACAAGCGCGTAGCTGGGCGTTGACACAAAAGTCCCGGGCAGACCGACAATCATATAAAGCGACGCGTTTCCAAGCACGTCCATGTAATAGTTGCGCAGCCCTGTTGAAAGAGAAAACGAGCCCAAGAACTCTGAAAGAGTGATGAGGAGTATCGGCTTGTTGTTAAGTATTGACTTGACGGAATTTTTGATGCTCGGCTTTTCGACAGACTGTATTATCCTTTCGCGCGCGACGACAGAAAAATAAAGAGACATCAGACCGGACACAATCGCCGTTGCGCAGCCGACAGTGACATACAGGGACTTCATCGAAACTGATATCACTTTTTTATTGATGAGGTCGACAAAAACCGACATAAAAAGCTCCGGCAGGTTGTCGCCCAAGGAAAGAACCTGTGCCAGCGTGATGAGCCTTACACGCTCGACAGGGTGGGGGGAGATTGTGGCAAGCATTCCCGTCCTTGAGACAATCCTGAATGTGTCGGCCGTTTCACGAATGACTGAAAGAGCGAAGAATGAAAAAAACTTAACCATATCCATCTCATTTGCCGTCGGAAAAAAGACAGGCATCAGCCAAAAAAAACAAGTGCCTATTGTGGCGGGAATGGCAAGCACGACAAGATAAGGCTTGAACTTCCCCCAGCGCGTCCTTGTTTTGTCGACAAAAGCGCCAATTAAAATGTCGTTGACTGCGTCCCATATCCCGCCGAAAAAGTTGATAATCGGCATAAGACTTAAGCTTATATGAAGCACGTCAAGATTAAACCGCTCACTGTAAGAATTGATGTTGAAGGTTTGCGCCACATCAAAAAGTATGTAAGCGATTACTTCCTTTTGAGGAACATACCGCCTGTCCTCATAGATGAAGTTTTTATTACTTTGCTCAACCTCGGTTGTTTCAAGAGTTTCAACGGCAGGGCTTTCCGACATTTTGACACCTCCGCTTTGTGTGACGCAACAAATTATATCATATAAGCTTCAAATATACAATAATTTAAAGCTTGATAAAAAGCCTGTTTGCAGAGAGCATCCTTACAAAAATTAGGCTTTGCAGAGAGCGGGCAAGGCAAGCGCGAAAAATCGCGGCGGCGGCTCAAAATCGCCGCACCGTTGAATCGGGCGTTTCGGGCATGGCTTTCCGACTGTAAATATCATAAAAAGCCCTCACGATTAAGCGGTAAGGGCTTTTTTAAAAGATGCGTAAAATTTAATTTGAGGCTTCTTCGCCCTCTGTTTCCTCGGAAGCTTCCTCGCCTTCCACGCCTTCCGTGTCTTCCTCGACAGTCGTGATCGGCGCCCTGATTTGGACAATGACGCTGTCAGGAGGAGTCAGGATTTCCAATGCCTCATTTTTAAAGACAGGTAAATCGGAAAGATGAATTGAGTCGTCCGGCTTCATGCCTTCTATATCAACCTCAATCCTGTCGATGATGTCGGCGGGCAGGGCGCGATAGCTGATGTCGGAAGTGGGCTGGTTGATGATTCCGCGCACACTCTCACGGTTCAGCAGCACAATTGAAGCGGTGCTGTTGACATGCTCGCCGCTGACAAGAACCTGAAAACTGAAATGCTCTAATTCGTATGTGCTGGGCTTGCGTGTGTAGTCGCGCAAGAGGGTGGGGTAGACATCTTTGCCGACAGCAACCTTTACGGTGCTGCCGATTGAGTGTGTCTTTAAAAGCTTTTCGATATCCCTTTTCGCGAACTGGACGGGCAAGGAGGAATCAAGGCTTTTGCCAAACAGCACGCCGGGCAGCAAATCCTCCCTGCGAAGCTGCTTTGAGCTTTTTCCGATAATACGTTGTTCTGCTTGTAAAACAAACATTATATTCTCCCTTCTTTAGCAAACGGCATAATTAACAAGCCGCCAACAAGCTAAGACAAATATAGTTTACACTCTATTATAACACAAAAAATAAAAAAAGCAAATAAAAGGACAAAGCGGATTTTCAAGGGGTCTACAGTTGTCAAACATATGTTACATCAACCTAAAAAAATATGGTAATATATTTCGTCTTATATTCCTCCGAAGTCTTTGCCGGCATATATGGGATGTAACCCCGTGAGCTTATATTCTTTCCAAA
>JAAYIY010000040.1 GCA_012523185.1 Clostridiales bacterium
CGCCGTGCAAGAGGATTCCGTACCATTGAGGGGTATGTTTCTGCTATTTTTCTTGCTGTGGGAAAACTCAAACTTTCCTGTCCCGCTCTTTTTGAGTAACTTTTCACGGAAACAAGAAAAGAACCTGCGCAAATCAGACCCTTGCTAAAAAAACTGACGCGTGGTACAATAATTTAACAAAAATGAAAACATTTTTTGGAGGCATATAAGAATGAAGAAGCTAAAAAGATTCACGTCATTTGTTTTGTCCGCCTTTTTGATATGTTTGTCTCTCATTTCCTGCGCCGACGGCGGCAACGAGGGCAAAACAACAGAGCCGAATTCAGAGGAAGAAACAAAGCAGGCCGTGTCGCCTGTAATAGCCGACGGGATAATGATTGTCGGCACGGGCATGTCCGCCGCTCCGTTTACATTTGGCGACGAAAACGGCTATCCGGCAGGTTTTGACATAGCCATGATAAACCTGATAGGTTCGCGCCTCGGCGTTGACGCGGTTATCGAGCCTGCCGACAAAGACGACCCGATTTCATCTTTGGGTTCTTTTATCGAAGTGGTTATTTCGGCGCTGCCGATAGACGAGTCAAACGACAAAGTCGATTTTTCAAAGGCTTATTACACATCAAAGCAGGTTGCGCTTGTCGCTTCGGGCATTGATGATATCACATCGGCAAAGTCCCTCGGCGGCAAAAATGTGGGAGCTCGTCCCGGTTATGCCCCGTTGCTTGCCGCGCAGGAAGTTGACGCAAAAGTGAAGGAATACGGCGACTGCAAAGCCGCCGCGAAGGATTTGATTGACGGAAAGCTTGACGCGGTCATTGTCGACAAGTCCATTGCCAACGCCTTGCTGAAAGAACACGGCTCAAAGCTTAAAGCGGCCGACGGCGTAAAGCTTGAGGATGTCGGATACGGAATAGCTTTGCCAAAGGGAGACAAGGCTCTTGCCGCCGCTGTAAATGACGCGATAGACAAAATAATATCAGATGAGCAGGGCGGAGCATATAAAAACATCAATAAGCAGTTTTTAGAAATCTCCCGTTGATGCCGAGGATTGATAAAAACCAGTCTATATCCTCATTTTTAATAGATGAAAACATATACATCATCGCAAAATAGGCGGCAAGCGAAACAATAATGCAAACAACAAGTGAAAATGCCGAAAATGATGCCGAAATTCCTGTCATGTCCGCAATTGCGGATACTCCCGACACAGAGCAAAAAATGCAGGCGACAGGCATGAATATGTCATAAAGCGGATTCACGGCAACTGTGCTGACGATTGTCAGGCGGCGAACGCTCAAAAAGAAGTTCACAATTTCGCTGGCAAACAAAACAAAAACATACCCGCGCACAGAATATCGCGGCAGCAGGTAATATACAAGCGCGACGCACAGCGCAGAGTCGATTATGTTATATTTCATCGAATAAAACTGCTGGTCAAGTCCCTTTAAAATCCCGTCGACAGTCATATCGCAATACATTACGGGGATGAGAGGGGCAAGCAGCTTTATGAAAAAGGTTGATTCCGAGCTTTTATAAATAAGCTCCGACAAGCCGCCCGCGAAAGCATACATAATGCCTGACACCGCAATTGAATAAATCAGGGTTATTTTTATCACGCGTTTGATAATGTAGTTTATGCGCCCATCATAGCCCTTTGAGCGGCATTCAGCGATTTCCGGCACAAGCAGACCTGAAAGCGAAGTTAATATGGCGGAGGGATAAAGCATCAGCGGAAAAACCATTCCGTGAATGTTGCCGTAAACAGCCAAAGCCTGCTCCGGCGAGCTGCCCGACTTTCTGAAGCCCTCCGGGATGAGCAGATGCTCGATAGTCAGCAGCACAGAGCGCGCGCCCGCGCCCGAAACATCCGGTATAGATATGTGTGTGATTTTTTTAAGGCTTCCTTTTTTTGCGCTCTTTATCTTGTAATTGCCGTTGTCGATGATATATAATATATAAAGGCACACAAAGGAGAACAGCTCCGAAAAGGTCATTCCCGCCACAATGGCAATGCAGCTGTAGCCTGTGCCGAGCGGCAGCAGCTTTCCGAGCAAAATTATAATGCTCACAATTTTTACAGCTTGTTCAAGTATGCGTATTGCCGAAAATCGGGCAATTTTTCGCATGGCGGTGAAATATCCGCCGAGTGCTGACGACATTGCCACAAAAGGTATCGAAAAAGCAAGCACTCGAAGCGGGATGGCGCAGCGGCTGTCTTTTAGCCACAGCAGGGAAATCAGCTCCGCTCCGAAAAGCACGGCAAGCGCAATTAAACAGCCTGTAAAAAAACCATATCTTATGCAGCTTTTGATTATACGCCCCGGCTTTTCAGATTCCGAATCCGCCTCGGCGGCAAGCCGCGTTGACGCAAGCCTTATCCCGCCGCAGCCGAGAGTGACCGACAGCCCGTAAACTGTCATAATAAGCTGAAAAAGCCCGATACCGGCGGCGCCTATCCTGTTTGTCAGCCACACGTTAAACGAGACGCTGACAGTTTGCATCAAAAACGATACACCTGTAAGCATCAAGGTGTTCATAAAAATCTTCCTGACGTTTTTCATGCCGCACACCCTTTAGACTTGATACATCATTTATATGAAAAAATTTAAAAATATACAACGGAGTGATTAAATGAACGGCAGCACAAAGAAAAAATTATCGTTTCAAAAGAACGGCGAATTTAAAATAATGGCAATAGGAGACATACACGAAAAGATAAATCCGGACGAAAAAACCGAGGATTTTCTCCGGCTGATGAACGCCGCCGCAGAGGAGCAGAAGCCCGATGCCGCGGTGATACTTGGGGACATTATCAGCGGAACAAACCGCTTGGAAAATCGTCACGCCACTCCTGATGAGCTGTTTGAGGGGCTTAAACGTATAACGGAGCCGCTCGTGTCACGCGGCATTCCTTTTGCCGTCACCTTCGGAAACCACGACGGCGAGACGGGCGAGCCAAAGGAGGTCCTGTTTGACCTGCTTAAAAAGATACCCGGTTTTTTAAACACGAACGATTCAGGCGCGACAGGCTGCGGAAACAGCTTCTCTCTCATTTACGACAGCGAAGGAGAAAAGCCTGTTTTTAACTTGTGGTTTATTGATTCGGGGAACAGGGCGCAGGACGGCAGCGGAGGTTATGCTTGGGTTGATGATTCGCAGATTGCCTGGTATGAAAAAAACAGCAATGCGCTGAAAAATCAAAACGACGGCAATCCGATACCGTCGCTTGTTTTTCAGCACATACCTGTCTGCGAGGAATACTTGCTGTTAAAAGAAACAACAATTTTTAACCCCTATAAGGCGAAGGGGCACGGGCGTTTTTCCGGCAAATATTTTGTCAAGCGCGACAACTGCCACGGTTACCTCGGGGAGGGTCCGTGTTCTCCTGACAAGAACAACGGACAATTCAAAAGCTGGGTAAAGCAAGGTGACGTTATCGGTGCCTTTTTCGGTCACGACCATCTAAGCGACTTTGTAGGTTTAGTTCACGGAATAGTTTTGGGACAAACGAAGTGCAGCGGCTTTCACATATATGGCGACGGCTTGATGCAGGGCGTCAGAATGCTGACGTTGAGGGAAAGCGACCCTTGGAGCTTTGAGACAGAAATGGTCAGGTACCGTGACTTTTTCGGAACAAAATGCAATTCCATAAAAGGCTATATGCTTTATCCGGACCGCTGGCACACCAATTTTGAAACGTCGCTCAAAATAGCCGGCGCAGGCGCTGCTGCTGCGGCAGTCGCGGTGTGTGCGCGCCAAATCATCAAACACATGAAAAAGCGGATCGGTTAAGAAACCAACCCGCCCAAAATCAACTCAACTTTTATGTCTTGCCGCGTGTTCATCCTTCCAGCGCATCATATATTTTGTCGGACGCGTCCGCGCCGTCCGCCACGCACAAATCAAAATCGCGAATCCTGTTGACGTCATTCCCCACCCAAACGGTGAGGATGGCGTCTATTGTTATTATCTGGCGCAGCGCGTCAAGCTCGTCGGAATCCAATTCATTTGCCGTGACAATCATGATATTCCCCGCATCGAGCATGATGTTGGCAAGCTCTCCAAGCCGCCTGATGTGTTCGTGGCGCTCCTTTGCCGAATACATGGAGTTGGCGCTCTTAATGTCAGAACCGACTCCGTAAAGGAGGTTGCCGATTCCGAGATAATAAGCGATTTTACCCTCGTCAAGAAGTCTTTTTTCAAGCGTGCGCGCGATGCTTTTTTTATCTGTTTGTGTTTTGCCGGTGATGATTATAAGCTGTGACCTTTGACCGTAATATTGCCCGCGCTCGTGAGCTGTGATGCTGCTTTTTATCCACTTGATATTTCGGAGCATAAGCTTTTCATCGGCGGACTCGTCGCCGACAGCCCCGGTAATTATGCCGCCGCCGGAAATCTCATAGCCGTCGACAATAACAAATCTGCCTGTCTCCGGGTTTTCGGCGGCAGTGTCAAAAGCGATGGGGCGGTCAAGCCTCACAACGCAGTCGGCGACCTCATGGCGTTTAATGTGTTTTCTTTCGAGCTTTTCAAGAGTCGAGGCGTCAAACACGCTTGAAACGCTGTCAAGCCTGCATCCTGTCTGTGCTGTACCGAGTTTGATTTTGTATGGCTTTTCAGGAGAAAACGGCTCGCTCCCAAGCCAAAAAACAGACGCCTTAATTTTGCTCCCGTACATCGGCGGTTTCTGTCCGATTATTGAAATAAGCTCGCCGCGTTTCGCGTAAATCTGCTCGGTCATGCAAAAGCCCGCAGCATAGCCCCGTGAAACGGAGCTTTTAGGCGGCTCGTTAAAAACTTCAATAGACTTTACCGACGTTTTTTTGCCCGAGGGGAGGAGCATTATCTCGTCGCCCGCGCAAAGCGAACCGGAAGAAACCGACCCGGCTATGATGCGTCTGTTGTCGTTTTCGTTTGTGAATTTGTATACATCCTGCACCCACATTCTGAAAGGCAAGTCGTCGGGCGGCGACGACTCGGCGAACGAATCAAGCGCCTTAAGCACCGTCACGCCGTCATACCACGGGAATTCATCTCCGCGGGCGGCGATATTGTAGCCCATGTAAGCCGACGTCGGAATAAAGCAAGAGGGAGTGATGCCGACTTGACTTAAAAAGACTGAATAATCGGACATTATTTTGCCGAAAACATCTTGGCGCTCCGAGCGCGGAACAAGGTCAAGCTTGTTTACAAGGACTGCTATTTGCTTTATTCCGAGCATTGACAGCATATAGCCGTGGCGTCGTGAGTTTTCGCATATGCCCTCATTCGCGTCGATAACAAGCAAAGCCGCGTCCGCCCGTGACGCCCCCGTTATCATATTCTTTAAAAATTCTATGTGTCCGGGCGCGTCAATGATGATGTATTTCCTAAGCTCTGTTTTAAAAAAACAGCGTGCCGTGTCGATTGTGATGCCTTGTGAGCGCTCGTCCTTCAGCGCGTCCAAAAGAAACGCATATTCAAAAGGCTTTGATGTGCGCCGGCAAAGCTCACGCACTGTCTCAAGCTTGCCGTCGGGCAGCGAACCAGTGTCGGCGAGCAGGCGCCCTATGACAGTGCTTTTGCCGTGGTCAACATGCCCGACAATCACGATGTTCATTTCTTTTCGCTCGTGAAAATCACATATATCCATCTTTTCTCAACTCCTCCAAACCGCCGCCGTCCTCTTTGTCCTGCGCTCTGCCGGAGCGTTCGGCAATATTGGCGAACTTGCCTGTTTTAAGCTCCTCTATGATGTCGTCGATATTTTTCGCGTCCGAATCGACAGGCGTTGTGCATGGCAGACAGCCGAGCGATCGGTAACGTTTGCCGTCGCCGCGGTCGAAATAAAGGGAGACGACAGGCACGTTTTCGCGGCGGATGTATTCCCATACGTCAAGCTCCGTCCAGTCGAGCAGCGGATGAATCCTGATGTGTGTGCCGGGCTTAAAATCTGTTTTGTATTGCCCCCAAAATTCGGGCGGCTGGTCGCCGATGTCCCAGTCGTTGTTGTCGTCGCGCGGGGAGAAATAACGCTCTTTTGAGCGGCTGCCCTCCTCGTCGGCGCGTATGCCGACAATGACACCTGTGTATGGCTCGGTGTTTTTATCACGCTCATAACACGCTGTTTCGTGATTCATGCGATAGCGCGGCCATTCGCCGGAAAGAGTTTTTTGGAGCGCGGTCGTCTTTAAGTTACGGCAGCATTCGATCCTGCTTACATTGCCGTCGGGAAATGTGAGGCGGCTTTCCAGTGCGCGTGTGTTTTCGCCGTAAACCATGTCAAGATGCCATTCCAGCGCCAGCCTGTCACGGTATTCAATCATCTCGGGAATCTTAAAATGCGTGTCGATGTGGACAAGCGGAAAAGGCACATGACCAAAAAAAGCTTTTCGGGCAAGGCTTAAAAGCACCGTGGAATCTTTTCCGATAGACCAAAGCATACACAAGCTGCCAAAGCGGTTAAAAGCTTCGCGCAGGATATGTATGCTGTTATTTTCGAGATTATCAAGATGAGTCATTGGCGTGTCACCCTTATTCGTCAAATCTGTTTTCAATGCTGTTTAATATGAAAAAGCCTTTGTCGTTGAGGCTGTTTTTTCTGTTATATACCATCGGAGAACCGTCGCCCTGAAAAAAGACGCCGCCCGCCTCCTCAACAATGCACTGCATCGCGGCTGTGTCCCACTCCATGGTGAAACCCGTGCGGTAATAAATATCGGCTGCACCCTCGGCTATTAAACATCCCTTTAAAGATGAACCCGCGCTTATCTCGGCGCCGATTTTATGCTTGTTTTTTTGAAGAAGCTCCTCAAGCTTTTTGTCGGAGTGCGAGCGGCTCATCATAACTGTCAGGTCAGATTTTTTGTCCGAAACGCGTATCTTGCCGCCGTCGCCGAAAAAGTCGCCGCCGGTTTCGTCGGAAAGGTCGGAAAGTGTGCGGGCATGTGCGCCGAGCCCTTTTGCGGCGTAATACAGCTTGTTGAGAGCAGGGGCAAAAACAACACCCATGACACTTTTTCCAAGATATGAAAAAGCGATGTTCACGGTGAATTCGCCGTTTCGCTTTATAAATTCTTTTGTGCCGTCAAGTGGATCGACAATAAAGCAGCCGTCACTTTTCAGCCGCTCGCCGCTGTCCTTTGACTCCTCTGAAAGAATGGCGTGTTCGCCGTACTCACTTTCAAGCGCGGCGCAGATTAGATTGTTTGAGGCTGTGTCCGCCTCCGTGAGGGGAGATTCGTCTCCCTTTTGGCAAACAGAAAAATCGCCGCCGTAGATTTCCATTATCTTTTCTCCCGCTTTGGCGGAGATGTCGGCGGCAAATGCTGTCATTTCATGCAGCGAGCAAAGCATATTAAAATAATCGGCGATTGACTTTGCCGCCTGCTCCGCTGTGCAATCGACAGTTTTTATTGTTATGTCAGGTGAAATCGGCGGCTCGTAAGCAGATGTAATCCCCGTAAAACTCTCCACTTCCCCGGAAAGGGCTTTTTTATAAAGACCCTTGACATCGCGCCTGATACATTCGGAAATCGGCGTGTCAACAAAGACCTCGACGAACGCGCAGCCCGCATTTTCGCATATCTTTCTTGCGGAGCGCCTGTCCGCCTCAAACGGGGAAATAAGGCTTACGAGCGCGACGGCGCCGCCTTTTGCGAAAAGAGCCGCTACATGTGCGGCACGCCTTATGTTTTCTTTTCTGTCGTCGTCGGAAAAGCCGAGATCGGAGCTTAGACCCAAACGCAGATTGTCGCCGTCAATAATAAGGCAATGCTGCCCGTCCTTTAAAAAAAACCTTTCAGAAAGACCGGCGACAGTTGTTTTGCCGGATCCCGAAAGACCGGTGAACCAAAAAACGACGCCGGAACAGGCAGGCGGGGAAAATCCGCGCCTGCCTGACAAATGTGTTTCGCGGCGGAAAGTGTCGGACATTTAACAAACCACCAAAAAAATTATTTATGCTTTACCGGCACAGCCGAGAACGTTTTGTATCTTGTGCGCGACCATATCCTCGATAGCCGAACGAGCGGGGGCAAGGTATTGTCTCGGGTCAAAGTCGCCGGGGTTTTCAAAAAGATGTTTGCGGACAGCCGCCGTCATGGCAAGGCGGAGATCAGAGTCTATGTTTATCTTGCAGACCGCCATGGCCGCCGCCTTTTTAAGCTCTGATTCGGGAATGCCGATCGCGTCTGGCATACGGCCGCCGTATTTGTTGACGAGCGCGACAAATTCTTGCGGGACGGAGCTTGCGCCGTGGAGGACAATCGGGAAGCCCGGAAGCCTTTTTGCAATGTCCTCAAGAATATCAAGCCTGAGGCTCGGATCTTGACCGGGCTTAAATTTATAGGCGCCGTGGCTTGTGCCTATCGCAATCGCCAAAGAATCAACGCCGGTGCGTGAAACAAAGTCCTCAACCTCGTCGGGATTTGTAAAAAGAGCGTCCTCGGCGCTCACTTGCACATCGTCCTCGATGCCCGCAAGCTTGCCAAGCTCGCCTTCGACCGTCACGCCGTGCTCGTGGGCGTATTCGACGACTTTTTTAGTGATTTCAACGTTTTGTTCATACGGGTGCGCGGAGCCGTCAATCATGACAGAAGTAAAACCGCCGTCGATGCAGCTTTTGCAAGTCTCAAAGTCGGGGCCGTGGTCAAGGTGCAGGGCAATCGGCAAGCCTGTCTCATAAACAGCCGCCTCGACAAGCTTTGTTAGAAATGTGTGATTGGCGTATGCCCTCGCCCCTTTTGAAACTTGTAAAATAAGAGGTGAATTTAACTTTTGGGCGGCGCCGACTATACCCTGAATAATCTCCATGTTGTTGACATTGAAAGCGCCGACGGCATAGCCGCCCTTGTAGGCGTTCTCAAACATTTTTGTTGTTGTAACTAACGGCATTTCTTTCCACTCCCATATAAAATCTGATGTTCTGATATAAAGAATTATAGCACAAATTGTCGATGTGTCAAACCTTGCGCCGCTTAAAAAGTTGACGGCTTATTTAAAATAATTGACTGCCGAACGGAAGATGCCCATGTCGGAAACACGCTCCGTGTTCTTGTAAAGCCCATCGCCGCATCGTTCGCAATGCCCCATTTTGCCGAACACCCTGCCGTCAGGCGATGTAATTCCCTCAATGGCGTAGGCTGAACCGCTTGGGTTAAAGCGGACGTCATTTGAGGCGTTGCCGTCAAAATCGACATACTGAGTGGCTATCTGACCGTTGTCGGCAAGCTTTAAGATAAGCTCCTCGTCGGCGGCAAAACGCCCCTCCCCGTGTGAAATGGGCACGGTGTAAATTTCGCCCGTGTCTGTGTCTGCCAGCCATGGAGATTTGTTTGACGCAATCCTTGTGCGGACAAGCTTTGACTGGTGCCGTCCTATCCTGTTGAAAGTCAGGAAAGGCCCGCTTTCGTCGGCGTCTGTTATTTTGCCGAACGGGACAAGACCAAGCCTTATCAGCGCGTGGAAGCCGTCGCCGATGCCGCAAATCAACCCAAGGCGCTTGTCAAGCAAATCGCTGATTGCGTCTTTAATCTGAGCGTCGCGGCAAAAGGCGGCAATAAACTTGCCGCAGCCGTCAGGCTCGCCGCCGCTTGAAATGCCGCCGGGAATAAATAACGCCTGTGAATTTAAAAGCTTTTTTGCAAAATTATCGACAGACATGGCGACGTCCGACGAAGTGAGGTTGTTAAAGACAAATATTTCCGGTTTTGCACCGGCGGCTTTAAGCGCCTTTGCTGTGTCGTACTCGCAGTTTGTCCCCGGAAAAACAGGTATGAGAACACGCGGCAAGGCGGCTTTAATTGCGGGGGACGGACGATCAAAGGATTTGTATGAAAAGTTTTTAACAGGTGCTTCAAAAGTCGGGATATTGCAGGCAAAAACGCTCTCAAGCTTGTTTTCATATGCTGCAAGCAGCGCCGAAAGCTCCGCCTCTTGTTCGCCGCGCGTTATTTTGCCTTTGTCTGTCGTTTTACCCGCAGCAATACCGACTTCGCGGTCGTCGCAAAGCTCAATCAGGAAAGAGCCGTAGTTATAACCGAATATATCATTTAAAGAAAGCTCGTCCGAGAAGTCAAAGCCGATGCCGTTGCCGAAGGACATCTTCATAACCGCCTCCGCAATGCCGCCGTATGTCGGTGTGTAAACGGAGACTGCGCTGCCGGAGCGAATTAAGCCCGTTACGGTGCTGAAGCACTCAACAAGAGAATCGGCGGTGGGCAGGCCGTTTTTGTCGTAGTCGGGCTTTATGAGAACAACCTTGCGGTCAGGCGCCTTGAACTCGGGAGAAACAATGCTGCGTGTCGAATCAGTCGTAACCGCGAAGGAAATCAGAGTGGGCGGCACGTCGATATCCTCAAAACTGCCGCTCATTGAATCTTTGCCGCCGATTGAGGCGATTTGCAGACCTACCTGAGCTTTAAAAGCGCCAAGCAGCGCGGCGAGCGGCTTGCCCCAACGCTTTCCGTCATGTCCGAGCTTTTCAAAATATTCTTGGAAAGTCAAATAAACATCATCAAAAGAGGCGCCCGCGGCAATAATCTTTGAAACGGATTCGACGACTGCAAGATAGCCGCCATGATATGGACTTTTTTCTGAAATAAACGGGTTATAGCCCCAAGCCATCAGCGAGCAGGTGTCGGTGTCTTTTTCTTGAACAGATATTTTGTTGACCATTGCCTGAGCAGGCGTCAGCATATATTTTCCGCCGAAAGGCATCAAAACGGTGCCGGCGCCGACTGTGGAATCAAAGCGCTCCGAAAGTCCCCTTTTTGAGCAGACATTCAAGTCTGACGCAAGAGAGAAATATAAATCATCAAACTCTCCCGATACTTCTTTGTCAAAATCCAGAGGGGCGGCGGGTGTTATGTCGATATGCTTTTCCGCTCCGTTTGAATTCAGAAACTCGCGTGAGATATTTACAATCTCTTTGCCGTTCCACTTCATGACAAGCCTTGGCTCGTCGCTGACGACGGCGACGACAGTCGCCTCAAGGTTTTCGCTTTTCGCAAGCTCTTTAAAACGTCCGACGTCCGACGACGCGACGACGACGGCCATTCTCTCCTGTGATTCGCTTATCGCAAGCTCCGTGCCGTCAAGTCCGCCGTATTTTGTCGGGACAGAATTCAAATCAATGACCAACCCGTCGGCAAGCTCTCCTATAGCGACTGAAACACCGCCCGCGCCAAAGTCGTTGCAGCGCTTGATGAGCAGGGAGGCGTTTTTGTTTCGGAAAAGGCGCTGGAGCTTTCTGCCCTCAGGCGCGTTGCCTTTTTGCACCTCGGCGCCGCAGCTTTCAAGTGATTGGAGAGTGTGGGGCTTTGAGGAGCCTGCCGCACCTCCGCAGCCGTCGCGCCCTGTCTTGCCGCCAAGAAGTATGACGCAGTCTCCCGCGACGGGAGTTTCGCGGCGAACATTTTCGGCGGGAGCCGCCGCTATAACCGCGCCGACTTCCATTCTTTTTGCCACATATCCGCCGTGATATATTTCGTCTATCTGTCCCGCTGTGATGCCGACTTGGTTTGCGTATGAGCTGTAGCCCGCCGCCGCCGTCGTGACAATCGTCCTTTGCGGAAGCTTGCCTTCAAGCGTTTCTGAAAGAGGCTTTGTCGGGTCTGACGCACCTGTTAAGCGCATTGCGGCATAGACGTAGGAGCGCCCCGAAAGCGGGTCGCGGATAGCGCCACCGATGCAAGTAGCGGCGCCGCCGAACGGCTCTATTTCCGTCGGGTGATTGTGAGTCTCGTTTTTAAATAAAAGCAGCCATTTTTGGATTTCGCCGTCAACGTCAACATCAATCTTAACGGTGCAGGCGTTTACTTCCTCCGACTCGTCAATGCGCGGCAGCTTGCCGTTCTTTTTTAATAGCTTTGCGGTGATTGTGGCTAAATCCATGAGATTAATCGGCTTTTTGCTCCCGATTTCTTTTCTCACGGCAAGATAATCCTCATAAGCCGAGCGGAGAAGCTCGTCCTCAAAAACAACATTGTCAATAGTCGTTAAAAAAGTCGTGTGGCGGCAATGGTCTGACCAATAAGCGTCAATCATCCTGATTTCGGTTATGGTGGGGTTGCGCCTTTCGCTTTTAAAGTAGTCCCTGCAAAATGTGATGTCGTCTAAATCCATAGCCAAGCCATGTTTCTCGACAAATTCCGACAGACCGTTAAAGTCAGTGTCAATGAAACCGTCAAGGATTTCCATGTCGGCGGGATTTTCAAACTTGATGTCAAGAGTCGCATATTCGCCGAGCGAAGCCTCACGGCTTTCGACGGGGTTTATGATGTGCTTTTTAATTGCGTCTGTTTCATCGGCAGAGATGTCGCCGTAAAGCATATAGACCTTTGCGGTGCGCACTGACGGGCGCTCTTGATTTGAGATTGCCTGTATGCATTGCGCGGCGGAATCGGCGCGCTGGTCAAACTGACCGGGCAGATATTCCACAGCGAAAACAATACAATCGGATGTGTCGCCGAGCGTGTCACGGCAAATGTCAAGGTCGGGCTTTGAGAAAACTGCTTTTTTACAATAATCGAACAGTTCACTGTCGATGTTTTCCACGTCATATCGGTTGATGATGCGCAGAGACGAAACGCTTTCTATACGAAGAAATGAGCGGATATCAGAAGCAAGCGCGCTCGCCTCACTGTCGAACCCTTTTATTTTTTCAACATAAATTCTATAGACCATATGCAATACACCTTTCTTTTTTTAAAGAGATACAGCGGATTTTTGGCTTGTGCCGCGCGTTGAATTTGGCGTTAAAGCACGGCGTTTTCAGACTTTGAACCGCGGCGGGGCGGCGATTGAGATTAACTGCTGTTAGTATAAGCCTCCAATGCCTTTTTTCCTATATCTTTTCTGTAATAGGCGTTGCCGAAGCTTATTTTTGAAACGGCTTGATAAGACCTTTTGACAGCTTCATCAAGCGTGTCGGCGACAGATGTGACGCCAAGAACCCTGCCGCCTGACGAAAGAAGGATATTGTCAGCTTTTTTCACACCGGCGGCAAAAACCTCAGCGCCGAGAGAGCTTTCATCAGGTATTTTAACAGTGAATCCTGTTTCAAATTTTTGCGGATAACCCTTTGAGGCCATTATGACGCAGCACGCTGATTTTTCGCTGAATTTAACGTCTGCGCAGTCGAGAGTGCCTTCCGAAACGCTAAGCATTATATCAAGGAGGTCGCTTTCAAGGAGCGGCAGCACAACCTGCGCTTCGGGATCGCCGAAACGGCAGTTATATTCGATTACCTTCGGGCCGTCAGACGTGATTATCAGTCCGAAGTAAAGGCATCCCTTGAAAGGTCTGCCCTCTGCGGACATCGCTTTTATTGTCGGCAGGAAAATTTTTTCCATACACTCCGCGGCGACAGCGTCTGTGTAAAACGGATTAGGCGCCGCCGCGCCCATGCCGCCCGTATTAAGCCCCTCGTCGTTGTCCAGCGCCCGCTTGTGATCCATTGAGGATATCATCGGGATGATGGTCGTGCCGTCCGTGAAAGAAAGGACAGACACCTCCGGACCTGTCAAAAACTCCTCTATTATGATTTTTGTGCCGGAGTCGCCGAATATTTTCCCCTCCATCATTGATATGACGGCTGCTGCTGCTGTTTCTCTTGTTTCGGCAATAATAACTCCTTTGCCAAGGGCAAGGCCGTCAGCTTTGATGACTGTCGGCAGGGGAGCAGTGCCGATATATTCAAGCGCGGCGTTAACGTCTGTAAAGACATTGTATTCGGCAGTCGGTATGTTATATTTTTTCATGAGGTTTTTTGCGAAGATTTTACTTCCCTCAATAACAGCGGCGTTTGCCCGCGGTCCAAAGCAGGGGATGCCCTTTGCGTTCAGCGCATCGACAGCTCCCAGCACGAGCGGGTCGTCAGGTGTTACGACGGCAAAATCTATGTTGTTGGCGGCGGCGAAATCAGCTATGCCGCCGATATCCTTTGCGCCGATATCGACGCACAAAGCATCGGCCGCTATGCCGCCGTTGCCGGGGAGGGCATATATTTTGTCTGTCTTTGGGCTTTGCTTTAGTTTTTTGATTATGGCGTGCTCTCTGCCGCCGCCGCCGATTACAATAATATTCATGTCAGATATCCCCCTTGTCGAAGCCGCAATGGTAAAAGATTATAAACCTTTCTCAACAAATCCATAAGCGCGCGGGTCTGCGCCTGCGCCGTTCAAAATGAAATGCCGAATAATCAGTGGTGAAAAAGCCTCATGCCTGTGAACGCCATTGTGATTCCGTATTTATTGCAGGTTTCGATGACATTGTCGTCGCGAATCGAGCCGCCGGGCTGAGCGATATATGAAACGCCGCTGCGGCGCGCCCGCTCGATATTATCTCCGAACGGGAAAAACGCGTCGCTGCCAAGAGACACGCCTGTTATGGTCGAAAGGTAATTCTTTTGCTCGTCTCTTGTGAACGGTTCGGGGCGCGTTGAAAAATATTGCTCCCACACGGCGTCTCCCAGCACGTCTTCAAAGTTTTCGGAAAGATAAACATCAATCACATTGTCCCTGTCCTGCCTGCCGAGTGTTTCGGAGAAGGGGAGTGAAAGCACCTTGTCATGCTGGCGCAAATGCCATATATCAGCCTTGTTTCCCGCAAGCCGCGTGCAGTGTATCCTTGACTGCTGCCCCGCGCCGACGCCTATCGCCTGACCGCCGAACGCGTAGCAGACAGAATTTGACTGTGTGTATTTCAATGTAATTAAAGATATGACAAGGTCGCGCACGGCGTCTTTGGGCAGGCTCTTTGTGTCGGTGACAATATTTTTAAGGAGCTGTTCGTTTATCTCAAAGTTGTTCCTTCCCTGTGAAAAGGTGATTCCGAAAACCTGCTTTGTTTCGACGGGTCGGGGGATGTAATCGGAATCTATTTTGATGATATTATAGCCGCCTTTTCTTTTGGATTTGAGTATTTCAAGCGCTTCTCCGTCAAAATCGGGGGCTATTACGCCGTCTGAAACTTCGCGCTTAATCAAAAGGGCTGTCGTCGCGTCGCACTTGTCGCTCAAAGCTATCCAATCACCGTATGACGACATCCTGTCAGTCCCGCGTGCGCGCGCGTAAGCACAGGCAAGAGGGGATGCGTCAAGGCCGGCAATGTCGTCCGCAAAACAAGCTCTTTTAAGCTTGTCGTCAAGAGGAATTCCGACAGCGGCGGAAGTCGGGCTGACATGTTTAAAAGAAGCGGCGCATGGGAGCTTTACGGCGTCTTTAATTTCTTTTACAAGCTGCCAGCCGTTAAGGGCGTCAAGGAAGTTAATATATCCCGGTCTGCCCGACAATATTTCAACGGGCAAGTCGGAGCTGTCCTCCATGTAAATGCCTGCGGGCGTTTGGTTTGGGTTGCAGCCGTATTTTAACTCGTATTCTTTCATTTTCTTCACCCTTTTATATTATTCCTGTTAATTATCCTGTTTTCCTCCCGCCCCGTCGCGAGATTTATGTAACGCACATAAAGTGAAACCCTGTTGTCCTCATTTAAGTTTTCCCACAGCTCTGAAGTGAATTTATCAATCTCATTATGTATGGCGACGCGCTCCGGCTCTCCCGTAAAAGAGGGGATTGGATTGCCGTCATGGTTATAGGTGTGTATAAAGTGACCGAGACCGGGCAGAGCGGAATATGAAAATGTGCAGCGGCTGCACGACGTGCCGTTTTCATCGGCACTTTTTAAAATGCTGAGCTTGTATGTTATGTCCGCCTTTTCAAAGCTGACAAGACCGCTTATCCGCGGCGTAAAATTCGGCTCGTCAGGCTCAAAGCTCCGTGTTTCAAGCGCTTGCTCAAAGCTCTTGCCCTTTGATAAAAAGTCGTGGATTGTGTCGGTCTGGTCGCCGTTTGTGACGATAAGGCAGCTGCCGAACTTTTTAATCGGGGAGTATATTATAAGCGAGGGATCCGAAACCTTGGAAATGT
Organism: Clostridiales bacterium; assembly: GCA_012523185.1. GTDB lineage: Bacteria > Bacillota > Clostridia > Oscillospirales > Acutalibacteraceae > UBA1425. Next base: position 15,909 of record JAAYIY010000040.1, read on the forward strand.
CGAACGGCTGTATCATCACTCCGCCTTCGTTTTCAACAAAAACGCGGTTGCGGCTGTTTTCGCTTCTGCCCATAATAAAATACGCGACGACGGCGTTTTTGCCGTCGGGGCTTTTTCCGATGACTATACCTCTGCCGACATATGTGTTGTCACGAATCAAGCTGCCCAGGTTGTTGATTTTATAGACACTCATGATTTTTCCCTCGCTTCTTTTTCTTTTCTTTTGATATCATTTCACACGCCTTCGGCAGAAGCTTCCACTCTGCCTGCTCCATTACACGGCGTTGGAGCGTCTCAGGCGTGTCTGTGCTTTTGACACAAACACTTTTTTGAAGAATTATCTCTCCGCCGTCCGGTATCTCGTTTACATAGTGGACTGTGGCGCCCGTGACTTTGACACCGTACTTAAGCGCCTCCTCGTGGACGCGCAAACCGTAAAAGCCCTTGCCGCAAAATGAGGGTATCAGGGAAGGGTGGACATTGATTATGGAGCGTGGGTATTTTGATGTGAACTCGGCGCTTAATATGCGCATGAACCCGGCAAGAACAATAAGCTCAATTCCATGCATTGAAAGTATGCGGCAAAGCTCGCCTTCAAACGCTTCGCGGCTTTTAAATCGGTCGCCGGAAATCACAGCCGTCTTAATTCCCGCGTCATGCGCTCTTGTAAGCGCATAGGCGCGCGGATTGTTTGAAACCACAAGCGATATGACGCCGGATTTAATGACGCCGCTTTTCTGCGCGTCAATAAGCGCCTGAAGATTTGTGCCGTTGCCCGACGCAACTACGGCTATTTGCGTTTTGTTCAGCATATAACGACTCCCTTGCCGCGGGCGGAAACTTCTCCGATAATGTAGGCGTCCTCTCCGTTTGCGCGAAGAATTTCGAGAGCTTTATCGGCGTCGTCCCTTGATGTGACGACGCTCATTCCGACGCCCATGTTAAAGGTGTTGAACATGTCCCGCTCGTCTATTTTTCCCGTTTTTGCAATGAGGTCGAAAATAGGCGGCACGCGTATGGCGGACTTTTCGATTTTGGCGCCAAAGCTTTCGGGAAGGCTGCGCGGAATATTTTCATAAAATCCGCCGCCCGTTATGTGTGAGACAGCCTTGACAGTCAGCGCGTCAAACAGCGCCGTCATCGGCTTGACATAAATTCTTGTCGGCTCAAGGAGTGTTTCGCCGATGGTGCAGCCAAGCTCTCCGACGTAAAGACTTAGATCCGCGCTTTCAATGTTGAACACGCGGCGGATAAGCGAAAAGCCGTTTGAGTGCGCGCCCGAAGAGGGGAGAGCGATAATGACGTCGCCGCTCTTGACTGACGAGTTGTCAAGAATCTTGCTTTTGTCGGCAACACCCACGGAAAACCCGGCAATATCATACTCATCCTCTGAATAAAACCCCGGCATCTCCGCTGTCTCGCCGCCGATGAGCGCCGCGCCCGACTGAACGCACCCGTCCGCCACGCCTGAAACTATGGCGGCTATCTTTTCGGGGAATATTTTGCCCGTCGCAATGTAGTCAAGAAAAAACAAAGGCTTTGCGCCGCTGCAAATAATGTCGTTAACGCACATCGCGACACAATCTATTCCTATTGTGTCGTGCTTGTCCATGAGAAAAGCAAGCTTCAGCTTTGTGCCCACGCCGTCGGTGCCGCTGACTAAAACAGGGCGCTCGATACCTGTGAGGTCAAGCTCAAAAAGACCGCCGAAACCACCGACAGAGGAGACTGCGCCGCTTGTGACAGTTTTAGCAATATGCCGCTTCATCAGCTCGACAGCCTTATATCCTGCCGTGATGTCGACTCCGGCGTCTTTGTAGCTTTTGCTGAAGCTTTCCATATGTATAACAACCCCTTAAGATTATGATTATTTATCCGTGTCTTTTTCGGATATCTTTTTTTTATATTTGTTCTTTTTCTTTAGATTTGGTATTTCCGTAGGGTAGCAGCCGTTAAAGCACGCACGGCAAAAGCCGTTTTCCGGCCCGCGGTCCGTGAGCCTGTTGGCGCTTTCGATACTGAGGTAACCAAGGGAATCGACGTCAAGTATTTTTGCTATTTCCTCAATGGAGTTGTTGGCGGCAATAAGCGATTCGGAGGAGCTTATATCAGTTCCGTAATAACAGGCGTTTATAAATGGCGGAGCGGATGAACGCATATGCACCTCGACAGCGCCGGCTTCGCGCAGCAGGCGCACTATCAGCGCGCACGTTGTGCCCCTGACGATTGAATCGTCGACAAGAACAACTCTTTTGCCGTTGACCGTATCGGAAACGGGGTTAAGCTTGATTTTTACTTTGTCCTCCCTTATTGATTGAGCGGGGGAAATGAAAGTCCTGCCGATGTATTTGTTTTTAATAAAGCCTAAACCGTATGGTATGCCGGATTTTGCAGCGTAACCCATTGCGGCGTCAATGCCCGAATCGGGAACACCGATTACAACATCTGCCGGGACGGGATGCTCGTCCGCAAGGAATTCACCTGCTCGGCGCCGCGCCGTGTGGACTGACACGCCGTCGATTATTGAATCAGGACGGGCAAAGTAAATGTATTCAAAAACACAAAGGGAGGGAGGAGCTTTGTGGCAGTGATCAGTAATTGAGCGAACTCCGTTTTTGTCGAAAATCATTATTTCTCCCGGCTTAATATCTCGTATAAGCACAGCGCCGACAGAGTCGAGCGCGCAGCTTTCAGAGGCGACGACATAGCTTCCGTCGTCAGTGATGCCGTAGCAAAGCGGACGAAAACCCCTTTCGTCGCGCAGCGCAATCATCTTTGACGGCGACATGGCGACAATGGAGTAAGAACCCTTTATTTTGTGCATGGCGCGGTTTATCGCCTCCTCGATAGAGGGAGCTTTAAGGCGTTCGCGTGTGATGAGAAATGAGATTATTTCCGCATCGCTGTCGGTGTGGAAAATCGCTCCATCCATCTCAAGCTCCTCGCGAAGCTCAAAATAGTTTATAAGAGAGCCATTGTGTGAAAGAGCCATCCTGCCCTTGATGTGGTTTACGACGATAGGCTGTGCGTTTGCCCTGCCGACTGTTTCGGCGGTGCTGTATCGGACATGACCGACAGCCATGTTTCCCTCACCGAGAGAAGCCATCACTTCGGGCGTGAAAACATCGTCCACAAGCCCGGAATCCTTATAAGTGTTAAAAACACCGTCGTCGTTTACGCAGATGCCGCAGCTTTCCTGACCGCGGTGCTGCAAAGCGAACAGACCGAAATAGACAGAGGCGGCGACATTGGCTTTTGAGTTTGCGAAAATGCCGAAAACGCCGCATTCCTCACGGACATTGCTCATTTAATCATTCCCCTAAACTTAAGGCAGCACCGCGCAATGAGCGGCTGAAGCCTTTGTTGTATGCTTGCTTGCATCTTTTCTGTCATATCGCCCAAAAATGCTCGGCAATACACAAAGTATTGCCTGCGCTTTTTAGACAATCTGACGAAAAATCTGACGGCGCAATCGCACAACAATCATTGTGCGGTGTTGCCTTAAAACAAAATGTGTTTAACTCAAGAAAGAAGCTGAAATCGCGGTATCCTTTTCAAGAACCTTTTCCGCCGCAAGCTTGCGTGAACAATCAAGCTTTGCGGCAAGCTCCGAATCTGAAACGGCAAGAATCTGCACGGCTAAAAATGCCGCGTTCGCGGCGCCGTTTATGGCGACTGTCGCTACCGGTATCCCCGGAGGCATCATCACTGTCGAAAGAAGCGCGTCCATCCCTTCGAGCGCGGACGACTTAACAGGGATGCCTATCACAGGCAAAGTGGTGTTTGCCGCAATCGCCCCTGCCAGGTGAGCGGCCATTCCGGCGGCCGCGATTATTACACCAAAGCCGTTTTTTCTCGCGTTTGTTGAAAAATCTTTTGCCTCGTCGGGAGTGCGGTGCGCCGAATAGACATGAACCTCAAACGGAACATTAAAATCCTTTAAAACCACAGCGGCTTTTTCGACGATCGGCAGGTCGCTGTCGCTGCCCATTATGATTGCTGCTTTTTTCATTTTGCCCTCCGTAATGACTGCTTATTTATCCTTTGCCCTTGATTCGCAATAGACACACCTGTAAATCCTGTTTTCCCTGTCTGTCAGCCGAAAAATCTGCGGCAGCTCCTGCTCCGTCGATGTGATGCAGCGCGGATTTTTGCAGGCGATTACATTGCGCACCTCGTCAGGCAGGGCAAGCTTCCTTTTTTCAAACAGCTTGCCGTCCTTAATGATGTTGACAGTGATATTTGGGTCGATGTATCCGAGCACGTCAAGGTCAAGATCAAACATATCGGCGACTTTTATGATGTCCTTTTTTCCCATCTTGCGGCTTGAAACATTTTTGATGATAGCGACGGAACATTCAAGTCTCTCAAGATGCAGGATGCGGTAAATTTCCATGCACATCCCGGCGCTGATGTGATCAAGCACAATCCCGTTTGTGATTTCATCTATAATCATTTGTCAAACCACCTCCAAAAGCTTCAGTATGAGCGCCATTCGTATATATTTGCCATAGCTGACCTGCTTAAAGTAGCAAGCTCTCGGATCGTCGTCAACCGCGACTGATATTTCGTTAACCCTCGGCAGGGGATGCATAACGCACATATCTTTCTTCGCGTTTTTGAGCTTGTCCGGAGTGAGGATGTAGCTGTCCTTCAGCCGCACATAATCCGCCTCGTTAAAAAAACGTTCGCGCTGCACTCTTGTCATATAAAGTATGTCAAGAGTCGGCATGACGGCGCCGATGTCTTTTGTTTCGATATATTCAAGCCCGATTTTGTCAAGGACATTTTGTTTCATATATTCAGGTATCTGAAGCTCGTCCGGTGAGATGAGAACAAATTTTATGCCGTCATACCTTGACATGGCGGAAATAAGCGAGTGAACTGTCCGACCGAATTTTAAGTCGCCGCAAAACCCGACTGTCATGTTAGAAAGCCTGCCTTTTTCACGGCTTATCGTTAAAAGATCGGTCAAGGTTTGAGTCGGGTGGTTGTGACCGCCGTCGCCTGCGTTGATGACGGGAGAAATGGATTTCATTGACGCCACAAGCGGCGCCCCTTCTTTCGGGTGGCGCATGACAATGATGTCCGCATAGCAGCTGACAGCGCGAACCGTGTCGGAGACGCTTTCGCCTTTCGCAACGGAACTGCCGCTCGCCTCCGAGAAGCCGATTACATTGCCGCCCAGCTCATACATTGCGGCTTCAAAGCTGAGGCGTGTCCTCGTAGACGGCTCAAAGAATAAGGTGGCAAGCTTTTTGCCGCGGCACTTTTCGGAGTAAGCCCCCGGGTTGTCTATGATGTCGACGGCGATGGAAATAAGCTCGTTGATTTCCTCTGTGCTTAGCTCAAGAATATCTATAAGACTTCTCATGACATCAACCCTTTCGTGGTTTTATCCAGCTTTCGTCTGATGGATTGTCCCTGAACGAAATTAATCTTTTAATATCATCAGCGGCGATATACCCCTCGTCGGCGGCAACCTGTGCCACAGTGTCAAAGCTTGTAAGGCTCACATTTTTGACGCCTGCCGCGTCAAGCCTGTCAAGTCCCTTTTTCATGCCGTATGTAAAAATGCTCACGATTCCGAGGACGTCGGCGCCCGCTTCCCTCAAAACCTCGACGACCTCAATCACGCTGCCGCCCGTTGAAATCAAATCCTCAACAACAACTGTCTTCTGACCCTTTTTAAGCTTGCCCTCGATTTGGTTTTGTCTGCCGTGGATTTTTGCGCCGGATCGGACATATCCCATCGGCAAGCTTAAAATATGTGCTGTAATAGCTGCGTGCGCAATTCCCGCAGTGCTTGTTCCCATCAGCACCTCGCAATCGGGATAGTGGGCTTTGACCGCGGCGGCAAGCGCGTTTTCAATGTCGAGGCGGACGGAGGGCGCTGTGAGTGTCAAGCGATTGTCGCAGTAAACGGGGCTTTTGATGCCGCTTGCCCATGTGAACGGCTCGTCCGGCCTGAAAAACACAGCTCCTATTGAAAGCAGGCTTTTGGCTATGAGCTTGTCCATTTATTATCTCCCTTCCTTAAAGTCATTCGGTAAATTCTTTCAAACATCTTCTGTATGCCGCGACAGGGTTGTCGGCTCTTGTGACGGGTCTGCCCACGACTATATAGTCGGAGCCTATTTCGCGCGCCTGTTTCGGAGTCGTAATCCTTACTTGATCGCCTTTTTCGCCGCCGTCAAAACGTATGCCCGGCGTAACAGTCAGAAAGCTGTTTCCGCAGCGCTCTTTAACCTTGCCCGCTTCGAGAGGCGAGCAGACGACGCCGTCAAGCCCCGCGGTCTTGGCATTTTCGGCATAACGCATCACAACCTCGTCAAGCGGCAAATCTATGAGTATATCGTTCTTCATCCGCTCCTCGCTTGTTGACGTAAGCTGAGTTACGGCTATCAGCAAAGGACGTGTGCCGTCGGGGCGCTCCAAGCCCTTTGCCGCCGCCTCCATCATGGCGGCGGTGCCGGAGGCGTGAAGGTTTATCATGTCGGCTCCCAGCGACGACAGCGCCGACATTGCCCTCATCACGGTGTTTGGTATGTCGTGGAGCTTTAAGTCAAGAAAAATTTTGTGACCGCGCCGCTTTATCTCGCGGACAATTTCCGGACCCTCCGCGTAAAAAAGCTCCATCCCGACCTTGAGATACGGCTTTTCTTCCTTAAACAAATCAAGAAAAGCGTATGTCTCGTCCTTCGTGCTGAAATCACAGGCAATTATTACGTCTTTGCCCATCAATGCGCACCTCCTGTTATGTCAGAAATATTTTCAATCCCGTACTTTTGCATCGTGTCGGGAAGACTGTCTATTATGGTCTTGCACGCATAAGGCTCGACAAGATTGGCGGCGCCGACCTGGACAGCCGCCGCTCCGGCAAGCATCATCTCTATGACATCCTCGGCGGAAGCGACGCCGCCCATGCCGATAATCGGTATTTTAACAGCTTCATAAACCTGATAAACCATCCGCAGCGCAACGGGTAAAATCGCCCTGCCTGAAAAACCGCCTGTTTTGTTGTGTATGACAGGCTTTTTAGTCTTTAAATCTATCCTCATGCCAAGCAGTGTGTTTATGAGGCTCAAGCCGTCGGCGCCCGCTTCCTCACACGCGCGGGCGATTGACACAATGTCTGTTACATTTGGCGAAAGCTTAATGTAGACGGGCTTTGAGGTCACCGCCTTGACGGCTTTTGTGACCGCCGCCGCCGATTCGGGTGATGTGCCGAAGCTCATTCCGCCGTCGCGGACATTTGGGCAGCTCACATTTACCTCGATGATTCCGACACATTCCTCTTTATCTATCTTTTCGCAGCAAAAGACATATTCCTCGACAGAAAAACCGCTTATATTTGCTATTATCGGCTTTTTAAAGTGCCGTCGCAGTCTTGGCAGCTCATCGGAAATCACCTTGTCGATGCCGGGATTTTGAAGCCCGACGGAATTTATCATGCCTTGAGTGCATTCGGCTATTCTGGGAGTGGGGTTGCCGAAACGCGCCTCTTTTGTGGTGCCTTTTATTGAAATTGAGCCGAGAATGCTGATGTCATAAATCTCGGCAAACTCATAGCCGAACCCGAATGTGCCGCTGGCGGGTATAACAGGATTTGAAAGTGTGATTCCGCTGAGGACGACACTTGTGTTCACCATATTATCTCCTCCTTCGCAAGGACGGGGCCGTCCTTGCAAATGCGCTTGCTGCCGTATTTTGTTTTGCAGGAGCAGCCCATGCAAGCACCGAAGCCGCAGCCCATCCGCTCCTCAAAGCTCAGCTCGCCGCTTGACGCGGAAATGTCGTATATTGCTTTGAGCATCGGCTCGGGGCCGCAGGCGTAAAAGAAAGTGTAGCGCAAATCAAGGCTCTCTACCAAGTCGGACACAAAGCCCTTAAAACCGAAGCTCCCGTCGACCGTGGACGCGTGTGTCGCTACGCCAAGCCTTGCGAACTCCTTTGTGTAAAAAACTTCGTCGGCGGTGTTGAAGCCGAGGGCGGCGACAGGGCTTTTGCCCTCCGCCAAGAGCCTTTTGGCAAGCATATAAAGCGGAGGGATGCCGACGCCTCCGCCGACAAGGAGAGGGGCGGTGCCGCTTTTATCAGTGTCAAAGCCGTTGCCGAGCCCTGATAAAACATCAAGATCGGCGCCCGCGGCAAGGGAGGACATATATTCAGTGCCTTTGCCGACGACTTTGTATACGATTGTGATGCTGCCTCCCTCACAGTCGCAGACAGATATGGGACGGCGCAGATAAAAGCCGTCAAGGGCAATGTTGATAAACTGACCGGGCGCTGAAATGGCGGAGGTGTCGCCTGACAGCTTCATTTGAAAAATGCCTTTGGCGACACGCCTGTTTTCGGTTATTGCAAACAATCCCTTTTTCAAAGACTTCACTCCAAAACAACTGCCTGGAATCGGCGGGTAAAAAATAAAAAAACGCCCGTAAAAGATATACTTCTACAAAGCGGTCGAACAATTAATTTTGACGGGCAGCAAGCCGGTGAAAGCAAGGCGGGCAGAAAAAGATAAAGCGTGTCCGCAGATAAGTTTACACCGTGAAAAGCGAAAAACAGGAAAGGCGGACGAAACGCGTATGTCACCCAACCTCAACCTAATTCCACCTTTCAAAAGAACAATTAACGACACATAAAATATAACATAAAATGAGGTCTTTAGTCAATCGGCGAATGGAACATATATTTTTATCATTATCGACACATTATTGGCAAGAGTAACAAGGCGCGGCGACAGCGGGGACGAAAAAAAGACTGCAAAAGCAGCCTTTTTAAAAATGTCCGACATCAGCGGCGCGGTGTTGCCCTTTGTGTGCAATTTGTAAAGAGCGGTGAATCAGACGGCACGCGTAACCTTGCCGGAGCGAAGGCAGCGCGTACACGCGTAAACACGCTTTGGTGAACCGTCAACGATTGCTTTAACGCGCTTTACATTGGGCTTCCATGTCCTGTTTGAACGCCTGTGTGAGTGGGAAATCTTGATGCCGAAAGAAACGCGCTTTCCGCAATATTCGCACTTTGCCATGATTGGCACCTCCTTACGATTGCATTTGATGCAAAAACATACTGTTAATCGATAGCAGGAAATATATTATCAGATGTTATGACAAAAAGCAAGGGTTTTTAGAAAATTTTCGATAATTATGAGAATCAAGTTTTAATAAATCGCGCTTGACAATTTTTTTGTTACGCACTATACTTAAAACATTGCGTGGTGTGCAAAGCGCGCCTAACAGGGAATCCGGTGAAAAACCGGAGCAGCTCACAAACTACTGTAAAAGCTACGAAACGTCAGCGCGGTTTGACCGCGCAAACAATCACTGGAGCCGAGGCTCCGGGAAGACAGACGGAATAGGCTTGAAGCTTTTAGCCAGGAGACCTGCCATGCAAAGGGTACAAGCCTTTCGGTGAGGGGAGCTTGGGACCGAAGAGCACTTGTTATGCAGGTTGTGCGTGTGCGTGAGCATAGCTTTGGTACAGGTGTTTTTGGTTGCTTTTAAAGCGAACCTTACCGTTAAGGTGGGTTCGTTTTTTTAATTTATATATACATATAAAATCAAGGGAGGCGTACACGCGGCAGACGCGCAATCATGATAAAAAAAGATGCCTTTTCAGGCTTTCATCCACTGGTCAGCTTAATATTTTTTACCCTTGCCGTCGTGTGTTCCGTTGTGTTTATGCACCCGGTGTGCCTTGGCATTTCGTTGTTTTGCGGCGTTTTATACATGATTCTGCTTGAACGCGGAAAAGCTTTTAAATTTGCCTTGATGTTCTTGCTGCCAATGTTTCTGCTGGCGGCGCTGATTAACCCGATTTTCAGCCATGCGGGCGTGACTGTCATTTCGTACTTCCCAAACGGCAACCCCCTCACGCTCGAATCAGTCTATTACGGCTTTGCCGCCGCGTGTATGATTGCCGCCGTGATGTGCTGGTTCCGCTGTTTTACGGTTGTGATGACAAGCGACAAGCTTCTCTGCCTTTTCGGCAAGGTAATCCCGGCGCTGTCACTTGTTCTTGCCATGGCGCTGAGGTTCATACCGCGCTTTACCGCACAAATGAAAGCTGTCGCCAATGCACAAAGGGGTGTAGGGCGGGATGTCACACGGGGAAATCTCATGCGGCGCGCTCGGCACGGCATTAAAATTCTCTCCATTACTGTGACTTGGGCGCTTGAAAATGCCATCGAGACGGCGGACAGCATGAAAAGCCGCGGATACGGTCTGCCGGGACGCAGCTCTTTCTCAATCCTGAGTTTTGACAAACGCGACCGCCTGACACTTGTCTATTTGATGCTGTGCGGCGCGTTAATCTTTGCGGGGGCAGCGTTTGGCAAGCTGAAGTTTTTTTATTTTCCTATTACGGGCGGCGCATGGGGGCCATTGTCCTTTGCGCTGTTCGCCGTATATCTTGCGCTGTTCGCCCTGCCCGCCGTTATTAATACAAAGGAGTTTGCTAAATGGAAGCGTTGAGCATACAAAACTTCAGCTTTACCTACCCGGACAGGGAATCACCGGCGCTTGACGATGTGAATTTATCACTGCGGCAAGGAGATTTTGCCGTGATTTGCGGCGCTTCCGGCAGCGGAAAAACAACTCTCCTGCGCCACATTAAGCCGACTTTGGCACCTCACGGACAAAAGCAGGGTGAAATTTTCCTGCGCGGCACTCCCTTGAACCGGCTGGGAGAATATGACGCGGCGGCAAAAATAGGCTTTGTGCAGCAGAGCGCTGAAAACCAGATTGTCACCGACAAGGTGTGGCATGAGCTGGCGTTCGGGTTGGAAAGCTTGGGGCTTGATTCCCGCACCATACGCTTGCGCACGGCGGAAATGGCTTCTTTTTTTGGTATACAGGATTGGTTTCACAAGGACGTCACGGAGCTTTCAGGCGGGCAGAAACAGCTGCTTTCGCTGGCAAGCGTGATGGCTATGCAGCCGGAACTGCTTATTTTAGACGAACCAACAGGTCAGCTTGACCCCATCGCAGCTTCAGAATTTTTGACAGCATTGGGAAAGATTAATCGTGAGCTTGGCGTGACTGTTTTGCTCACAGAGCATCGGCTGGAAGAAGCCTTTGCTCTGTGCAGCCATGCTGTGGTAATGGACAAAGGGCGCATTCTTTGCGAAGGCACGCCGCAAAAGGTCGGTCATGCCCTGCGGCGCTCCGACCACAAGATGTTTCGCGCCATGCCTGTGCCAATGCGTATTTGGGCAGGCGTTACGAACGATTTTGATTGCCCGATTTCTGTTCGTGACGGCAGAGAGTGGCTTTCACAAATGAAATTTGAGGATGAAAAGCCGCACGTTGAAGATGAGTCGCCGCATGACGGCTCACTCGTAATTGATATGAGCGGTGTTTGGTTCCGTTATGAAAAAGATACGCCGGATGTGTTGAAAGGACTGAATTTTCGTGCGTTTTCCGGGGAGATTACGGCGATTCTCGGCGGCAACGGCGCAGGAAAAACCACGGCTTTGCTGACTATGCTTGGACTGCACAAGCCGCAGAGGGGCAAGGTCACATTATATGAAGAACGCGTTGCCGCCGTGCCGCAGAACCCTCAAACGCTTTTTGTCGGCAAGACTGTTGAGGAGGATTTGCTGGAAGTTCTTTCGGGGCGGCGCATCTCAAAAGAAGAACAAAGGGAGCGGCTTGATAAGGTTACGCGGCTGTGCCTGTTGACCGATTTGCTGCACTGCCACCCCTATGACCTTTCAGGCGGGGAGCAGCAGCGGGCGGCGCTTGCGAAAGTGCTGCTGCTTGAGCCAAAAGTTCTCCTGCTTGACGAGCCCACAAAAGGACTTGACGCGCACTTCAAGCAGCTTTTCGCGGGAATCCTGCGGCAGCTTGTTCAAAAGGGCGCGTCGGTGATTATGGTGAGCCATGACATTGAATTTTGCGCGGAATACTGCGACGCTTGCGCATTGTTTTTTGACGGCGACATTATCACAAAAGGCACTGCTCAAGACTTTTTCACCGGCAACAGCTTTTATACCACTGCCGCCAACCGTATGGCACGGCATATACTGCCTCGGGCAGTGACCGCCGCCGACGTGATATCAGCATTGGGCGGCAAGCCGGAATCGCCGCCTGAACCGCCGTCGGAATCGCCTGAATCGCCGCCGAAGCCGCCGCGTGACGGCGGGAGTGGTGCGGAAAAAGTTGAGAAAGAGGCGCGGATAAAGCCGAAAAAAAAGAAAAACCTCACGCTTTCGCGCAAGATTGTGATGAGCTTGTGCGTTGCGGGATTTATTGTTACGGCAATTTTTATGGCATTGAGAATAGATGGATTTAAGGACTTTTTATCAGGCGGAAGCGATGCCGTAAATGCCGCAAACGACAGCGCCGCCGTGTACAGCTATGTGGGCATGATGCTTGCGTTCACAGTTGAAGTGTGCGCCTTTGTGTTTTGTCTTTCATACAAGCGGGAACGGCGTCCGACACCGCCGCAAACACCTGTCGGCAGCCGCAAGCTGCCAAAGCGCACCATTGCGGCGTCAATCATGATTTTATTGCTTATCCCGCTGACAATATTTATCGGCGTGCATTTCTGGGGCGGACGGAAATATTATTTTATCGGACTGCTGATTATTATGGAAGCAATGCTGCCTTTTGCCCTTATATTTGAAAAACGCAAGCCGCAGGCCCGTGAGATGGTCATCCTTTCTGTGTTGACTGCTCTTGCCGTTGCGGGGCGCTCGGCATTTTTCATGCTGCCGCAGTTTAAGCCCGTGGCGGCGATGGTTATTATCACGGGAGTGGCTTTCGGCGGCGAGGCGGGATTTCTTGTAGGCGCGTTGACAGGCTTTATAAGCAATATGATTTTTGGGCATGGTCCGTGGACGCCGTGGCAGATGTTCGCTTTCGGGATAATCGGATTTTTGGCGGGTGTTTTATTTAAAAAAGGTCTGCTGATGCGAAGCCGTGTGCCGCTGTGCGTGTTCGGCGGTCTTGCAACGCTCATTGTTTACGGCGGTCTGCTTGACGGACATACCGCCTTGATGATGCTGGCGCATCCCACACTTTCAGGAGTGCTTGCCGTATATTTACAGGGTTTGCCGTTTAACCTCATACATTCCTTTGCAACCGTCATCTTTTTAGCTTCTGCCGCGCCGCCGATGCTTGAAAAACTTGATCGAATCAAGTTAAAATACGGGCTTGTGGAGGCGGCGTAACTAACCGACAGCCGCTGTGTCGCTGACGCCTATGCCGAGGCTTACGGAAAGAGCTTGGTTGACTCTGTCCATGTCGCCGATTTCAAGGTTGCCCATTTTTTCTTTAAGCCTGCGTTTGTCAAGCGTTCGCACCTGTTCAAGCAGCACGATAGAGTCATGCGCAAGCCCGCAGCCGTCGGCGTTTACTTTGATATGTGTAGGTAAATTTGTCTTCATGCTCTGACTTGTTATCGCCGCCGCGATGACGGTCGGACTGAACTTGTTGCCCACATCGTTCTGAATAATCAGGACAGGGCGCACACCGCCTTGTTCCGACCCGATTACAGGGCTGAGATCGGCATAAAAGATATCTCCGCGTCTGATTGTCACTTTAATCATCTCCGAAAAAATTTGTGGTGGCAACATTATTTTTGCCGCACAATGGAGAGATTAAACACACAATCGCAAAAAAATTACTTTATTGTTGTTTCAGTCAGTTCCTCAAAGTTAGAAAACTCGATTAAAAAGCTGCGCGAGGGAACGTTGACAGAGTCTATAAAGCCTGTTTCTAAATTTTGAATCACAGTTATTTTTTTGTCAGTTCCGTCGGTTAAAGCATATTCCCAGCCTGACGATGTTTTGCGCGCCGTAATATCCGCGTCTGATGTCAGCCGCTTTAACGTGTCAAGCAGGATTTTAAAAATCATTGTTTCGGGAAACTTGGAGCAATCTATGTCAATCGACATATTGCCGTATGACAGGCTTCCCGTGTCGTTTCCAAAACGAAGTGAAAGACCGCCGAGATCCTCGGGAGTGACGACTGTTATTTTAGTCACCCCGTTTCTGTCGCGGACGATGTTAGCCGTCATTTCGCCGCCGTCCTTGATAATGCGCATATCAGAGGAGAAATAAGCCGGCATCATCGGAGGAACAGATTTGGAAAACGGATTTTTGTTTTCTCCGCAGGCTGTCAGCGCAAACAAAAAGGAGACTGTTAAAAGACATAAAAGCCGTTTCATATAAGCACCCTCTACTCAAATTCAGAAAGCACCTCCGGCAGGATTTCAAGGCAGTCGGAAGGAGTCATTCCCGCTTGCGACAGCTTTGAAGCAGCTTTGTCGCCGCACAGACCGTGAATGTAAACGGCGGCGCGAACAAAGCTTTTTATCCCTTGAGCGGCAAGACCGGCAATAATTCCTGCCAGCAGGTCGCCGCTCCCGCCTTTTGCCATCCCCGCGTTGCCGGACGAATTAATAAAAATGTGTTCACAGCCGTTTTCCGCGACAATGGTATTTGCGCCTTTGAGGACAAGAATGACGCCGTAAAACTCTGCAAATGCCTTTGCGATTTTAAAACGGTCAGCCATGATTTCGGGCACGGACAATCCCGTCATTCGTGCCATTTCGCCGGGATGAGGCGTTAAAATGAGCGGCGCGTGTGCTTCCTTCAATATATTTATGTTTTGGCTTACGGCATTTATGCCATCGGCGTCAAGTATTATCGGGCAGTCGGCGTTTCTCACGACGGACTCCGTCACGGACGTGACACCGCCGCCCTGACCTAAACCGCATCCGAGGATTACGGCGTCGCACTTTTTCAATTCTTCAAGCAAAGTGGGGACAGCCGCGTCCGCAAATGTGCCCTGTGTTGTCGAAGGCAGCGGCAAAAGCGGCGTTTCCGTGAGCTTCGCACCCAAAGCGGGGTAAGCACAGTCAGGAAAAGCGGCAAACACAAGCCCCGCGCCTGAACGGACGGCGCCCATCGCTGCAAGATATGCCGCGCCGACATAGCTTTTGCTGCCGCATATGCTAAGGACTCTGCCATAATCGCCTTTGTTGGAAACAGGATTTCTGGGGGGCAGAAGTCCCTTTTTTTCTTCTTTTGTGTATGTGTGCGCAAAAAAGGGAGCATCCTTATAAAAAACATCCTCAACGCCGATTTGCACAACGACTGTCTCGCCGCAAAATTGCGAAAACGGCTGCAAAACATGGCACGGCTTCAGAGCAGAAACAGCCAATGTTATGTCGGACCGAAAGCATGACGTCGGCTCGCTTTTGCAGTCGCTTTCAATGCCGCTGGGTATGTCTATCGCGATTTTTAAGCCCTTTACAGACGACATCACATTTAAAAGACGCTCCAAGGCCTCGTCCGCTCTTGCCGAATAGCCGATGCCGAAAACGGCGTCCACAAGAACGTCGGCATCTGAAATCATCTTTTCCGCGGCGTCTGTTTCAAGCTTGTAATCAAGAACCTTCAGCGGAAGCCCCGACAGCATCTCAAGCATTATTCGCGCGTCCTCCGCGGACGGTCTGCCAAATGCAAGCACAACCTTAGGGAAAAAGCCGTATTCAAAAAGCTTCCTGGCGACGACAAAACCGTCTCCGCCGTTGTTTCCCTTTCCGCAGACAATAACTATTTCCTGCTCCTTGAAGGGCGGGCGTATCCTTTCGCGTATCTCCTTTGCGCAGGCGCTGCCCGCGTTTTCCATAAGCCTTGTGTAAGAGATGCCGCCCTCGGCCGCGAGCCGTTCCGCGTTTCTCATCTGATTAGAATCATAAATTTTCAAAAAATCATCCCCAAAAAAGAAACCGTCGTATACGATTCCCTGTTTTGCATATTATATCACACGCGCCAAAAAATTAAAACAACCGGTATATATTTGTTTCTGATTACCGATTATATAGTTAATGATTGACTTTTTTTGATTAAAGTGGTAAAATCCATAATGTAGTCATATATATCCGAACCGTTTTTGGTCATTTTGACAGGGTCAGACTAATAACTACATAAATTTGGGTGTTATGTTTGAAGGGAATCATTCTTGCCGGCGGTTCCGGTACACGGCTTTATCCTTTGACGATGGTCACAAGCAAGCAGCTTTTGCCCGTATACGATAAGCCGATGATATATTACCCGCTTTCAACGCTTATGCTCGCAGGTATACGCGACATATTAATAATTTCAACGCCTGAGGACACTCCGAAATTCGAGGCGCTGATGGGTTCAGGCAAGCAGCTTGGTTTAAGCATTTCCTATGCCGTCCAAGAAAGCCCCGACGGGCTTGCCCAGGCTTTTATAATAGGTGAGGATTTCATAGGCGACGACAGCGTCGCGATGATTTTGGGCGACAATATTTTTTACGGAAACGGTCTCGGGCATATGCTGAGAAACGCCGCAAGGAATAATGACAAGGCGACAATCTTCGGCTATTATGTTGATAATCCCGAGGCTTTCGGGGTTGTTGAGTTTGACGAAAGCGGGATGCCGATTTCGATAGAAGAAAAGCCGGAAGTCCCAAAATCCAACTATGCTGTCACAGGGCTTTATTTTTACGACAACAGAGTCGTCGAATACGCAAAATCTCTGACTCCCTCACGCAGAAACGAGCTTGAGATTACAGACATCAACCAAATCTACCTCTCGCACGGCGATCTTGATATCCAGCTTATGGGCAGGGGATTCGCCTGGCTCGACACCGGGACAGTCGAAAATCTCATGAATGCGGCAATTTTTGTGCGCACAATAGAAAAACTCCAAGGCATCAAAATATCCGCGCCCGAGGAGATAGCATATAATAACAGATGGATATCAAAAAGGAGGCTCATCGAGTCCGCGTCCAAATACGGCAAATCGACTTACGGTCAGCACCTCCTGCGCGTTGCCGAGGGCAAAATTCTTTATTCCACGCGCCCCGGCGGTCGTCCGCGGTGGGGAAGCGAAGACGAAAATCTATCAATTTATTCTGAATAGTCTTTCGTAAAAGCATAATGAGAATATTAAGCAACTCGGAGGAGAGAACCGGCATTATGCCGGTTCTGTTATGATTTATGAAAATAATAAAGACGGAGCTTGACGGGTGTTTTATAATTGAGCCATGTGTTTTCGGCGACGGCAGGGGATGGTTTTACGAATCATATTCCGCAAAAAGGTTTTCAGAAGCAGGCTTAACAGTTGATTTTGTGCAGGATAACCGTTCATATTCAGCTCAAAAAGACACGCTGCGCGGTCTTCACTGCCAGTCGGCGCCAAGGGCGCAATCTAAGCTTATATACTGCACAAGAGGCGCTGTCAGAGATGTTGCGGTGGACATACGCAAGGGCTCCGCGTCATATATGAAATGGATATCTGTCGAGCTTTCTTCAGATAATAAAAAGATGTTTTTTATCCCGAAAGGTTTTTTGCATGGTTTTGTAACGCTGACGGACGACACAGAGGTGTTTTATAAAGTTGATGAATTTTATTCGCCGGAAAATGACAAAAGCATAAGGTTTGACGACCCTTCTTTGGGCATCGACTGGCGTGTCAAATCTCCTGTTTTATCAGAGAAGGACAGAACCGCTCCGCTCCTTGCGGACAGCGGCGTTATGTTCGATTATTGAATGGAGAAAGCAATGAAAGTTCTTGTTACAGGTGCCCGGGGGCAGCTCGGTCACGACGTATCGCGTGAGCTTGACCTTCGCGGTATAAATTATGTCGCGGCAGACAAAAACCGCCTTGACATAACCGACAGCGCTTCCGCTGACGCTGTTTTTTCAAAAGAGCTTCCCGACGCTGTTATTCACTGCGCCGCTTATACCTGTGTTGATAAGGCCGAAACAAACCGCGGCGCGTGTGAAGCGGTCAATGTTTTCGGCACGTCAAACATTGCGCGTTTATGTCAAAAGCACGGCGCAAAGATGTTGTATATAAGCTCTGATTATGTGTACGGCGACTCGGGGAGCGCCCCGCTTGAAACTGATTCCCCTAAAAACCCCGTAAATTTTTACGGCTACACAAAGCTTGAGGGCGAAAAAGCGGCCGCTCTTTGTCCGAGGCTCTTTATTGTCAGGATATCTTGGGTTTTCGGAAAAAACGGCTGTAATTTTGTCAAAACAATGCTGAAGCTGTCCAAGGACTGTCCCGCAGTAAACGTCGTTTCAGACCAAATGGGCTCTCCGACATACACAAAAGATATTTCCGCGCTTTTGTGCGATATGATTGTGACGGAAAGATACGGGACATATAACGCTTCCAGCGAGGGCGTTTGCTCATGGGCGCAGTTCGCTCAAAAGATTTTAGATTTGTCCGGCGGCTGCGCAAAAATAGTCCCTGTTTCGACAGAAGAATACGAATCGCCTGCCGCAAGGCAGAAAAACTCGGTGTTGTCAAAGAAAAGTCTTGACGACGCCGGGTTTAAGAGACTGCCGCACTGGGAGGACGCGCTCACAAGATTTTACGAGCAGGAAATTCTGCAAAAATAGCATAAGACGTACTCATAACACAAGCCTGCCGCCAATACATTTTATTACAGGGAAAAGGGGGCGTGTTATGAATACGACAGATGAGCTGCTGACTTCCCGCGAGCGGGTAATGACAGACATACGCCTTGCCCCGCCGGTCGAGGAATGTTTGAAGATGATTTTTATAAATTCCAAGATAACAGGATACACGCGCATAAACTTTCTTGCGGCAAAGCTTGATGTCAGCCCGTCCTGCGCGGCGGGAACTGTGTGCCGCCTTAAAGAAAAGGGGCTTGCCGAGTTTGAAAAATATGGGTTAGTTTATCTGACGCGCGAGGGGCTTGAAGTTGGCAGATACCTCAGCGGCTGCTGAAAGCGACAAAAAAGAGGTGGAAGTTTTGAAAAAAGTCTTGGTTATTCCCGATTCTTTCAAAGGGTCGCTTTCCGCTTCGGAAGTTTGCGACATATTTAAAGAAGAAATAAAAAACATATTCCCTGATTGTGAAATAGTTTGCGCTCCGATAGCCGACGGCGGAGAAGGGAGCGCAGACAGTTTTTTATACGCTCTCGGCGGTGAAAAGATTTCAATAACAGCTAAAAACCCTTTTCTTGAGGATATCGACACTTATTATGCCATCATTGACGGCGGTCGGACGGCAGTAATCGAGCTTGCGGCGACGGCGGGCTTAAATCTTGCCGAGGGCAAAAAAGACCCGCTTGTCACATCCACATACGGTGTGGGGCAAATGATTTCAGACGCAATCCAAAGAGGCTGCGAAACAATAATAGTCGGGCTTGGCGGCTCATGCACAAACGACGCTTTCACGGGCGCCGCCGCCGCTGCGGGCGCAGAGTTTTTTGACGGCGCGGGAAAATCATTTGTCCCGACGGGCGGAACGCTTCAAGACATCTCCCGAATAGATTTTTCAAAGCTGCGTAAACTTGTCAAAAACATAAAAATAACGGCGATGTGCGATGTGGACAACCCTTTATACGGCACAAACGGCGCGGCTTATGTTTTTGCCCCTCAAAAAGGCGCGGACATAAACGCCGTTAAGCTGCTTGACGATGGGTTAAGGCACATTGCGGACATCATCAAGAGAGACACGAGCGTTTCAGTTTCCGACTTGCCGGGCGGCGGCGCGGCAGGCGGCGCGGGCGCCGGAATACACTCTCTTTTTGGGGGAGAGCTTCGTTCGGGAATAGATGTTTTGCTTGACGCCGTGGATTTTGAGTCCGCGGCGGCCGACGCGGATTTTATTTTTACAGGTGAGGGGAAGCTTGACAGGCAAAGCCTTGGAGGCAAGGCTGTCATAGGCATCGCAAGGCGCGCCAAACCTCTGAACGTCCCTGTAATCGCCGTCGTCGGCGGTGTTGAACGCGGACTTTCAGAGATTTACGGCGAAGGAGTCACAAGCGTTTTTGCAATCAACAGGCTTCCTGAAGACTATGCCCTTAGCCGCCGCAAGGCCGACAAAAATCTTTCGGAAACTGTCGGCGATATATTAAGGCTGATAAAAAGATTATAAAGTTCGGCGTGCCGCTCCAAAAGCGAACGCGTCAAAGTTTTTGTGTGTTTTTCCGCCATAGCTTCATAACGGCGCAAATATCCGTAAGACGTCTTCATTTTTTGACGTTTTACGGTTTTTTTGCAGGTTTTTTCACATATACCACTTGATTTGGAAGAAGTTAATATGATATACTTAATTTTGAATTTATTATAGTCGGACGAGGCGTTAGCGATGAAAGATATTGTGATTTTCGGCGCCGGCGGGCTTGGCAGAGAAGTTCTTTTTGAAATACGTCGGCGGAACAATTTAAAAGAGGAATACAACATTCTCGGCTTTGCGGACGACTTGCCGGGCGCTGTCGGGCGGGAAATCCACGGCGTCCGCATCCTCGGCGGCGCGGAGTGGCTGAAAGCCTATGATAAACCGCTTTGCGTCGTTATCGCCGTCGGCAGCGGGCGTGTGCGTAAGGCAATTTATGAGCGCGTCAGAGAAAACAAAAACCTCACTTTTCCAAACATTATCGCTCACGACGCGGTGTTTTCAGAAAGCGTCACTTTCGGCGAGGGCTGCATAGTTTGTTTCTCCGCCGTTTTCACAGTCGATATCGGCATCGGCAGCTTTGTTCTTGTTAACAACGGCTGCACTGTCGGGCACGACTCTGTTCTTGATGACTTTTCCACGCTTTATCCGGGTGTTAACATTTCGGGCAGCGTGCGTTTAAAAAGCTGCTGCGAAATCGGAGCGGGAAGCTGTGTTATCCAAGGTAAGACAATCGGAGAAAACACAATCGTCGGTGCCGGAGCCGCTGTTATCGCCGATCTCCCGTCAAACTGCACCGCCGTCGGAGTGCCGGCAAAGGTAATCAAGCGCGCGTCGGAAGTTTAATCGGCCGTTCGGGCGGTTGTTTGTTATAAACCACACATTTTAAATCGGAGGCGCTTTTATTGTTGAGCGAATATTCTGTTTCTTTAAAAAAGGTAATTAACGACCACAGCTTTGAGATGATTTACACACCGCATGACCCCGGCGACCTGTATATTTATTCAAGGGAGGTAAACAGGCCGGGACTTATTTTTGTCGGCTACAATGAATATTTTGATTCAAAACGAGTGCAGTTCATGGGGCTTAAGGAGATGGAATATCTCAAGTCCCTTTCAAGCTCAAGCTGCTATGCCGCGATGGAGCTTTTGTTTTTAAACCGCCCGCCGCTTATAATAATCACGCGCAATCTTGATTATCCTAACGGGTTCATGACCTTGGCGGACAAATATGAGGTGCCTGTTGTCCGCACTCCTCTTTCAACATCCAACTGCATGGCGGAGCTGATTTCTTATTTGTGCGTCGAGCTTGCCGAAAGGATAACAAGACACGGTGTTATGGTGGAGGTTTACGGCGAGGGCGTTCTTATACTCGGCGACAGCGGTGTGGGCAAGAGCGAGACTGCCTTGGAGCTTATAAACAGAGGTCACAGGCTCATAGCCGACGACGCCGTGGAGATAAGAAAGGTTTCGTCAAACACGCTGCTCGGCTCCGCGCCCGACAACATAAGGCACTTTATAGAGCTTCGCGGTGTCGGCGTAATAAACGCGCGCAGGATTTTCGGGATGAGCGCCGTCAAAATCACTGAAAAAATCGACATGGTCATTCAGCTTGAGATTTGGGATAAAGACAAAGTATATGACAGGCTCGGTCTTGACGACGAATATGTGGAGATTCTCGGCAACGAGATTCCTGTAACGGTTGTACCTGTCAAGCCGGGGCGAAACCTCTCAATCATTGTCGAGGCCGCCGCCATGAACAACAGACAGAAAAAGATGGGCTACAACGCCGCCCGCGAGCTTTTGCACAATCTTGGGATGACTGACGAGATTGTCCCGCAAAAACATGAGCTTGATATCTGGCATGATTAACATAAAAGTCTTACGGAGGAAATATTATGTACAAAATAGGTGTGGATCTCGGACGAACAAATATTGCGGAGGGACTCGTTGACGAAAACAATAAGCGTATAATCGGCAGAGGAAAGTTGAAGACAAAGCTTCCGCGCATACCCGACGAGGTGTTTGACGATATGTCAAAAGCTTGCCTTGCGGCCGCCGCCGACGCGGGGATTACAATGGACGAGGTCGAGCTTGTCGGCATAGGAGCGCCCGGAACAATCAACAAAAACACAGGCTCGATAGAGTTTTCAAACAACTTTGATTTTAAAAATGTGCCTGCTCGCAGAATGCTTTCAGACAGGCTTCGGGGGAAAAAGGTGTTTATAGATAACGATGCCAACTGCGCGGCGCTCGGCGAGGCGATAGCCGGTGTCGGCAGCGGTGTTTCAAGCTTTGTCGCGATAACGCTCGGGACGGGAGTCGGCAGCGGTATTGTCATCGACGGCAAGATTTTGACCGGCATTAATTTTGCCGCCGGTGAAATGGGTCATATGGTCATTTGCGCCGACGGTGAGAAATGCACTTGCGGCAGGCGCGGCTGCTGGGAGCAGTACGCCTCCGCGTCAGCCCTGACGGCGCAGACAAAGGACGCGATGCAGCACAACCAAAACAGTATCATGTGGTACCTTGTTAAGGACAATATCGACGAGGTAAACGGGCGCACCGCTTTTGACGCCATGCGCCAGGGAGACGAGGCGGCGCAAAAGGTCGTGGAAAAATACATATACTATGTCGCGACGGGGATTATCAATATCATCAACGCTTTGCAGCCCGAAATAATCTGTGTCGGCGGCGGCATAGGTCACGAGGGGGACTATCTCCTTGAGCCGCTGCGCCGTCATGTCGTGCGCGAGCGTTACAGCATTTACGCGTCAAAGCAAACAAGAATCGAAGCCGCTGTGCTTGGCAACGACGCCGGGATATTCGGCGCCGCCATGCTTGATTGCTGACAACACAAGTGAAAGGAACCGGTGAGGCATTGAAAGCTGTCGATATTGCCGCGTCTTACGCTCGTGAGATTGGCTGCACCGTTCAAAGCGATGTCCCGATGAGCGGTTACACAACATTCAAAGTCGGTGGACCGTCGGAGCTTATGATAACTCCGCGAAATGACGACGAGCTTTCAAAGATAATGAAAAAGTGCGCCGATGTCGGTATCTCTCCGTTCATATTGGGAAACGGCAGCAACCTTGTCGTTTCGGATGAGGGGCTTGAGGGCGTAACAATATTTATGGGCGCCCGCGACTCTTTGGCGCTTGAGGGCGACGAAGAAATAAGCTGCGCGGCCGGTGTGAGTGTTTCACGTCTTTGCGGCTTTGCGCTTAAAAATAATTTATCGGGGCTTGAATTCGCATATGGCATTCCCGGGAGTGTCGGAGGGGCTTTATATATGAACGCCGGTGCTTACGGCGGCGAATTTTCTCATGTTGTGACGGGCTGTGAATATATCGGCTCCGACGGTGCGCCGAAGTTTATGAAAGTCGGCGATATGGCGCTTTCATACAGGCGAAGCGTGTTTGCCGAAAACGGCGGCGTAATAACAAAGGTGTTCATAAAGCTTTGCCGCGGAGACGGTGACGAAATCCGTCGGCGAATGAACGCAACCCTTGAAAAACGGCGGCAAAAGCAGCCGCTGCAATATCCCAGCGCCGGGTCTGTTTTTAAACGTCCGGAGGGCTGTTTTGCCGGCGCGCTGATTGAGCAGTGCGGGCTTAAGGGCAAATCAATAGGCGGCGCTCAAGTAAGCGAAAAGCACGCGGGGTTTATAATTAACACCGGAGGCGCTACCGCATCAGATGTTTTGGCTCTTATTGAGCTTGTAAAAAAAACTGTTTTTGAAAGCACGGGAGTTTTGCTTGAACAGGAGATAAAGACAGTCGGACGGCGGCGGGAGGAATAAGATATGGAAATAGTGTTTGTGACGGGGCTTTCCGGCGGCGGAAAAACAAGAGCGGCCAATTCACTTGAGGACATTGGATATTTTTGCGTCGACAATATGCCGCCGAAGCTCATACCGACATTTATCCGGCTTCTCATAAATTCAAAGGACAAGCATGACAAGATAGCTATTGTTACGGATATAAGGGCGGGCGGCTCGTTCGGCAGCTTGTTTTCATCCTTAGAGGAGCTAAGGGTCATGGGCGTGTCATATAAGGTGCTTTTCATCACTGCCGACGACGACGTCGTCGCCGGAAGATATAAGCTGACAAGAAGAAAGCACCCGCTTTCAGACATGTTCAACGGCATGGTATATGAGGCGATTGCCGAAGAAAAGAGGATGCTTGCCCCTGTCCGCGAGGCAGCCGATTATGTAATCGACACGTCGCATCTTTCACCCGCCGAGTGCCGTGAGCGCGTGGTGTCAATTTTTCTTGACAACCCGTCAAACAAGATGCAGATACACAATATGTCGTTTGGATTTAAATATGGCGTTCCCGCCGATGCCGATCTTGTTTTTGATGTGCGCTGTCTGCCAAACCCCTTTTATGTGGACGAGCTTAAGGAGCATACCGGTCTCGAAAAAGACGTGTTCGACTATGTGATGAAATGGGACGCTTCAAAGATGCTAAAGGAAAAGCTGTTTGACATGGTCGATTTTCTTGTCCCTTTGTACGAAAAAGAGGGAAAGACTCAGCTTGTCATAGCTATCGGCTGCACAGGCGGAAAGCATCGCTCCGTGGTTTTTGCCGAGCAGATGAGGAACCACTTGTTTGAAAAAGGTTACCTTGCCAACATAAATCACAGGGACATCAAAAAATAGCGGATTGTTTCCTTTTTTTGTGTTGTGCCGCGGCAACGGCTTATTATGACGTCTTGAGGTGCAAAATGTCCTTTTCAGCAGAAGTAAAAAAAGAGCTTTCATCTCTTGAAATAATTTCACCCTGCTGCCGCCATGCCGAAGCTTACGGTATGCTTATAACAGGCAGGTCGTTTTCGTTGTCGTCTGTTTCAATTTCCACCGAAAATGCCATGGTGGCCGAGCTTTATTCAAAAATTGTTTCGCAAGAGTGCAATATCGCCGCCGAGCCCCCCGAAATAAGGGGCAGAAAATTAATTGTCTCTTTCAAAAAGCTGTCGGACAGGCGAAAGATACTTGACTCTTTCGGTCACTTGCCGCCGGAGCCGACTTTGAGAATAAACAGGGCAAACATCGGAAATGAGTGCTGCTTTCAAGCATTTTTAAGGGGCGCGTTTTTGTCCTGCGGGGCAGTCACGGAGCCGAAAAAGAACTACCACCTTGAGTTTGTCATACCTTATTTGAAGCTGTCAGACGACTTTTTCTTTTTAATGGACGAGCTGGGGCTTGGACCGAAACGCGTTGTCCGCAAGGGTGTCTATATAATTTATTTTAAGGACAGCGAAAAAATTGAAGATGTTTTGACAATAATGGGGGCGACAAACTCAACTCTTGAGCTGATGGGTGTCAAAATCAAAAAAAATATCATAAACCGTGTCAACAGGCGCGTGAACTTCGAGACGGCAAACATAGACCGCTCTGTCGAAGCGGGAATGGCTCAAGTTAAAGCCATTAAAAAGATTCAGCGCAAATCGGGGCTTGACAGTCTCTCGCCGAACCTTAAGGTCACGGCCGAGTTAAGGCTTGAAAATCCTCAGGCATCCCTTAACGAGCTTGAGGAGCTGCACGGCTTTTCTGTTTCCCGTTCAGGGATTAACCACAGGCTTACAAGGCTTTTAAAAATTGCCGACGAACTGAACGGCAAAAAAATATAAGGAAAACGATATGTCTTTTGCGCATCTTCATCTTCACACAGAATACAGCCTGCTTGACGGCGTCTGCCGTGTAAACGGGCTGCTTGACCGCGTGCGCGAATTAGGTCAAACGTCAGTCGCCATAACGGATCACGGCGCGATGTACGGCGTTGTTGACTTTTATCTTGCCGCCAAAGAACGTGGAATCAATCCCGTTATCGGATGCGAATGCTATGTGGCGCAAAGGTCAAGGCACGACAAAATTCACGGTCAGGACAGCGAACGATATCACCTCATCCTGCTTTGTGAGAACAATACCGGCTATCAAAACCTTATCGCAATGGTTTCAGAGTCTTGGACAAGCGGTTTTTACACAAGACCGAGGATTGACAGGGAGCTTTTGGAAAAGCACCATGAGGGGCTTATCGCCCTTTCGGCATGTCTTGCCGGAGAGATACCGCGCGCTTTGCTGCGCGATGATTACCAAAGTGCTAAAGAGACGGCTCTTTGGTACAATGATGTTTTCGGGCAGGGCAACTTTTTCCTTGAGCTGCAAGATCACGGTATGCGCGAGCAGCTTTTGATAAATCCGTCGATTATAAGGCTTTCGCAAGAAACAGGCATTCCGCTTGTGGCGACAAACGACACGCATTACATAAACCGCGAGGATTCGCGCCTGCAACAAGTGCTTATCTGCATCCAGACAAACCACCTTTTGGGCGAGACTACGGGCATAGAGTTTGAATCGGACGAGTTTTACCTCAAAAGCGAGGATGAGATGCGCTCTCTTTTTTCCGACTGCCCGGAGGCTGTCGACAACACCGACATAATAGCGCGCCGCTGCCGTGTTGATTTTGAGTTCGGCAACACAAAGCTGCCGCATTTTGACGTGCCTGACGGGCGCGATCATTTTGAATGGTTCAGCGAGCAGGCATATCAGGGGTTTCACGGTCATTACGGTGAAAACCCGCCTGAGGAATATGCGGAGCGGCTTGAATACGAGCTTGATGTTATCAACAAAATGGGGTATGTCGATTATTATTTGATAGTCGGCGACTTTATTAATTACGCCAAAAGCCGCGGTATTCCCGTCGGTCCCGGCAGAGGCTCCGGCGCGGGCAGTCTCGCGGCTTACTGCTTGGGCATTACAGGAATAGACCCGATGAAATACAACCTTCTTTTTGAACGTTTTTTAAACCCCGAGCGCGTGACAATGCCCGACTTCGATATTGATTTTTGTTATGTTCGCAGGGCGGAGGTCATTGACTATGTTGTCGAAAAATACGGCGCGGATCATGTGGCGCAGATAATCACATTCGGCACGCTTGCCGCGAGGGCGGCGATACGCGACGTCGGGAGAGTTTTGGGCATTGCTTATTCCGTCGTCGATTCAATTGCGAAGCTCATCCCAAACGAGCTGAAAATGACAATCGGCAAGGCGCTTTTAAAGTCGTCTGAGCTGCGTGAGGCATATGAGGGAAACGAGCAAATCAAAGACCTGATAGATACGGCAAAGCAGATTGAAGGCATGCCGAGAAACACGTCCACACACGCCGCCGGAGTCGTCATATCGCAAGATCCCGTTTCAACATATGTTCCTCTTGCAAAAAATGACGACACAATTGTGACGCAGTTCACCATGACGACATTGGAGCGGCTGGGACTTGTTAAGATGGACTTTTTAGGGCTTCGCACGCTGACAGTCATAAGTGACGCCGAAAAGATGATAAAAAGACGTGTGCCTGATTTTGACATCCGAAAGATTGATTTTGAAGCGCGTGAAGTTTATGAAATGCTTTCAAAGGGGATGACGGAGGGAGTTTTTCAGTTTGAGTCGCCGGGTATGAGGTCAACATTGATGGGGCTTGTGCCCGAAAGCCTTGAGGATCTCATCGCGGTCATTTCGCTTTATCGCCCGGGGCCTATGGACTCCATTCCGACATATATCAGAAACAGGCACAACCCGAAGCTTGTAACATACAAAACTCCGCTGCTTGAGGATATACTTGACGTCACTTACGGCTGCATGGTTTATCAAGAGCAAGTCATGCAGATATTCAGAAAGCTTGCCGGATATTCTTACGGCCGCGCCGACATAGTCCGCCGCGCAATGTCAAAGAAAGAACATGACGTGATGGAGCGCGAACGTGAATATTTTATTTACGGACTGAAAAATGACGACGGCAGCGTCGAGTGTGAAGGCGTTTTAAAAAAGGGCATTGACAAAAAAACAGCCGACAGCATTTTTGACGAGATGGTTTTGTTTGCCTCATATGCTTTCAACAAGTCGCACGCTGCCGCTTACGCATATGTGGCTTATCAGACAGCATGGCTGAAAAACAAATACCCCTGCGAGTTTATGGCGGCGATTTTAAGCAGCGTTCTTGACAGAACCGATAAAATCGTGGGATATATCGCCGAGTGCGACAGGCTCGGCATAAAAGTCCTTCCACCGAGCGTTGACGAGAGCTTTGAGGACTTTACAGTCGTCGGCGGCAACATACGTTTCGGACTGCTTGCCGTAAAAAACATCGGCAAGGGTTTTATACGAGAAATCATTTCAGAGCGCGAAAAAGGCGGCGGATATTCTTCGTTTTACAATTTTTGCAAGCGCCTTTACGGACATGATTTTAATCGCAGAGCTGTAGAAAGCCTTATAAAGTGCGGAGCGTTCGACAATCTCGGCGCAAACAGAAACCAAATGATGCTGATGCTGCCGGACATTATTTCAGGCCTTGACAGCGAGCAAAGGAGCGTTGTGGACGGTCAGATAGGCTTTTTTGAAATGGAGGGCATGATACAAAGCGAGCCTTCCCCTCCCGACGTCCCCGAATTTTCTTATGACGAGCTGCTCCGACAGGAAAAAGAAGTAACCGGCCTGTACATATCAGGTCATCCCATGTCGCGCTACACGGAAGCGTCCGCAAAGCTTAAAAGCGCCAGGACGTCTGATTTATCAGACGGGGGAAAGAGCGGTGACGGAGAGCCGTCACTTTATAAAGATAACGAGCATATTAAGTTACTGGGCATAATAACATCCGTTAAGAAAAAGACGACAAAAAGCAATGCGGTTATGGCGTTTTTAACAGTTGAGGATATGTACGGCTCAATCGAGACAATTGTTTTTCCAAAAACTCTTTCAGAGTGCGCCCACATCTTGTTTGAGGGCAGCGTCATACTTGTTTACGGCAGGATAAGCATCCGTGAGGATGAACCCGTCAAGATTGTAGTCGAGATGATAGAGCCATATTCAGAAAAATTGCTTCATGCGGCGGCAACGGTTGGCGCTGCGTCTGACAATGAACGCCGCAAAAGCCGCAGGAGCGGTCTTTTCCTCAGGTTTCCGTCAAAGACCGGTACCCAAAGGGAAAAGGTTAAAAATCTTTTGGGCATATTTGATGGTTCCACAAGGGTGATTTTTTATTACAGTGACAAAAACGCGTATGATTATCTTCCTCTTGCGGATTCCGTCTGCGTAAATGATGCGCTTTTGGGAGAACTGCGCAGTATTCTTGGTGAAGAAAATGTTGTTTTAAGGTGATTGTAACAGAGATAAACAGAGAAAAAGGGCTGAAAAGCTGTCAATATGTTTGACTTTGCCGTCCGTTGGGTGTAAAATCATTGCATTGTTATTGTTCAAGGAGGAGTTATAGTTTGAAAAGAATAGGTGTGTTGACAAGCGGGGGCGACGCCCCGGGGATGAACGCGGCAATCAGGGCTGTCGTTCGTACCGGCTGTATAAACGACATGGAGGTTTACGGCATTAAAAGAGGCTTTCAAGGTCTTATAAGCGGCGATATGGAGCGTTTGGACCTGCGAAGCGTTTCAGATATTATACACAGGGGCGGAACCATGCTTTTTTCCGCGCGCTGCCCCGAATTTAAAGAAGTTGCGGGCATTCAAAAAGGCGTGGATTCATGCCGCGAACACGGAATAGAGGGCATAGTCGTCATAGGCGGCGACGGCTCTTTCAGAGGCGCGCGCGATCTTTCGCTCAGCGGCATCCCCTGCATAGGTGTTCCCGGGACAATCGACAACGATATTGCCTGCTGTGACTATACAATAGGCTTTGATACATCCATGAACACAATAATGCAGATGGTTGACAGAGTCCGCGACACAACAGAGTCTCACGGCCGCTGCAGCATCGTCGAGGTAATGGGGCGCAAGGCGGGATATTTGGCGCTCAACGCCGGTATAGCTGTCGGCGCCACCGCGATTCTTGTGCCGGAGTTTGACTATGACATAGAAAAGGACATCATTGAGAGGATGAGGAGGACGCAAAAGACAGGAAAGCGCCACTTCATCATTATGGTAGCCGAGGGTATCGGCGGTGTTGAGGAGCTGTCGCGCCAGGTGGAAAAAGCGCTTGGGGTTGAGTCAAGAGCCGTTATTTTAGGTCATGTGCAAAGGGGCGGAACACCCACCTGCCGTGACAGGGTCGTCGCGAGCCAGATGGGTTACAGAGCCGTCAAGCTTCTTTTAAACGGCAAGGATAACAGAGTCGTGGCAATGCAGCACGAGCAGATAATCGACTTTGACATTTACGAGGCGCTTTCCATGAAAAAAACAATCGACAATGAGCTTTATTCTTTGGCTCACGAAATATCTATTTGACGGTAAATTAATATGCAAACTAATTTTATTAAGCTGCGCAGACAGGTTATTGAAAAAGATTTCAGTAAAATGAACGACACGCAGCGTAAAGCGGTCCTTTTAACAGAAGGGGCGCTTTTGGTGTTGGCGGGGGCGGGGAGCGGCAAAACGACAGTCCTGATAAACAGAATCGCAAATTTAATGAGATACGGCAAAGCTTACGGCTCCGAAAGGATTTTTGGCATTCCTGATGAAACCGAGCTAAAGGCGCTTGCCGACTATGCCGCGGGCAGAGCTGAAAGCTACCCGCAGGAGCTTGGACGTTTTTTATCAGTCGGCGCGCCCAGGCCATGGGAAATACTTGCGATAACCTTTACAAACAAGGCCGCAAACGAGATTAAAGAGCGCATAGACGAAAAACTCGGGCGCGAGTGTGAAAACATTGGCGACATTTGGGCATGCACCTTTCACAGCGCCTGCGCGAGGATTCTTCGGCGGCACGCCTCCTTGCTCGGATATTCATCGCGCTTCACAATTTATGACACCGACGACTCACGGCGTGTGATGAAAGAATGTCAGCGCATATTGGGAATTGATGAAAAGTTTCTTTCACACAAATCAATATTAGCGGAGATAAGCAGCGCAAAGGATTCACTTGTTTCACCTGATGAGCTTTACAAAGACGGTGCGACAGACATGAGAAAAAGGCAAATAGCCGATGCCTACGAGTGCTATCAAGGGCTTTTAAAAGTCGCGGACGCGATGGACTTTGACGATCTAATCGTCAACACCATTCTTTTGCTCCAAAAAAACAGCGAAGTGCTTGAGTATTATCAAAACAAATTCAAATACATCATGGTTGACGAGTATCAGGACACAAACCACGCTCAATATCGCTTGATTGCCCTTTTGGCGGCAAAGCACAAAAATATATGTGTCGTCGGCGACGACGACCAGAGCATTTACCGCTTCAGGGGCGCTACAATCGAAAATATACTTAACTTTGAAAACCAACACAAAAACGCCGTGACAATAAGGCTTGAGCAGAATTACCGCTCAACTCAAAACATACTTGACGCCGCAAACGCCGTGATATCAAACAACGAGCAGCGCAAGGGCAAGGAGCTTTGGACGGCAAACAAAAACGGCGACAAAATCACTCTTAGCACATCGGACGACGAAATAAGCGAAGGCCGGTATGTCGCCGAAAAAATAATGTCGTTAAGGTCACAGGGCGGCGCTTTGAGAGATAACGCGGTGCTTTACAGGATGAACGCGCAGTCAAACTCAATCGAGACGGCGCTCACACGCATGGGCATACCATACAGAATCATCGGCGGCTACAGGTTTTACGAGCGCAAAGAGATTAAGGACGCAATGGCATACCTTGCTGTTGTCTCAAACCCCAGCGACAATGTAAGGCTGCGCCGCATAATTAACGAGCCCAAAAGGGGAATAGGCGAAAAGACAGTCGGCAGAGCCGCGGAGATTGCCGCCGACCTTGGCATATCAATTTATGAAGTGATTAAATCAGCCGACGAATTTCCGGACATTTTAAAGGCTAAGTCAAGGATTGACCCGTTTGTTAAAATGTTAGACAGCTTCATAAAAGCGTCCGGCGAAGTTCCGCTGCACGAGCTTTTACTTCTCATTTTGAATGACAGCGGATACATAAAAAGTATTGAGGCAGACAAGGAAACATACGCCGACAGAGCGGCAAACCTCGGCGAGCTGCACGGCAACATTGTGCGCTATTCGGAAGAAAACGAAGACCCGACGCTAAACGGATTCCTTGAGGAAATCTCCCTGATGACAGACATTGACAGCTACAACGCGGACTCCGACAACGTCGTGTTAATGACAATACACGCGGCAAAGGGTCTTGAATTTAACAATGTTTTTCTTGTCGGGATGGAGGAAAATATCTTTCCCGGCATCCGTTCTGCTCTTACGCAGACAGAGCTTGAGGAGGAACGCAGGCTTGCGTATGTCGGCATAACAAGGGCGAAAAATCGGCTTTATTTAACAAATGCCCGCTCAAGGAAGCTGTACGGCTCGACCACATTCAACCCTCCGTCACGCTTCTTAAGGGAAATTCCACGAGAATTATTGGAGCAAGCGGACTCCGATTTTAAGCGTTTTGCGGGGCGGGGCGAACGGCGCGCAGAGTATGCTGAAAAAAGATTCGGAGACAGTGCCGCCAAAAGGGCGGCTTCAAGAGGTTTTTCCGGCATTCCATCTGCGGCACGTCCGGCGAGGGCGGCTGTTGATGATTTCAGCGTTGGCGACACAGTGCTTCACAAAGGCTTCGGAAAAGGCGTCGTCATAACTTCCAAAAAGATTGCAAACGACTGTATGCTTGAAATAGCTTTTGAAAAAGCCGGCACAAAAAAAATTATGGCGAAATTCGCCGGGATAAAAAAAATTTGAGGAGATGGAGTTTTATGAAACGTTTTATTTCAATAGCCGTAGCATTTGTTTTGATGCTCGGTTCAAGCGGATTGATTGTGTTCGCTCGCGACAGATGCGAGTGCGGCACTCCGCCTATTGTTGTGATTAGCGGATTTGCGACAGTACCGTTGACTTATGTCGATGAAAACGGCAAAGAAGAACGCGCCTGGGCGCCGTCAAACAAAAGAATATTCAACGGCGTCGCGGGCGTTATCCCGCCGCTCACGCGCCTTATGTTTGACAAGAATTGGGAGACGTTTCTTGACAAAACAAACCCCGGTGTGGTGTCAATATTCGAGCCGATACTTTGCGACGGCAGCGGCGTTCCGATACATAACATCAAAGCCAGAGAGTTCCCGCTCTCCGCCGACAATTATCCCGACTTTTACAACAACGACATAAACGACGAACAGGCTTTCATTAAGACGGCAATAGACGTATACGGCGGCGACCATATCTACTTTTTTAATTATGACTGGCGGCTTGACCCGACTGATATCGCGAAAGAGCTGAAGGACTTTGTCAAAAATGTAAAAAACGAAACTCGCCACGACAAGGTGACGCTGATCGGGTGCAGCATGGGCGGCAACATCGCTCTTTCATACCTTCGGCTTTTCGGCTCCGGTGATATCCACAACTTTATATTAGACAACGCCGCTTTTCAAGGCACGTCGATTATTGGCGAGTGCTTTATGCTTGATTTTGAGTTTGACAGCGACGCCGTTTTAAATTATATTTACCAGTTTGTAAAAAGTGATGTTCTTGACAGCTTTTTAAGAATGACAGGTGTTTTCGACAAGCTGATTCCCGCTGTTGAGGATCTTATAGA
Source organism: Clostridiales bacterium (assembly GCA_012523185.1). GTDB lineage: Bacteria > Bacillota > Clostridia > Oscillospirales > Acutalibacteraceae > UBA1425. The sequence continues at coordinate 49,328 of JAAYIY010000040.1, forward strand.
AATAATATCAGGGCAGCTAAGCAGTGAAGTTCTTTATCCCGTTTTTGCAAACCTTCCGGGGATTTGGGCGCTTGTGACTGACGATACATACGAGCAGGCAAAGGCGGCGGCTCTTGACAGCAAAGAAAACGCGCGGCTTATTAAAAAGATAGATTTTTACCATTATGAAGTTCAGCAAAAGGCTGAAAAGCTTTTGAAAAAAGCAAAAGCAAACGGCTGTAACATAATGATTCTTTCAAACTACAATTATTACGGCATCCCGATAACTCCGACAAGACATAATAATAACGACATACTTATCGACACAAAATATTCAAGCGGCGGCGCGGTGTGCGCCAAATTGGGAAGCACTCTCGGCGAAGGATATGTGCAGAAAAAGACATCATGCGGGCATAACCATGTCTCGCCCGACAATGTTATTGACGCCTCGACGTGCATGTTTCCCGAATACACTTGGTTTGTAAAGGATATGAAGCACCTTGATTACCCTTACGGGACACAGGGGGCAGATTTTCTTATGTGGCTTGCGGGCACAAAAAAACAGCCGACTGTCTTTTCAGAAGTCAGCTATCCGCAGTTTATGGAGTTTGATTATAAAACCGGAAAACTAACGCCGACAGCGGAGGCGGCCGCCGCGGCCGCCGTAATTGAGGTCTTAAACCCGCAGACAGGCGGTTAAACGTCTGAAAACGGCGTGTTTATCCCGCTAAGGCGAAAATTGACAGGCGCGCGCTCCTTGTTAAACCTGTAAACACTAAGAACAATACCTATGGTGAGGTACACACACAGATTTGACGAGCCGCCCGAGCTGACGAGCGGGAGAGTTATCCCGATAACGGGAAACAGCTTTAAGCACACGCCGATATTTATGACAATTTGACCGGCTATCATGAACGCGGAGCCGTAGCAGAGCAGCCTTGAGACGTTGTCGTTTGTGTTTTTCGCGACAAGGACAATTTTTATCACTATAAAAAAGAGGACGGCAAGGAGGGCAAGGCCGCCCAAAAGCCCCAGCTCCTCGCCGACGACAGTAAAAATCATGTCATTTTTGCTTTCGGGGACAAGCTCGTTTTGTGTAAACACGCCGTTAAAAAGTCCGCTGCCCTTAATTCCGCCGGAGCCGATTGCGCTGATTCCCTGCTGCTGCTGATATATGACGGCGTTATAAGCTGATTCTGTCAGTCCCCGCGGGTAATAAACAGCTAAAAAGCGCTGTTTTTGAAACTCTGAAAAAAAGTTCAGCCACAAAATCGGGATTGCGGCGACCGCAAAAGACGCAACCACGAAAAAATATCTTATATACACGCCCGACACAAACATTATGCCTCCAAAAATGCAGATAAAGACAAGCGCCGAGCCAAGGTCGCCCGTTATAAAAACAAGCCCGGCAGGCACAAGGGCGTGTATTCCGAGCTGCAATATGCTTGAAGGCTTGTTGATTTTGTCCTTGAGCATGTCGGCGTGCATTGCGAATGTGACGATGAACGCAACCTTAAGAAGCTCTGACGGCTGAAAATAAAACGAGCCGAAACGCAGCCATGTCTTGACGTCCGGTCTTGCCGCGGGTCCTTCTCCCCAAATAAAAAGCGTGCCCATCAGCAAAAGGCTGAAAATTGCTATAATCGGCCATAAATGGATGATGATTTCATAATCAATAGCCGAGATAAAGACACAAGCGACTATGCCGAGAACCACGGCGATGAGCATTGCTTTTGTGTCGCGCGAGATTAGGGCGCCGTCGGAAATCCTGTTTAAGGTCGCGCTGTGAACCACCAGCAAGCCAAACGCCGACGTAAAAACGCACGTCAGCAGCAGCATTAAATCTGTTTCTTTTATAAAATATCGGACGCTTTTTAAAAATTTCAACTTCCGTAACCTTCCTCACAATGGCACTATGGCTTATTATACAGCCTTATTTTGAATAATTCAAGATAAAAGCTTTTATAGTCACAAAATATGTGATACAATACAAACGAAAGGCATAAGAATGTCAGTTTTTGAGTCGCATTCAGCGGAACAAACAGAAAAATTTGCCGAAGAATTTGCCGCCTGTCTTAAAGGCGGCGAGGTTTTAGCCTTTTTCGGAGGGCTTGGCGTCGGAAAAACCGCGTTCGTAAAAGGTCTTGCAAAAGGGCTTTCTATAACATCAAACGTAAGCAGCCCGACTTTTACGCTTATGAACGAATATGAGGGGCGATTGCCGCTGATTCACTTTGATATGTATCGCATCTCCTGCCTTGACGACCTTTATTCGACAGGATTTTTTGATTTTCTCGGCAACGAAAACGTCATTGCCGCGGAATGGAGCGAAAACATACAAAGCTTTTTGCCCGATGACTGCATCAGGATAGAAATCTCACACGGCAGAAATGACAACGACAGGATAATAAAAATCAATGAAAATTCTTGCGGTTGATTCCTCGGCGGTTTGCGCAAGCGCCGCGTTAGTTGAGGACGGAAAGATAATCGGCGAATTTTACCTGAATTCAGGCTTGACACACAGCCGCACGCTGATGCCCCTGATAGCGTCGGTGCTTGAGTGTGCCGAAACAAAGCTTGACGATGTGGACTTTTTCGCCGTTACAAACGGTCCCGGTTCGTTTACCGGGGTTAGGATAGGCGTCGCCGCGGTTAAAGGTCTTGCGGCGCCTTCAGGCAAAAAATGTATCGGTGTTTCAACGCTGCTTTCAATGGCATACAATATTGTCGGCAGGGACTGCGTAATATGCTGTGTTATGGACGCGCGCCGCAGCCAGGTTTATGCCGCTTTGTTCAGGTCGTCGGGAGGAGCCGTTGAACGTCTTTCGGAAGACTTTGTCGTCAGCATCGAAGATTTGGGGAAAAAGCTTTGCGGATATGACGAAGAAATCGTTTTTGTCGGCGACGGCGCCTTGCTTTGCCGCAATGCGCTGTCAGGTGTCTTAAAAGACGCGCAAGCCGCTCCCGAAAGCCGAAGATTTCAAAGAGCCACAGGCGCGGCTGCCGCTGTTTTTGACCGAAAGCTGTATGAGAACGCAGTTTCGCCCGACGCGCTCGACGTCAAATATCTTCGTCTGTCACAGGCGGAAAGAGAATTGAAATCAAAGGAGAACTCAAAATGATTGCGTTGGGAAGTGACCATGCGGGATTTGAGCTTAAGGAGATTATAAAGCAGTTTCTTGAAGCTAAAAACGAGGAATATACGGATTTCGGCAGCTTTGACGCAATGCCTGTTGATTACCCGATTTTTTCCGCAAAAGCCGCGCGAGCCGTCGCGGACGGAAGCTGCGACAAAGGGATTCTTTGCTGCGGCACAGGCATCGGAGTTTCTATAGCGGCAAACAAAGTGGACGGGATACGCGCCGCTTGCTGTAACGACGAATTCACGGCAAAAGCCGCGCGGACTCATAATGACGCAAACATCCTTTGTCTCGGAGCGCGCGTGATAAGCGCGGAGCTGGCTGTCAGCCTGACGGATATATTTCTTTACACCGCGGCGGCGGAAAGCGAGCGCCATTTAAGAAGAATTAAGCTGATTGAAGATATAGAAAAAGGTGTTTTTTAGCAAATCTCGCGGGGAAGTTTTTTAAAATTAAGCGGTGAAATGGAGAAATCTCCTTAAAGGGCAAATCCTTAAAGGGCAAGAAGAAGGAAGAACGCCTTTATAGGGAGCGAAGAAAAGAAAAGGCTTTTAGAGAAAGATGAGAAGTGCAGAACACAAAAAACAAAAACTTGACATTTTATTCGGTTGTTGATAAAATGACCTTACAATTTAAAAACACTTGAAATGCTATGACGGAATTATGCCTTTTTCAGCGCTTTTCAGAGAGTCGGCGGACGGTGAAAGCCGATACTGCGCGAACAAGGCAGTCTCACTCCCGAGCAGGATTTCGGAAGGCCGTTTGGCTGCGTAAGGAATCACGGTTTGTCCCGTTACCATGACATCGGACTTTTCAGTCCTGCAAAGAGACCGTTTACAGACGGTAATTTGGGTGGTACCGCGGTATTAAGTTATCGTCCCTGAAGTGTTGGCTTTGGGGATTTATTTTTTTCATTAAGAAGGAGACATTTACATGAAAACAATCAAGATTGCAGACATGACTCTTCGCAGAGCAGCCGAAAATCGGGAAATGCTTCTCGGATTCCGAGAAAAAATTGATATCGCAAAGCAGCTTGATAGGTTAAATGTCGATATCATAGAGATGCCGGCGCTGTCGGGCAACAAGGCAGACGAGCTTCTTGTCAAATCCATTGCGTCCGTCCTCAAAAACAGCATTCTCTCAGTCGAATCGGGATTGACGGAGGAAAGCGCCCTCAACGCTTGGAACGCGCTGTCAGGTGCGGCACGTCCGAGGCTCAACGTTGTTGTGCCTGTTTCGGCTGTTCAGATGGAATATATGTGCAAGAAAAAGCCGCCGATGGTCTTAAAGCTTATAGAATCTCTTGTGTCCCGCTGCGCTTCGCTTTGCCCCGATGTTGAGTTTTCCGCCGCCGACGCCACAAGAAGCGAAAAGGACTTTTTGGCAAAGGCTGTTTCAACTGCCGTTAAGGCGGGAGCTAAAACAATCACGTTCTGCGATTCAATCGGCACGCTGTTTCCAAACGAGATAGAGGATTTTTTAAACGACGCTGTATGCCGCATAGACGAGCTTAAAACAGTCGAGTACGCGATGCAGTGCAGCAATGAAATAAAAATGGCGGCGGCGTGCGCGTTCGCTTCTGTGAACGCAGGTGTTTCGACAATAAAAACAACTGTCTGCGACTCGCTGACGCCGACTCTTGATGCCGTAGCGCACACAATAAGATTAAGAGGCGATTCGCTTAAAATAAGGTCAAACGTAAACATAACGGCGCTTTCGTCCTTTTTAAAGCAGCTGATACCGCAGATAAAGACAAAACGCGGTGAAAGCACTCCTTTCATCAACGGTGTCGCCGAGCAGACGGAAGATTTCACGCTTGACGAAAACACAGACATAACGGCGCTCATAGGCGTGATATCAAAGCTTGGATACAACCTCACACAAGAGGACAACGCAAAGGTATATGAGTCCTTTTTAAGCGTCGTCGGAAAAAAGGACTTTATCGGTGTCAAGGAGCTTGAAGCAATCATTGCAAGCTCCGCGCTTCAAGTTCCGCCGGTCTACAAGCTTATAAGCTATGTCATCAACAGCGGCAATGTGCTGACGCCGACGGCAAACATCACGCTTGAAAAAGACGGAGTGCGGCAAAACGGTCTTAGCACGGGCGACGGGCCAATCGACGCCGCTTTCCTTGCCATTGAAAAGATTACAGGGCATCATTACGAGCTTGACGACTTTCAAATTCAGTCTGTCACCGAGGGACGTGAGGCAATGGGCGACGCGCTTGTTAAGCTTCGCTCCGACGGTGAGCTTTATTCCGGCAAGGGCATTTCGACCGACATCATAGGCGCAAGCATCAGGGCTTATATCAGCGCCTTAAACAAAATTGTTTATGACGCTGATAACGCGTAAAAACGCTGTGCCACACCGAAAGGATTTGATTTTATATGAAGCTTTCATTTTCAACAAACGGCTGGAACGAATTCACTTGGCGTGATTTTTACTCAATGGCAAAGGATTTGGGTTTCAGCGGCATTGAGGTTCACAACATAAGCGAAGGTCTTTTTGAAGGCAGAAACGCGCCGTTTATAAAAAGCGAACTGCCTAAGACATCACGAAAGCTTCGCGAGCTGGGGCTTTCGGTGCCGTGTTTTGACGCTGTTTGCAACATAGCCGACGCGTCAAAGCTCACGGAAAACTGTATAGATACAGAAGATTATATCTATATCGCCTCAAGCCTCGGCACGCCATACATAAGGATTTACGCCTCACAGCAGGAGGGAAAGACGCCTGAGGAGGAGGACGACGCCGTCGTCGAATATCTGAAAAAAATGATACCGATTGCCGAAAAAGCGGACGTCGTGCTTTTAATTGAAACAGTCGGGATTTATGCCGACACATCAAGGCTCTGCGACATCCTCAACTTTTTCGCTTCGGATAACCTTGCGGCTTTATGGGACATGCACCACCCATACAGGCGCTTTGGAGAAAGCGCGGAAAAGACAATCCAGAACCTTGGCGCGTACATAAGGCACGTCCATGTTAAGGATTCTGTTGTTATCGACGGCAAAGTACGGTTCAGGCTGATGGGGGAGGGGGACATCCCGTTTGACGAGATGATGAGCGCGCTGCGCTCCGTTAATTACGACGGATTCATCTCCTTTGAATGGAAACCCCTTTGGCTTGAGGAATTAAGCGACAGCGCCATTGTTTTCCCGCACTTTTTAAATTATATGAGCCGATACATTTCAGAAGAAAAGGACAGCGGCAAGACCTTTTCAAACAAGGACGGCTCGGGAAAATACATTTGGAAAAAGGACACGCTTATAGACAGCACATTTTCACAGGTGCTTGACAGGATTGCAAGCGAATTCCCCGACCAGTACGCCTTCAAATATACGACGCTTGATTACACACGGACTTATGCGGAGTTTCGCGACGATGTCGACACTTTCAGCCGCTCGCTCATCGCTCTCGGCGTCAAGCCGGGCGACCATGTCGCGGTGTGGGCGACAAATGTGCCGCAATGGTTCATAGCTTTTTGGGCAACAACAAAAATAGGCGCCGTTCTCGTCACTGTCAACACAGCATACAAAATACACGAGGCCGAGTACCTTCTCCGACAGTCGGACACTCACACGCTGATTCTTATCGACAGCGCCGTTGATTCCGATTACATTGCCATCATAAATGAGATTTGCCCGGAGCTGAAAAGCTCTGTCGCCGGACAGCCGCTCCATTGCAGAAGGCTTCCTTTCCTGCGCAATGTCATAACAATCCAATCGCGCCGCGACGGCTGCCTCACATGGGACGACGCCATGGCGCTCGCTTATAATGTCCCGATTGAGGAGGTTTACCGCCGCGCGTCCGCAGTCGACAAAAATGATGTGTGCAATATGCAATACACTTCCGGAACCACAGGTTTTCCGAAAGGCGTCATGCTCACACATTACAATGTCGTCAACAACGGAAAGTGCATCGGAGACAGGATGGATTTTTCAACGGCGGACAGATTGCTGATTCAAGTTCCGATGTTCCACTGCTTCGGGATGGTTCTTGCCATGACCGCCGCCGTGACACATGGCACGACCATGTGCCCGATACCTTATTTTTCGGCAAAGACATCTCTTGCCTGTGTCAATCTGGAGCGTATAACCGCTTGTCACGGCGTTCCCACGATGTTTATTGCGATGCTTGAGCATGAGGACTATGTAAAAACCGATTTTTCATATCTCCGAACAGGCATAATGGCAGGCAGTGTTTGTCCCGAGCCGCTCATGCGTGATGTAGTCGAAAAGCTTAATATGTACGGAATCACAAGCGTTTACGGGCAGACAGAGGCGTCTCCCGGCTGCACAATGAGCGACTGGGAGGATCCGCTTGACTTGCGTGTCGGGACAGTCGGGCGCGTTTTTCCGAATGTCGAATGCAAAATTATTGACCCCGAAACAGGCAAGGATTTGCCGGACGGAGAAAACGGCGAGCTTGTCGTGCGCGGCTACAACATCATGAAGGGCTATTACAAAATGCCGCAGGCGACAGAAGCGGCGATTGACAGCGACGGATGGCTGCACACAGGCGACATAGCCTGCCGCACACCCGACGGATATTACCGCATAACAGGCAGATTAAGGGATATGATAATTCGCGGCGGCGAAAACATATACCCGAAGGAGATAGAGGAATTTATATACACTCATCCGAAGGTTTCCGACGTCCAGGTAATCGGTGTGCCGGACGAACAATACGGCGAGGAAATTATGGCGTGCGTAATCCTCAAAGAGGGCGAATGCTTAAGCGAGGACGAGCTTAAAAAGTTTGTCAGGGATCATATGGCGCGCCACAAGATTCCCAAATATGTCGAGTTTGTCAGCTCGTTCCCGATGAATGTCGCGGGAAAGATTTTAAAGTATAAAATGCGTGAAGCGGCAATCGAAAAGTTAGGGCTTAACAAACCGGAAGACAGCTAAGAAAGGGCGCCGACAAGACAATGGGATATCAAAATTTGCCTTTCAGGGAGGACAGCGTTTTCCTTGTGACGGGCGGAGCAGGATTCATAGGCTCCAACATTTGCGAGCGCCTGCTCTCAATGGGACACACTGTGCGCTGCCTTGACGACCTCTCGACGGGCAAGCGTGAAAATGTGGATATGTTTGCCGACAACCCTTCATACACATTTATAAAAGGCGATATAACAGACATTGAAACGTGCAAAGCCGCTTGCGAGGGCGTTGATTTTGTCTTGAATCAAGCGGCGTGGGGGAGTGTGCCGAGGAGCATTGAAATGCCTGTGTATTACGAGCGCGTGAACATAGGCGGCACGCTTAATATGATGGAGGCGGCAAAGACACAAGGCGTCAAAAGGTTTGTTTACGCCTCAAGCTCGTCCGTTTACGGCGACAGCGCGGAGCTGCCGAAAAGAGAAGGGCGCGAGGGCGATTTGCTTTCGCCTTACGCGCTGACAAAGCGCGTGTGCGAAGAATACGGGAAGCTGTATTTTAAGCTTTACGGGCTTGAAACATACGGATTAAGATACTTTAATGTTTTCGGAAAACGTCAGGACCCGGAGGGTGTTTATGCCGCGGTCATACCAAAGTTTATCAAGCAGCTTTTAAGAGGGGAGACACCCGTAATTTACGGGGACGGGAAGCAGTCAAGGGACTTCACATATGTTGAAAATGTCGTCGAGGCAAACCTCAAGGCGTGCCTTGCGCCAAAGGAGGCGGCCGGGCAGTCTTTTAACATTGCTTACGGCGGAAGAGAAAGTCTTGTTGACATTTACCGTTCAATCTCAAAAGCGCTCGGCATAGACGGCGTGGAACCGACATTTGAGCCGACCAGAAAAGGCGATATAAGGCATTCAAACGCCGACATCGCCAAGGCGCGTGAAATGCTCGGCTATGAACCCGAATATGATTTTGATAAGGGTCTTGAGCTTGCGATAAATTGGTATAAAGAAAACCTTTAACAAATATTCGCCGCCGTTTTAGCAGCATTTTGTTAAAACGCTCTTGTGGGCGCCGCGCGAAAGCGGCAAGCGCTTATTTAATCGGCGGCAAAACTCGGAGAAATAATGCATGAAAAAAGTTACCGGTAAAGCTTTGAAATTTTTAAGACTGATTCTTTCGGTCTTTTTTATAGTTATTATTGTTTTTGCGGTGTCAATTTATTGCGGAAACCGGGACTCCTTAATCATTGACGCGCAGGAGGCGGGCGAATCGGCGGCTGAAACTGATTTATCAAGTTCAGAGGAAAGCGAAAGCCTTGACTTTGAAACAGCCGCGGATGAACAAACCTCCAAAGCCGCTGACAAGGCGACGGAGAAAAAAGAAACAAAAACGGCGGCTCCCGCGACAACAACAGCCGCGGCGCCGCCAAAAAGATTTACGCTGACATCACAATTCAGCAAAGGGGCATATATAAACAGTGTCGTAAAGCTGACGAACGACAACAGGAGAGACGCGGGCGCGGAAAAGCTGCGGACAGATGCCAAGCTCATGAACGCGGCGCAAACGAGAGCGGAGGAATGTGCCTCGATAGACAGCATAAGGGTGAACGGCGCTTCGCACAAAAGACCTGACGGGTCCGAGTGGTACACTGTTTTAGGTGTGAGCGAAAATTACAATTACGGCGAAAACACTGGTCAAGGATGTGACACGCCGGAATATATGATGGAAGTGTGGCTTAATTCAAAAGGACACAAGGCAAACATACTCAATGAGGATTACACAAAAATAGGCGTTGGCTGTGCCGTGTCGTCAGGCGGGACAGTCTTTTGCGTGCAGATATTTTACAGACCGTGACAGTGTTTGCTCAAAGATAATCCAACAATCGCAAAGAGACTGTCAAAGCTTTATTATCTGCTCGCTCAAAGGAGTGCCGGGGCGAAAACGCGGCATATCAATGGCTCTGCCGCCGTTTGTTACAGACAGCTCCGAAAGAAGCCCGACTGCCGTCCACTCGCAGGCGTCATAAACATCTATCGCCGGTTTTTTGCCGTTAATGACCGCGTCAAGGAAATCATCGACAAGGAAAAAGTCGCCGCCCCAGTGCCCCGATTGTTTTTGCTTTTCCGTCGCGTTTTTATAGCGCTCAGGCAGATATTTGTCATAATAATCAGACAGCGGCGCCCATTTTCGATTGTCGCCGTCTCCGGAGGCTTCAAGCCAAATTTTATGTTCGTCACCGAGCCCGCGCGGCGCCTCGTAACAGCCTTTTGTTCCCTGCAAGCTGTAATATGACATGTTGTGCGGGCGCGGAGACATGCAGTCGACGCGAATTTTCACAAGCCCACCGCTTTCAAGCCGACACATCGTGAGAGTTGTGTCGTCCTGTCTCAAACCTTCGATTTCCGCCACATTTTGACCGCTTGAGCAGGTCATAACAGACTTTATGCTGTCGCCCTCAAACCATTGAGCGACAGGCCCCACGCTGTGTGTCGGATAAAAACAGCCTCTTTTGCCAAGCTGCCAATATTTTCGCCATGTGGGCATTCCAAAGCCGGAGCGGCTGACTAAGCTTAACACGTTGTGGATATATTCGCCTTCTCCAAAATACACCTTGCCGAAAAGCCCGTCATTAACCATTGCCTTGATGACAGCGTTTTGAGGTATATAGCAATAGTTCTCGGCAAACATATATGTCTTTTTAGATTTTTCGACAGCCTCGATCAGCCACCAAAGCTCGTCAATCGTCACACCCGCCGTGACCTCCGACAGGACGTGCAGCCCTCTCTCAAGCGCTTGTATCGCCATCGGCACATGACAATGCATAGGCGTGGCGATGACGACCGCGTCAATGTCGCTGTCAAGCATGTCGTCAAATATCCTGTAGCTGCGGGGTATGCCGTGTTTCTTGACGGCATCGTCAAGGACGCCGCCGTCAATGTCGCAGATTGCCGAAACCTCACAAAGCTCAGGCCTGTTTTGAAACCCCGCGATTGTGCTCAATCCTCTGCCGCCCACTATACCGACCTTTAACATACAAACTCCCCCTTAACAGTTAAAGTTTTCCTTAATCGCTATATATAATATTATATCGTCCAAACCGCCTTAGTCAATACTTAATTCGGAGGTTATGTGAGTTTATATGAATATTCTTATTTTAATAGGCAGTCCGCGCGCAAACGGCAGCACAGAAGTCATGGCGAACACATTCAGAAGGGGAGCCGAGGAGCGCGGAAATAAAATAGCTGTTATAAAGGCATATGATGCAAAAGTCGCGCCATGTATAGACTGCGGCCGCTGCAAGGATAAAATAGGCTCATGCATACACCGCGACGACATGTCAGGCGGGCTGATGCGCCTGATTGACGACACCGACATGCTTGTGATTGCTTCCCCTGTTTATTGGTGGGGGTTTCCGGCGCCGTTAAAGCTGATAATCGACAGGCTTTATGCCAAAGAGCGAAAAAGCTTCAAGGTAAGTTCGTCCGCGCTTCTGATGAATGCTTACGACGAGGACGCTTTTGAGCCTGCCGTCGGGCAATACATAAGAATATGCGAACACCTTAATTGGGGAATCGCGGGCATAATAACAATCGGCGGCATCAGAGAAAAAGGCGGCGTCAAAAAGTCTGAGCGGCTTGGTGAAGTCTACACTCTCGGAAAATCAATAAGACCTTAGGAGCGGAAATTATGAGAATTTGCGTTTTCGGCGCGTCAAGCAATGAGATAAACAAAGGATATATTAAAGAAGTCGAGCTTTTGGGCGAAAAGATGGCGCAAAGAGGGCACAGCCTTATTTTCGGCGGCGGCGCCGACGGCTTGATGGGCGCCGCGGCAAGGGGAATGGCGAAATTCGGGGGAGAGATTATCGGAGTCGCGCCGTCTTTTTTTAATGTGGACGGAATACTTTATGACAAATGCACCGACTTTATTTTTACAGAAACAATGCGTGAGCGAAAGCAGGCGATGGAGGACGGCGCTGACGCGTTTATTGCCGTCCCGGGCGGGATAGGCACGTTTGAGGAGTTTTTTGAGGTGCTGACGCTGAAGCAGCTCGGCAGGCACAAAAAGCTTATAGCTCTTTTCAACATCGACGGATATTTTGACGATATGCTTAAAATGATGGAAACGGCGGTTAATCAAAAGTTTATGAAAAACGAGTACAACAAGCTTTACAGCGCGTTTACAAGCGCCGAAAACATTTTAAAATATATTGAGAACGGGAGTTAGGAACGGTCTTTAGGAGCGGCTGTCAAGGGCAGCCGTTTTGAGAAAAGCTTATAAAATATAATGGCGGCGCCGCGAAGTAAAAACGCGGCGCCGCCTTAAAAATTCCTGTGTTTTTGTCGTGTTAATCAGTTGAAACCAAACTTGTTTTCAAGCGGCAAATATACGGAAGCCTTGAACAAGTCGCCGTCTATGGATATGACAAGCTTGCCGTTTTGCAGGCTGCATAAATTTTCAGCTATCGACAGCCCAAGCCCGTTGCCGTCGTTTGTCCTTGACTTGTCGCCCCTGACAAACCTTTCGAGAAGCTCCTCAGGCGATATATTGAGCGGCTCTCTTGAAATGTTTTTAACCTCGAAAAGACCGTAATCTCCGCTGCTCGAAACCGTGATATAAACTCTGCTGCCATGCACCGAATATTTACCCGCGTTATTAAGCAGATTGTCAATTATGCGGAAAGTCTTTTGACTGTCGGCAAAAATTACAGGCGGTTCTTTTGGCTCGCTTAGGCGTATTTCAAGTTCGTTTTCCTCAAACTGCTCGTTCATTTCGCCGATTGCCTGAACAGCAAGCTCCGTAAGATTTACGCTGACGGGATTGAGCGACACATTCCCGGTCGAGATTTTTGACGCCTCTATAAGGTCTTCAATCAAAAGCTTCAGCTTTGTTGACTTTTCTTCAAGAACATTAATATAACCAATTGCCGTTTTATCTGAAATATCGCATTTTTTAAGCAGGTCAACATATGAGATAACGGCAGTAAGCGGCGTCTTTAAGTCATGAGAAACATTCGTGATAAGCTCCGTCTTTGTCCGCTCATCCTTCACAGCTTTTTCTATTGCGGCTTTAAGCTCGTCTTGCTTAAGCTCTATATTGCCCGCAAGTGACTTTAACGATTCGGGCATCTTTGGGTCATTGGGGATTTTTGAGCTTTCCAAGCCCGCCGCCTTTATTATTTCATCAAGATATTTGTAATACCGCAGGCTTTTCCAAAGCGCGAAAGCGTTAACTGACGCGATTAACAAAAAGCCGAGCATGAAAACCCCGTGGCCCGCGGCAAGCATCAAGGCGGATATGATGTTGACAAGCAAATATAAGACAAAGAAAGCAATGACAGTCCGCCTTGTCTTTTTTGAGTCGCGCGACAAAACATACCGAAGCTTTTTAAACGCGGCCGACAACAGGCGAAAGCACCTTTTAAAGGCACGAAATAATAACAACACCAGCTTTACGACAACGAAGCCTTTAAAGTATGGTTTGCCCGCCTTAACCGTGCGGACAACAGACGCAAGCCACTCGGTTATAATCATCCAAACTGCCGCAATAAGTGCGGCTACGCCGACAAGCGGCCATTTGGAGACTTCAAGCTCGGACCAAAGCCGCTCAATATAAATATGTGCGTTCCATGAGTAGCCTCTCGCAAAAGAAACTGTCATCTCCGCGACATATACAGCAAGGATAGCGAGCAGCACGCTTAATATTGCTGAAACGATAAGGTGAGCATCGCCCGGCACCCTGTCAATAAATGACAAAGAATGTCCCTCGATCCCGTTTTTGTGTCCGCAAAGGCAAAGGAGGACGATAAGAAGCAAGACGGCGGCAGCAAGGGATATGGCGGCTGTGATGATTTTCCTGCTTGCGTTTCCGCCTGTGTTGCCGCTGTGGTAACGGCTGAGGGAATAATACATATCGCCTTCTGCAAGCGGGTTTTCAATGTATGCCATCAAAGTAATCTCTTTGCTGCCTATGGATGACGACAAAATGTTTTTAATGCTGTAGCCGTCTGTTGAATCTTTGTCGGCAAAGCCGTTTGTCTCTAATTCGCCGCCCTCGTAAAGCATGAAGCATTCGCGATTTTTAATGTCTGACAAAGCTTTTTCAGCATCGTCAATGTTTGACGCCAAAACACTTCCCGAAGCGCCAAAAGCGGCATATTTAAAGTTGACGCTTTTTTCAAGGTAAAAAAGAGCATAATTTTTTTGGTCACGGATAGAGGAAGTGAAGTTATCCCTGCCTTGGTCGTAGTATGCGGCAATAGCATTAAGCGATCCGGATTCGCTTTTGTCATAAGTTATGCTGCCGTTCATGCCCCAGTAAAATGTGTCGCCGTTTGAAAGCTCAAAGCTGCTGTCAAATCTGAAATACTGCTCCACAAAAGCCTGATTGCGCACAAGTCCCTCATACTCAAGGAAACCGATACCCGACGTTTTCTTTAAAATGCTTTGCGCAATCTGTACGTTTTTTGGAGCAAAGCTGTCCACCTCGATGGATTGATAGGTTTGTGTGCCGGACGTTTCCGACACGTGCTGCTCCGCGGTGTACAGCTCGGAAAACGTGGTGGCAGCATCTTTGGAGGCAGTTGCTGTGTTCGTATCCGGCACGGAAAACGTGGTGGCGGCATCTCCGGAGGCAGCTGTTGTGTTCGTGTTCGGCTCGGCGACATAACGGCTGTAATCCTCGTTATATCTGTCGTCGTCGTAGGAGTCGTAATGTGTCGCGACATAATAAAGCTCGCCCTCGATAATCGAAGCTTTTTTTAACAGATATTTTTCATGCGCTACTCCGACTTCTTTGCCTTTATGGGCTGATATTTCCTTGTCAATCGCGTCAATATCAACATATGACGCACACGCGAGCGACGCGGCATAGGATATGTCCTGCCGCGCGATGTTGTTAAAAGCCTGTGTATCCTCAAATTTTAAATCCTTTTTGCCGATTGTGTCAAGTGAGCCGTAAAAATTGAAATCCATTATTACAGCCACGGCAAAATATGCGCTTTGAAATATCAGCGCGGAAGAAGCTATAACGCACAAAAACTTAACAAATAAAGAATGTCTAAATTTTTTCGATTTTATATCCAATTCCCCATACCACCTTAAGATATTTCGGGTCTTTGGTGTTGATTTCGATTTTTTCCCTGATTTTCGTGATATGCACAGTCACCGTTTTTTCAGTCGTAAACGAAGGTTCGTTCCAAACAGCCTCATAAATGCGTGAGGTGGAAAACACCTTGCCCATATTTATCATGAGGTATTCAAGGATGCCGTATTCCCTCGCTGTCAGCCTGACAGGTTCGCCGTCAAGAGTGACCTCCTTTGACTCCGTGTCGAGCGACAAACCGCCGGTAGAAATGAGCGTTTCGCTTGCCGGCATACTCCCGAGTGACACATATCTGCGTATTTGTGATTTTACCCTTGCCATCAGCTCAAGCGGATTGTACGGCTTTGTAACGTAGTCGTCTGCGCCGAAGCTCAAGCCTGCTATTTTGTCGGTGTCCTCGCTTTTGGCTGAAAGCAGGATGATGGGGAGATTTGAGCCTTCTCTCATCTTAAGCGTCGCGCCGAGCCCGTCAAGCTTCGGCATCATTATGTCAAGTATGACACAATGAATCTCGTTTTCACCGACAAGCCTGACAGCTTCCGCCCCGTCTTTTGCTTTCAAAACGTCATAGCCCTCAAGCTTCAAAAATGTCTCGATTGAGTCAAGGATGGCTGTGTCGTCGTCACAGACAAGTACACGGTACATATGCGGCATCTCCTTTCTTTATAGAGTATATCAGATTTCAGGGACTTTTCAAACCCGATATCAATATTAAACCACCAAAAAGTTAAGAAATCGGAAATACAATGGTTAAGAATAAGTTAAGATTTGCAAATAATTTCTTAAAGAATGTTTCATGGTTGTCCTGTTAAAATACATATGTTACAAATAAAAAAGCAACAACCGATAATTTGTGGTAAAATGATTTCATGACAAAACATCATCCACAAAAAGAAAGGTTGTTGCAAAATGAGTGTAACATACACA